>NZ_DATEJS010000179.1:0-22435 GCF_035277845.1 Microbacterium sp.
CACCGCATCGCCGGTGCCGGTGAGCACCTCGTCGAGCGCGCGGCGGGCGTGCGGGAGGAACGCGAACGCCTCCGCACTGAGCTCGACGCCGCGGCCGCGTCGCACCAGCACCGGCGAGCCCAGGCGGTCCGCCAGGCGGGCGAGGCCCCGGCTGACCGTCGACTGCGGCACGCCGAGTTCGTCGGCCGCGGCGCCGACCCCGCCGGTCTCCGCGACGGTGACCAGGTACGGCAGGTCGGCGAGAACCTCACGCAGTCGGGCAGTCTCCGCTCCGCTCATGACGCACACCCTACCCCTCATCCATAGCGAGTCTGGATGCCACCCATGGCATCGATGCATTTGAGTCACCATTCAGCGCGGCCTAGCGTTGCCCGGGTGAGCACGATGACCGGCAGCCAGACAGCGGGGATCGGGGTGTGGCAGGGGCACCTCGGGGATTCCCGGGAGTATCGCCGCATCCTCATCGCCCTGGTGTGCGCCGGCATCGCCACGTTCGCGCAGCTGTACTCGCCGCAGGGCATCCTGCCGGAGGTCGCGGGCGCATTGCGCATCACGCCCGATCAGTCGGCCCTGCTCATCTCCGCGGCCACGATCGGGCTCGCCGCCGGCGTGCTGCCGTGGTCGTGGGTGGCCGACCGGATCGGACGGCTGAACGCGATGAACTGCTCGGTGATCGCCGCGACGGTGCTCGGCTTCGCGGTCATCGCCTGCCCGAGCTTCGGCGGCATCCTCGCGCTGCGGGTCGCCGAGGGCATCGCCGTCGGCGGCGTGCCCGCCCTGGCGATCACCTACCTGCAGGAGGAGATCCACCCACGGCACGCGGCCGTCGCCGCCGGAACCTACGTCGCCGGCACCACGATCGGGGGCTTGCTCGGCCGCATCGTCGCAGCGCCCGTGGCGTCGTGGCTGGGCTGGCGCTGGGGTGTCGGCGCGGTCGTGGTGCTGGCCGCGCTCGCCGCCGCCGGGTTCATGCTGCTCGTCCCGCGCGCCCGCGGCTTCCGCAAGACACCGGCCGCCGAGCGCGTCTCGCTGGTGCACCTCGTGCTGGGGCACCTCCGGTCCCCGGCGCAGCTCGTGCTGTACGCCCAGGGATTCCTGCTCATGGGCGGATTCGTGACGATCTACAACTACCTCGCGTTCCGCCTCACCGGGGCGCCGTTCGACCTGCCGACCGGGATCACCTCGCTGCTGTTCCTCGCGTATCTCGCCGGCACCTGGTCGTCGCGCCAGGCCGGGCGCGCGGCGGCGCAGCACGGACGACTGCCCGTGCTGCTGGTCTCGACCGCCACGATGGTCGCCGGGGTGCTGCTCACCCTCGTGCCGATGCTGCTGTTCGTGCTCGTGGGGCTCGCCGTCTTCACGATCGGCTTCTTCGGCGCACACGCCGTGGCATCGGGGTGGACCGCCGCCGACGCGACGGCCGGGCGCGCCCAGGCGACGTCGCTGTACAACCTCTTCTACTACCTCGGCTCGAGCATCGTCGGCTGGGCCGGGGGCGTCGTGTTCACGCACGCGGGGTGGGATGCCACGGCGCTGACGGTCGCCGGGCTGGCGCTCGTCGCGGGCTGTGCCGCGCTCGTCGTGCTCGGTCGCCGGTCGGACGCCCCGATGCGCGCCCACGCCTGAGGCTCTCGCGCTGAGCGTCGACGCGATGGCTCGTGGCCCAAGATCCGGGGATCCGGCCGGGGGTACTCCGAACCGGGGGTAGGTTCGGGGCATGGCCGCCGAGAAGACCCATGCCGAGCTGGCCGCGGAGCTGCGGCAGCGCCTCGAGACGACCGGCGTCATCGGGGCCGGCCTGCGCACCGGGGCGATGCACGCCGGTGCCGGTGAACCCGCCGAGCTCGCGGAGCCGTACGGCTCGGTCGCGCGCGACATCGGCGCTGCCTCGTATCGCGTGACGGCGGCGCAGATCGACGCCGTGCGCGAGGTCGCCGGATCCGACCGTGCGGCGTTCGAGGTCGTCATGTCCGCCTCCGTCGGTGCCGGGCTGCACCGGTGGGATGCCGCGATGCGTGCGATCCGGGAGGCGACGGATGCGCCTGAGTGAGGTCGACCGCGGCGACACGCTGATCCACCGGGTGCTGATCCGGACGATCTCGCGCGTGGCCGGCTACCGCCTGCCGGATGCCGCCCGCGTCGCGTTCTACGACAAGGGATTCGTCGGCCCGGCCCTCGGCGCGTGGACGCAGAAGGCCATGCGCGAGCCGAGCAGCTGGTCGGTCTCCGACCGGGAGCTCATGGCGGCGATGGTGGCATCCTGGAACCTCTGCCCGTTCTGCGTCGGCGCACATCGCGCGATCGCCGTCCGCGGGATGGACCCGGCGGTCGCGGAGGCCGCACTCGCCGACTACCGCACCGCGCCGATCGATGACCGGCTGCGCGCCGCCCTGGTGTTCCTCGAGCAGGTGACGCTGCATCCGGACCGGCTCTCCGCCGCCGACGTGCGGGTAGCACTCGATGCCGGGCTGTCCGTCCAGGAGCTCGAGGATGCCGCGGCCGTCGCCGCCGTGTTCGCGGTGATCACCCGCAACGCCAACGCGCTGGACTACGCCATCCCGAGCGCCGACGAGTTCGACAGCGCGGCCGTCATGCTGTTGCGCCGCGGCTACTCCTGACCCGGTGCACAGAGCAGGAAGGGCGCCTCGCCGATCGCGGGGCGCCCTTACGTGCGATGTGCGTCAGTGACCGAGCGCGGTGATGATCGCCCCCGCATCCGGCGTTCCGTACCCGGTCGGGCTGTCCCACCCGGCGGTTGCGGAGAATCCGCCCATGAAGGTCGGGGTGTCGTTGCTTCCCACGGTGACGTCGTGCAGCTGACCGCCCGCAGCCCAGCCGGCCACGTACTGGTTCACGCTGCCGACGGTGTGGCCGACGGCCTGGATGACGTCCGCGGTCATCGCCGCCCACTGGGGCGAGCCGGCCGAGGTGCCACCGAAGAAGTAGAACCCGTCGTTGGCCGCGCCGAGGAACCCGAGGTAGGTCAGCACACCGGTGTAGACGCTGGCGTTGTAGGCGACGTCCGATCCGCTCTTCGCGGTGACGAGGCTCGGGGCACCGCCGGTGGCGCCGAACGGGCCGTCACCACAGGTGGTCGGGCACGCCGTGAAGTCGCCCCACACCGTCTCACGCGGCTCGTTCAGGCCGCTGCCCACCCACAGGTTCGTGCCGCCGACGGCGGTGACGAGCGGGTCGGATGCCGGGAACCCGAAGTTCGCGAAGCCGGCCCCGTTGTCCGAGCCGGAATCGCCCGAGGACGCGAAGACGGACATGTTCTGCTTCGCAGCCGCCACGTAGATGCTGTGCGCCTGCGCCAGCTGGCCGTTGTTGCCGTGGATGGTGTTCTCCGGGATGCCGAAGCTCATCGACATGACGTTGCCGAGGTGGTGACTGACGGCCCACTGCTCAGCGGCGTTCAGGTTGTCGCCGTAGGGGGTCGCCGAGACGACGAGATCGATCGTCGCACCGGGTGCCACCGCGTGGGCCCACTGCACGTCGAGGGACGTCTCCTCGGCCCAGTTCAGCTGGGTGCGCGATCCGGTCCAGGTCGGCTTGCCGACCGGGTAGTAGATGTTCAGCGTCGGCGCGGGCAGGCCGAATGCGGCCGTGAAGGTCGCGAGGTCGCTGCGCACGGTCGGGCTGCCGTAGGCATCCACGATGACGATCGTCTGTCCCGTTCCGGCGGGCATGCCGTTGACCATCGCGGGGATGTCGTACGCCGCACGGATGCTGTCGGGGGTCTGGCAGGCGAACTCGCCGCCCGTCGCGGCGAGACAGTCGGCCGGGTTCTGCGGCAGACCGGCGACATGCGAGAAGTGCGCGCGCTGGATGATCGGATGCACGCTGTAGATGAGGCCGGACGACGGGCTCGTGGACGCCGTCGCAGGACCGGCGGCTGCGGCGATCAGCCCCAGCGCTCCGGCGGCGGCCAGGACGATCCTGGCCAGGGACGAGTGCTTCATTGACACTCCTTCGGGGTGCGAATCTCATGTCTCCGGTCGGGGTTCGAGAGGAGATCCAACGGCAAGATACGTCCGATCCACCGACGGCACCAGGGGTGCACGTGGGGATTTCGGCCCACGGTGCCCGCGCCGAAATCCGGGGAGGAGCAGGGTCCGCGCCGACCAGGCGCGGATGACGGCGGATGCTCAGTCGTCGAGCTGCGGCACCAGCGCGAGCATCTGCGCGGCGAGCACGTTGCCGAGCGCTCCGGACGCCGCATCCCCGAGGTAGCCGCCGAGCGCCGTGAGCGCTCGCCGCGCCCGGCCGCGCGACCCCGAGGACACCGCCTTGCGGGCGTCGTCGATGAGGCTGCGGATGACGATGGTGGTGTCCGGGGGCAGCAGCGCGATCGCCTGCGTGACCGCATCGACCACTTCGGCGACCCCGGTCTCCCAGTCGTCGACGGGCGCGGAGGCGGTCGCGGACGCGGCGGTCGCGGCATCCTCACGGCGGGTGGCATCCGCCCGCCGTGCGGGGCGGGGCACGGCCTGCGGAATCGTCGCGCGCGCCCGCAGCCGGTCGAACTCCTCCGCCTTGATCTTGCCCGGCGCGGTCATCTGCACGTCGCGGATGCCGGACAGGGTGGCTGTGATCCGGGCGAAGCCCTGCCGTTCGAGGTCGTTCAGCTCGGCGGCCACGGAGCCGGCGAACGCCGCGTCGTCGCGCAGCAGCTCGGCCACCAGCTCTTCGGAAACGGGCGTGCGGGTCTTCGCGCCGGTCGCATCCCTCAGCGCGATCAGCACCCGCAGCAGCCGCGATTCCGTGGTTGTCAGCATCCCTGCAGACTAACTTCCGCCGACGACGAAGCCCGGCGCCCGCGCGGTGACGCGGGAACCGGGCTGGTGTGCCGGATCGGCTCGGGTCAGTGGTCGTTGCCGTGGTTGAAGTGGTAGCCGCCCTCGCCGTTGTTGCCGCGGAAGCCGCCGTGGCCGGGGCCGGCGGCGTCGGTGCCGGGCTCCACATGGTTCGTCTTGGTGTGCACGACGTCGTAGTAGACGCTCGTGTCGGCGGCGTTCGGGAATACGCGGTAGGTGAAGGTGTGCGTGTCGAGCTGCACGATCGGCGTGACACGCGTGAAGAGCACGGTGCCCGCGGCATCCTTCGCGACGATCGTGCGCGCCGAGCCGTCGGCCGGGACCGACCAGTCGCCGTGCATCTTGGGGCTGTCGTCGAGGTTGTACATGGTGAACGTTCCGTCGGCCTTGAAGTACGCCCAGCCCACGAAGTTCGAGACGGCCGGGTTGTCCAGGGCGACGCGGTCACCCTGGGCGTCGAGGGCGCCGGTGGTCTTCCACGGGGTCGACGCCAGCACCTCGGACGGCGACTGCACGCGGTGCGGGGCCGATGCGGCGGCCGGTGCGGCGGGGGCGTCCGCGAAGGCGGCGGAGGCCGGAAGCACGCCGGCGGCGGCGAGGACGAAGGACGATGCGGTGAGCACCGCGCGGCGGGAGATCAGTGCGTTGACGTTCATGTCTTCCACGCTAGAAATCGGTTTCGCCCCCGACATCAATCGATCGGTTGAACCTGTCTGCGAGCTGCCTGGGCACGGCGCCGCCGGGTTTTCGGCGGGCCACCGCGGTCATAGCCGGATGAGTCCTCGCTTCACGGCGGTGGCGACGGCGGTCTGCCGGTTGTCCGCGCCGAGCTTGAGGTACGCGTGGTGCAGATGGGTCTTCACCGTCGCCTCGCTCACCAGCAGCCGTCCCGCGAGGTCGCGGTTCGAGAGGCCGGATGCCGCCAGTGTGAGCACCTCGAGTTCACGGGCGGTGAGCGTGTCGTCCGGGCTGTTGAGCCGGTCCATCAGCCGCGCGCCGATGAGTCCGCCGAGCGCCGAATCGCCGCTCGCCGCCGACCGGATGGCGCTGAACAGGTCGGCCGGCCGGCTGTCCTTCACGAGGTAGCCGACCGCGCCGGCGTCGATCGCGCGCACGATGTCGGCATCCGAGTCGTACGCGGTGAAGATCAGCGTCTTCGTCTTCGGGCTCGCGCGCAGGATGCCGCGCGTGGCGTCGAAGCCGGTCGGCTGCTCCGCTCCGAGGTCGAGGTCGACGAGGGCGACATCGGGCTGGTACGCCTCCGCCATGGAGGCGGCGTCGTCCGCGGCGCCCGCTTCGGCCACCACCTCGAGGTCGGGCTGCGTGCCGAGCAGAGCCACGATGCCGTGCCGCAGCACGGGGTGGTCGTCGACGAGCAGGATGCGGATCACGGCGCGCCCTCCCGGTCGGGGCTCGTCGGCACGGTGGCGGCCACGACGGTGCCGCCACCGGGGCGCGATTCGATGGTCAGGTCTCCGCCGAGGTTCCGGATGCGCCACGTCATGGCGCGGATGCCGAATCCGTCGCCGTCGCCCATGCGCTGCCGCTCGGGCGTCACCGCGAATCCGACCCCGTCATCCGCCACATCGATGCCGACGGCATCCGGGAAGTAGGTGAGCGTCACCTGCACAGTCTGGGCGTCGGCGTGCTTTCGGCTGTTGATCAGGGATTCCTGAACCACGCGCTGCAGCGCCTGGGTGAGCGGCTCGGGCACCGGGCGCTGCTCTCCCACGATGGAGAACGTGGCGCCGGATGCCGCCGCCTGCGAGCCGAGCACGGCGGGCAGCGACTCGGCGCGCGGATCGGCGTCGGCGAGGCCGTGCAGCAGCTGCCGGGTCTCGACGAGCGCTTCGCGGAGCCCTTCGCGGGCCTCCGCGACGGTGGCGGACGACCCGCCGGGACGTTGCCCGTCGGCCTCGAGCAGCAGCAGGGCGCTCGCGGTGCGCTGCACCACGGTGTCGTGCAGGTCGCTCGCGACCCGGCCGCGCTCGGCGAGGGCTCCGGCATCCCGCTCCGATCGCGCGAGCTGCTCGCGGGTGTCGAGCAGCTCGGCGATCAGCGACCGCTGCGTGGAGATCGCGCGGTCGAGTGCCGAGTATGCGTACGACAGCACGAGGCCGCCGAAGAACGGGCCGAGCACCAGGCCGAGGTCCTCGCCGGACGACATGATGAAGAGGCCGACGCTGACGGCCACCACGACGATGCCGGAGACGAGGGAGGCGACGATGCCTCGCAGCACCCGGTGCACCGCGAAGAAGAGCGCGAACGCACACCACCCGAACGAGGGCGCCAGGATCGTGAGGGGGATCCAGAACGCGGTCGCGGCCAGCAGTCCGATGCCCTGGCGGGTGGTGTACCCCTGCAGCCGTGTCGTCGCCGCCGGCTCACGGCGGGGACCGATCACGGCGGTCGCGTAGCTCAGTCCCGCGGCGATGGCGAGGGCCAGCACGGCTTCGCCGGCCGCCCCTGCGCCGAGCGGGTGGTGTGCGAAGTACCGGCCGCCCGACACCACCAGCAGGATCGCGAACCCGATGTCGACGGCGCGGTCCATGACCGGCAGGTGGATGCGCGGCGGCACGCTCGCGACGTCGGATGCAGGGGACATGGCAGGTCCAGGATAGGCGCGGGGCATCCGGCTCGGCCTGCACCCGTCAGCGGCTTCACGATGCCGGGTTGAGCCTGCGCCCCGTCATTCCAGGACCAGGGATGCCACCTCTGCGGGGAGGGCGATCGCGGGTCCGTCGCCCGTGGCGCGCTCGAGCAGGTCGAACCGGGCCACATCCCCGCTGTCTTCGAGCGCCACGGCGAGGGTCGCGCTGTCGGCCAGGCCCGCGTGCAGCCGCGGGGCCGTGGCGCCCTCGGTGCGCGTCGTCATGAGGTTCACCGCATGGCAGGCCGCGCTGAGCGCCACCAGCACCACGTCCTGGTCGCCGCGGAACCACAGCGCGTCGCCGTCGCGCAGCTCGTGGACCTCCTCGTCGACCGACAGGGTCGCGTCCGCGCCGACCAGCAGGAAGGTGCGGTCCACGCCCGCCAGCGGCGAGAACGGGCCGGGTCGTTCGAGCGTGGCGATGCTCAGACGCCAATGCGCCGTCCCGGCCGGGCTGAGCTGCGCCGACCGGTCGTAGCCCACGAGCTCCCGGGTCGTGCCGGCGCCGTTGGCCCAGGGCACGGGCGGCACGTCGTCGATCGCACGCAGGATCCGCCAGCCGGCACCCTCAGAAGCCATGCCCCGAGCGTATGCCGCATCCGGCATCCCATCGGCATCCGGCACCGCGCTGCTCGGGCGCAGCACCCCTGTCGCTTGCGCGACGCGATGCCTAGGCTCGGGCACGAGGCATCCACCCGGGAACGGCTCACGCACCACCGCGTGAGCTCAGCGCGAAGGAGGCTCCCGTGCAGACCTTGACGATCGATTTCATCATCTCCCTCGACGGATACGGCGCCGCGGAGGGGTGGCCGGGATTCTGGGGCATCGAGGCCCCGGAGTACATCGGCTGGCTGGGCGAGTCGCCCGAGAAGGACGACCCGCTTCTCATGGGCGCGACCACGTACCGCCTCATGTCGGCGCTCACCGCCGGCGGCGAGCCCGGCACCGGCATGCTCGACGGCGTGCAGAAGTACGTGTTCTCGTCGACGCTGCAGCACCCGCTGACCTGGGCCAACTCGACGCTCGTCGACTCGGATGCGATCGAATTCGTGCGCACGCTGAAGGAGGAGTCCGACCGGCCGCTGCGCACGCTCGGCAGCGTGGCGCTGTGCCGCTCGCTGCTGAATGCGGGACTGGTGGACCGCTACCGGGTGGGGATCTTCCCGGTGATCACCGGCGCGACCGGGCGGGACCGCATCTTCGACGGCTATCCCGATGTGCGCCTGGACCTCGTGGAGGCCCGCACGTTCGACAACCGCATCCAGCTGCTGGAGTACGTGCCGACCGTGCTGGATGCCGCGCCCGGAGCGTGACGTCCAGCGTGGTCCGCTACGTCCCCGACCGGGGCGCCCGGGCCGCAATCTCCTCGCTCAGCGACGTGGGGTCGGTGGGATGCTCGGCGACATCCGTCCAGAACTCCACGTACGCCTGCTCGTAGGCCACGCCGATACGCAAGGGGGCCAGCTGGAACGACAGCTCCCGGCGCCCCGCATATCGCTCGAGCAGGAGTTCGTACTTCGCCTTCGTCGCGAGATGCCCGGCGATCTGCTCGCGGGCGAGGGCGACGATGTCCTGCGGTGAGGTGAGCCGCCCGAAGAACAGCTTCAGCAGAGCGGGGTCCCTCATCTCGACGTCGGCCTGCCCCGGTGTGGCCAGCCATGCGTTCAGGGCTTCTCGGCCGGCCTCGGTGATCGTGAAGACCCGCTGCCGGCGGCCGAGTTCGGACTGCTCCTCCTCCAGCATCCCGAGCTGCGCGAGTCGTTGCGGCTCGCGGTAGAGCTGGGCGTGCGGGAACGTCCAGAAGAAGCTGATGGACGTGCCGACGAGCTTCTTCATCTCGTATGACGTGGACGGTCCGCGCGAGGCGACGATTCCGAGCACGACGTAGCTGATCGGGTTCAGAGAGGGCGTTGACATCCTTGCGTTCCGGGTTCATGATGCTCTTGATCAGATGGTCTCAAAGATACTATCAGGAGGCGCCATGTCCACGATCTCCACACGCGCCGGAGTCCGCCCCGCCGTCGTCGTCGCCTACGCCGGAGCGGGCCTCTACGTGGTGCTCCTGCTGGTTCTGCACATGGTGCAGCCGCAGATGCTCGGCGACGCCACCATCAGCAAGTACGCCCTCGGCCCGGGCGGATGGATGCTCCAGGTCGCGTTCGTCGCAGCGGGCGTCGGGTACGCGGGCCTCGCCCTGCTGTCGAAACGGTGGGTGGCACTCCTGGCCTGGCTCACCGCCGCGGCGTTCGCGGTCATGGGGGCGTTCCGCATCGACTCCGTCGGCCCCACTCAGGTGGTCAGCGTCCACGGTGCGCTGCACACCGGCGCGTTCTTCGCAGTCGTCATGCTGGCGCACGCCTTGATGTTCGTGCGCCGCCCGCGTGCGCACTCATCCCTCCTCCGCATCCTGCCGTTCGTCGCCCCCGTGCTCGCGGTGGCGGGCTTCTTCCTGCCGGGACTGCTCGGCGCGGTGATCTTCCGGCTCTGGACGCTCAGTCTCGTCGTCTGGGTGGTGCTGACCGCCCGGGAGGCGAGCTGAATCCGAAGAAGGGGGCCCGGCGACGCCGGACCCCCTTCTTGTGCTGCTCCTTACTGGTTCACCCAGGCGGCCCGGGCGCTGCCCCAGCCGGTCTCGGTGTCCCAGCCGGTGCCCACCGTGAGGCTGGTGGTCGCGCCGTTGAACGTGCGCACCGAGTAGACGTAGCCGTTCGAAGCATCCAGCCCGTTCACGAAGTCCACGCGGATCGCACCGCTGTCGATCCCGGCCCCGGTGACGTCGTGGAATCCGGCGCCGCGCGAGGTGTAGATGAGCGGGTTGAGCAGGCCGAGGCCCGCACCGCCCTCTGCCTGGATCTTCAGTGCCGTGATGCCCGCGAACAGCGGCGACGCGAGGCTCGTGCCGCCGATGCGGTACGTGTCGTACGCGGCTGCGCCGGTGAACGTCTGCGTCTGTCCGACGAGCATGCCCGTGGTCGGGTCGGCGTCCATCGAGACGTCCGGCACCGCGCGCCCGCCGTTCGGGCTCTGGATGCCGGCATCCTTCTGGTACTGCGGCTCGGCGATGTTCGACGAGTATCCGCCGCCGCCTCCGTAGAGGAACGACGTGCTCAGCGTCCACGCTCCGTTGGAGAGCACGTACTTCGACGTCTGCCAGCCGGTCTCGCCGACGACCCCGTCGGGCGTGATCGCCGTCGACGTGCCGCCGACCGCGGTGACGTACGGGTCGGATGCCGGGTAGTCCGTCTGCGGGCTGCCGACCGCCGTCGCCTCGTCGCCGTTGTCCCCGCTGGAGAACACGTAGCTGATGCCCTGCGCCGCGCCCTGCAGGAACAGCGTCTGGTATTCGAGCAGCAGCGCGGGCTTCACGGTGTCGCCGACTCCGCCCCACGAGTTCGTGACGATCTGGGCGACGTTCTCGTCGTTGATCCGCGCGAACGTGTCGAGCAGATCAGCGTCGTAGCAGCTCTTGCCCGCGTAGTAGCGGATGTTCGCGGCGGGAGCCATGGCGTGCACAGCCTCGACGTCGAGGGTCTCCTCGCCGTACCAGCCGGGCATGGAGCATTGCCGCTGTCCGCTGTTCACGCGGGTGTACGAGCCGGGCAGGCTCTGCGAGAACTGGCCCGTGGCAAACGCCTGGTCGCCGGTGTCGGTGGCGTAGCGGTTGGCATCCGCCTCGATGGTGGGCGATGCGTACGCGTCGGTGATGGCGACCGTGACGCCCTTGCCGTCGAGACCCGCGGTGGCGCCGGCCTCGTAGGCCCCGCGCAGCTGCGGTCCGGTGTACCCGCACGGCGAGTACGGGATGGCCGCGCCTTCGAACAGCGGCAGGTTGCTGCCGTCGGGCGCGGGCATGTTGGCCGGCGTCGCCGATCCGTACCAGGTGCCGCACACCGGCGCGTTGCGGAAGCCGCCGTCCGGCGGCCCCGGCTTCTGCGTCTTCGGCGAGACGACCGAGGGGGTGGTGTCGAGGCCGTTCACCGCGATGACCGCGCCGGCGAGGGATGCCGGAACGCTCGCGGGCCCCGCGGGAGCCTGCACCGTCATCCCATCGTGCGCGTACTTCGAGATGGTGACCCCGAACGCCTTGTCCGCGGCTCCGACGCCGCCCGCCACATCCACGTACCGGTGGTTCGCATCGACCGTGGCCTTCAGGCCCGAGCCGGTCAGCCAGCTCGTCACCGCGCTGACCGTCGCCGCGCTCGCGTCGAACTTCGCGTGGTACTGCGCCGCGGTCAGGAAGTGCCGGTACTGCGCCGAACCCGGCGTCGAGACCGCGGTCGCAAGCGCCTGGAGCGCAGCCATCCCGCCCTTCGGGGCGAGGTAGACGCGGGCGCTCACCGAACCGGTGGCAGGCCCGAGCTTCGTGCCGTGGGCGAGCCACCCGGGGGACGAGTTCGGGATCGGGGAAGACGTCGGGGCGGCGTTGGCCGCACCGGCCCCTCCGAGGGCGGCGGCGACGGTCGCGAGCACCGCGATCGACACGCCGAGGACATGTTTGCGCATCCGGGATCTCCAGACATGAGGGGGTTCGGCCCCGGCGGTCGCCGATGGCCGCGGGAAGATGCTAGACCTGCGGACGCGCCGTGAACAGGGGGGTTGACACCGTCGACGGGCCGCGGGGCTCTGCGTTTCGTCCGCCGCCCTCGCTCAACGACCGGGGGAGCGCTACCGTGACAGCATGACCCGCCCGGCCGACGGAGTCCGCGCATGATCACGGTCGCGGAGCTGCGCGGCATCCGCGTGTTCGCCCCGCTCCCGCAGCAGACCCTCGAGTACCTCACCGGCGCCGTCGAGGACATCCGTCTCGCGGCCGGCGAGTACTTCGCCCACGAAGGCGACGAGCGCGCACTGTTCATCGTCGTCGAAGGCGGCGCCGAGCTCACGAAGGTGGTCAACGGGGACGAGCGGGTGATCGGCACCCGCAAGCCCGGTCAGTTCTTCGGCGAGCTGCCGATGACGTTCAGCACCCCGTTCCCGGCCAGCGGCCGCGCCGCGCAGCCGTCGCGGATCATCAAGCTCGAGCCCACCGTCTATTACACGGTCGCCGCGATGGCCCCGTCGCTCCCCGACCTCGTGGCGGGGCTCGCCCGCCGCTACGTCGACTGGCTGCAGCAGATCGCCGCGGAGCGGCCCGAGACCGACGTCACCCTCATCGGACCGCGGCAGGATGCCGGGGTGCACCGGGCCGCGGGATTCCTCACCCGCAACCAGGTGGCGTTCGACCGCGTCACCCTCGACGCGCCCGTGCCGGGGGAGACCTACCCGGTGCTGGATGTCGCCGGCGGTCCGCGCCTGGTCGCCCCGACGATGCGCGAGATCGCCGAGGTGATCGGGCTCGCGGTGACGCCGACGGCATCCGACTACGACGTGATCGTGCTCGGGGCAGGGCCGGCCGGACTCACCGCCGCGGTGAACGGCGCCGCGGAAGGGCTGCGCACCGTCGTCATCGAGTCGCTCGCGCCGGGCGGGCAGGCCGGCACCTCGACACGCATCGAGAACTACACCGGCTTCCCGTTCGGGATCTCCGGCGACGACCTCGCCAGCCGTGCGCTCAAGCAGGCGAAGCGCCTCGGTGCCGAGATCGTCGTGACGCGCGCCGTGGAGGCGGTGCGGCCCGGGCCGACCGAGGTGGTGCTCGACGGCGGCGACGTCGTGCGGGCGCCCGTGGTGATCGTCGCCACCGGTGTCGAGTGGCGCACGCTCCCGGTCGCCGGCGTCGACCGGTTCCTCGGAAACGGCGTGTACTACGGTGCGGCCCGCAGCGATTCCGCTCTCGCCCACGGCGCGGACGTGTGCATCATCGGCGCCGGCAACTCCGCCGGTCAGGCGGCCCTGTTCTTCTCGCGCCACGCCCGCTCGGTGACCATGCTCGTGCGCGGCGAGACCCTCGAGACGAGCATGTCCCGCTACCTCATCGACCAGATCGCCGCGAACGGCACCATCCGGGTCGAGACCCGCAGCGAGGTCGAGGGGCTGCACGGCGACGGCAGCCTGCACGCCGTCGACGTGGCCGACCGGCGCAGCGGCCGGACCACGACCCGCGACTGCACGGTGCTCTTCGTGATGATCGGGGCGGATGCCGCCACCGACTGGCTGCCGCCGGAGATCGCGCGCGACGGCCACCGGTTCGTGATGACGGGTCAGGATGCCGCGGCATCCCCGCAGTGGACGCAGGACCGCCGCCCCTTCGCCCTCGAGACCAGCGCGCCGGGCATCTTCGCGATCGGGGATGTGCGGTCGGGATCGGTCAAGCGCGTCGCCGCGGGTGTGGGCGAGGGCGGCATGGCGGTCGCGTTCGTGCACCAGTACCTCGCCCTGGCCCGGTAGGGCGCGGGGGCGGCTGCCGGTCGTCGACCGGGCGACTCAGCGGCGGTGCAGCGCGACCACCGGAATGACCCGCGTGGTCTTCTCCTCGTACTGGCGGAAGCCGTCGCTGCGCTGCTTGAACAGCTCCCAGGCGGCATCCCGCTCCGCACCGTGCAGCTGCTCGGCGTGCACGGCCACCGTCTCGCCGCCGGGCACCTCGATCGTGACGTCCGGGTGGGCGAGCAGGTTGTGGAACCAGGCGGGATTCTCCGGCGCCCCGGCCTTGGAGGCGGCGACGAACCACGTGTCGTCGCCGGAGGGGATGCCCATCACCGGGCTCACCCGTGCGGTCCCGGTCTTCGCGCCGACGTGGTGCAGCAGCACGAGTCCGCGGCCGAAGCCGTGCGAGACGGTGCCGTCGTTCGCGCGGAACTCGTCGATGACGGCCTTGTTCCAGTCGTCGTAAGCGCTCATGCATTCTCCTGTTCGGCGGGCGGGCACGATCGAGTCCAGTCCAGCACGGAAACGGGTGCGCGGGGCGGCTCAGCGGAAGGTTTCGTCGAGCGCGCCGCGCAGGTCGTCGAGCAGATCGTCGACGTCTTCGAGCCCGACCGACAGGCGCAGGTGGCCCATCGTCCGGAACGGCTCCGGGTACGCCGCGACCCGGCCGCCCTCCGTGCCGGTGTGCACGATGAGCGAGTCGTCGTGCCCGAGCGAGAACCCGGAGGTGACGAGGCGCAGGTTGGCGACGAAGCGGTTCTGGGTTGCGGGGTCGCCGTCCACCGCGAAGGCCAGCATCCCGCCGAACGCCCCGCGGAACTGCCGGGCGGCGAGCTCGTGCTGCGGATGCGACGACAGCCCCGGGTGGAAGACGTACGCGACGCGGGGGTCGTCCGCCAGGAGCTCGGCGGCGGCCTGCGCGGACGACAGATGCTGCCGCATGCGCAGCGGGAGGGTGACCGAGCCGCGCTGGATCTGCCACGCGTTGAACGGCGAGATGACACCGCCGACGTCCACCATGGCATCCGCCTTGATCGGCTCGATGAGCTCGCGACGGCCGATCACCGCTCCGCCCATGGCGTCCCCGTGACCGTTGATGTACTTGGTGAGCGAGTGCACGACCAGGTCGGCGCCGTCGGCGATCGGACGGTAGACCGGCGGCGGGGTGTACGTCGAATCCACCATGAGGATGGCGCCGGCCTCGTGGGCGATGGCCGCGATGGCCGCGACGTCGGCGACCTTGGTGGTGGGGTTCGCGATCGCCTCGATGCACACCAGGCGCGTGTTCGGTCGCAGAGCCGCCCGGACGGCGTCGTGGTCGGTGACGTCGACGAAGGTCGCCTCGATGCCGTACCGCCGCGGCAGCAGCTCGGTCCACAGGCGCCACGTCGCCTCGTAGGTCACGTCGCTGACCACCACGTGGTCGCCGGCGCGCACGTGCGTGAAGAAGACCGCGTGCAGCGCGGCGACGCCGGATGCCAGCGCCACGGCATCCTCGCCGCCCTCGAGAGCCGCGAGCTTCTGCTGCAGGGCCTGCTGGTTCACGCCCGTGTTGCGGGTGTAGAGCCCGGGAGCGGTGGCCGACCAGCTGATCTCGCTCGGGTCGTCCGGCAGCTGGTAGGAGTTCGCGAGCACCAGCGGGGTGCGCAGCGCCCGGGTCGAGTCGAGCTGGATGCCGCCGTGGACGGCGAGGCTCGCATCCGACAGCGTCTCGGGTCGGGTGCGATCGGGGCGTTCGCGCATGGATGGTCCTTCTGGTCCGAGCAGGATGCTCGTAGACTAACGTGTGAAATCAGCATCTGCAATTGTGAATGATGCATGTCTGGAGGCTGTGCCGTGGACGGGATCGATCGCCGGATCCTCACCGAGCTGACGCAGGACGCCCGCGTTCCGCTCGTCGCGCTCGCCGGGCGCGTGCACCTCTCGCGCAACGCCGTGAAGCAGCGCATCGAGCGCATGGAGCGCGACGGCGTGATCGCCGGCTACACGGTGCGGCGCGGCGCGGTCGGGGCGCCCCGGGTCAGCGCGATCGTGCTGATCTACCGCACCGATCGCATGCGCGGGGCTCACGTCGTGACGGCGCTCGAGCAGATCCCCGAGGTCGTGCGGTGCGACGTGCTCTCGGGCGAGTTCGACCTGTTCGCCACCGTCCACGCCGAGACGATGGACCGGGTCGGTGAGATCTGGGAGCAGATCGCCGCCCTTCCCGGCGTGGCGAACACGGTCACCTCGGTGTCGCTCACCCGTGTGATCGACCGCGGCTGACCCGGGACCGGCCGCACCGGCCGGCCCCGGGCCGCGCTCACAGGTTGAGGCAGACGACCTTGGGCTGGGTCATCTCCTCGTACGCGAACCGGACGCCTTCGCGGCCCATGCTCCCGTACTTGGCTCCGCCGAACGGCATGCTGTCCACGCGGTAATCGGAGGAGTCGTTGATCATGACCCCGCCCGCCTCGATCCGCTCGGCGACCCGCAGCGCGCGGTCGATGTCACGGGTGAACGTCGCCGCGTGCAGGGCGTACTCGATCTCGTTCGCCCGGGCGACGGCCTCGTCCTCGGAGTCGAACACCGACAGCACGGCGATCGGCGCGAAGGCCTCCTCGCTCCACAGGTCGCACGTCAGCGGCACGTTCTCGACGACGGTGGGCCCGTAGACCGCGCCCTCGCGCCGGTGGCCGGCCAGCACGCGCGCGCCCGATGCGACGGCGTCGTCCACGAGACGCTCGGCGCGCTCCGCGGACGCGACCGTGATCATCGGCCCCACGTCGGTCGTCTCGTCCGACGGATCCCCGGCTCGGAGCGCTGCGGTGCGGGCCGCGAACAGATCGCGGAACCGCGCGTACACGTCACGCTGCACGAGGATCCGCTGCGCGCCCACGCAGTTCTGCCCGGCGGCCCAGAACGCGCCCGACACGCACGCCTCGACCGCCGCCGGGATGTCGGCATCCGCGAAGACGAGGACGGGCGCGTTGCCGCCGAGCTCCATGGCGAGGCGCTTCAGCCCCGCCCCGCGCGCGATCGCCTCCCCGGTCGCGAAGCCTCCGGTGAACGACACGAGGCGCACGTCGCGCACCGCGATCAGCGCCTGGGCGAGGTGACGGTCGCCGTGCACCACGGTCACGACCTCGGACGGCATCCCCGCGTCGATCAGCAGGTCCACGAGGAACTGCGCCGTCAGCGGCGTGAACTGCGAGGGCTTGAGGATGACGGAGTCGCCTGCGGCGATCGCCGGGCCGAGCTTGTGTGCGACGAGGTTGAGCGCGTCGTTGTAGGGCGTGATCGCCACGATGATCCCGAGCGGCTCGCGGGTGAACCAGCCGCGCCGGTTCTCCGATCCGGCGAACGCGTCGAAGGGGATGACCTCGCCGGCGTTGGAGCGCGCGACTTCGGCCGAGAGCGAGAGCGTCGTCGCGGCGCGCTGCACCTCCGTGCGCGCCTGCCGGATGGTCTTGCCCGCCTCCCGCACGATGAGCGATGCGGCCTGCTCCGCGCGCTCCCGCAGCAGTGCGGCGGCCCGGTCGAGCACCGCATGACGGGTGAAGCGGGAGAGGGCGCGGGCCGTCTCGAAGCCGGATCGGGCGCGGGCGACGATCCGGTCGAGGTCCGCGGGACCGCTCTGCGGCGCGACCCCGATCGGTGCGCCGTCGAACGGATCGCACACGGTCAGCGGATGCCTCTCGCCGGTGGCGGCAGCCGGGGCGGCGAGGAGGCTCACTGGACGACCTCGCCGGCAATCCGCAGGTGCGCGTCGATGGCGATGATGTCGGACAGCAGCGCGTACGCGGTCTCCAGGCGCCCGGCGCCGGGGCCCGAGATCGTCACGGTGCCGAGCAGGTCGGTGTCGAACGACACCGCGTTGGTCGGGCCGGTGACGCTCGCGAGGGGGTGCGTGAGCGGCAGGGCCATGGGCTCGACGCGGGCCGTCACCGTGCCGTCGTCGTCGCGGTACGCCGAGCCGATGAGCTTGAACCGTGAACCCTCCGCGGCGGCCCGGATGATGTCGGCCGATGTGACGCCGGAGATCCCGCGGCGCTCGACGTCGGCGGTCGTGAGGTCCGCGCCGAGGATCTCGTTGGCCAGGATGACGACCTTCAGCTGCACGTCGGAGCCTTCGATGTCGGCCGTCGGGTCGGCCTCCGCGTAGCCCAGCGACTGGGCCTCCGCGACGGCATCCGTCAGCGACATGCCCGACTCCATCTGCCCCAGCACGTAGTTGCTCGTGCCGTTGAGAATGCCCTGCACGCCGCGCACGCGCAGGCCCGTGAGTGCCTCGGAGGCGAGACGCAGGACCGGGGTGCCGCTGACGACCGACCCCTCGTACTCGAAGCGCACGCCGTGCTCGCGGGCGAGGCGGTTCAGTTCCGCCCCGGCCAGGGCGACCGGGCCCTTGTTGGTGGTCGTCACGCTCTTGCCGCTCTCCAGGGCGGCGCGCACGTGCGAGACCGCCGGCTCGCCGTCCACCGGATTGGTGAACGTGGCCTCCACGACGATGTCCGCGGTGGTGTGGCGGATCACGTGGTCGTTCTGCGGGATCGCGGCCCCACCGGGCAAGCCGGCGAACGTCGCGCCGGCGGGCATCCGCAGCACGGCGCCCAGGTCGATGCCGTCGGCCTGCATGAGGGATCCGAGGCGCAGGTCCGTGATCGCCACGACGCCGAGCGAGAACCCGAGCTCGTCGGCGAGCTCGGGACCGCGGGTGTGGATGATCTCGGCCAGGGCGCGGTTCACGCCGCCGAAGCCGATGAGGGCGATGTCGTGATGAGGCACGTCAGGATCCTTCGTCTGTGTGAGGGGGAGGGACGTGCCCATCCTCCGGGCAGGCTCGGTCAGTGCGCGCCTGCCGGAATGCCCGGGGAACCGGTCGATCTGCTCACCCGACCGACGGTTCGCCCGAACACGGCGCTCCGGCGAGGTTCGGTGCTGCGCGCTCTTGTGTCGGCCGAGACGGCGTGGATAGTCTCCGGAGGAAATCTTGTGTGGCATCGACACATGGATGTGGTGATATAGCACGCAGGGTTGATTCCCGCCCATCTTCGGACACTCGAATGCGAGACACCATGAGCCCACTTCCCGGGGAGAGAGAGCTTCCCAACGCTCTGCCCCACACCACCGCCACCCAGGTGCCGCTGCGCCGGCTGCAGCGCTCCATGGACGCCCGGCACCTGATCATGATCGCCCTCGGCGGGGTGATCGGGTCGGGCCTGTTCCTCAGCTCCGGCTACACGATCAGCCAGGCGGGCCCGCTCGGCGCGATCATCGCCTACCTCATCGGCGCGCTCGTCGTCTATCTGGTGATGGCCTGCCTCGGCGAGCTGGCGACCGCGTACCCGGTCTCGGGCGCGTTCCACATCTACGCCGCCCGCTCCATCGGCCCGGCGACCGGCTTCACGACGGCCTGGCTGTACTGGCTCTGCTGGGTCGTCGCGCTCGGCTCCGAGTTCACGGCAGCCGGCATCCTCATGCAGCGGTGGTTCCCCGGCGTGCCCGTGTGGATCTGGTGCCTCGTCTTCGCGGCCGCGCTCTTCGGGATCAACGCGATCTCGGCGCGCGTCTTCGGCGAGACGGAGTTCTGGTTCTCGCTGGTGAAAGTGGTCGCGATCGTGGCGCTCATCGTGCTGGGCGGCGCCGCGATCTTCGGATTCACCCCGCTGTCCGCCACGCATCCGGCGGCGCAGCTGTTCGGCAACTTCGCCACGCCCAAGGGACTGTTCCCCAACGGCTTCGGCGGAGTCCTGATGACGTCGCTGGCCGTGTTCTACGCCTTCAGCGGCTCGGAGCTCATCGGCGTCGCGGCAGGCGAGACGAAGGATCCGGGCCGCAACATCCCGCGCGCGCTCCGCTCCACCGTGCTGCGCCTGCTCGTGCTGTTCGTCGGGTCGATCACCGTGATCGCGGCGATCCTGCCGTACGACAAGGCGAGCGTGACGACGAGCCCCTTCGTCGACGTCTTCCAGTACGTCGGGGTGCCGTTCGCGCCCGACATCATGAACTTCGTCATCATCACGGCGCTGCTGTCGGCCGGCAACAGCGGCCTGTTCTCGTGCGCCCGCATGCTGTTCTCGCTCGCCGAGGAGGGCCATGCGCCGAAGTCGCTCATGCGCCTGACCAGGCGCGGCATCCCGATCGTCGCACTCAGCGTGAGCATGGTGCTCGGTCTGGTCTCGCTGCTGTCCAGCGTGATCGCCGCGCAGACCGTCTACCTGGCCCTGGTGTCGATCGCCGGCTTCGCCGTCGTGGCCGTGTGGATGTCGATCGTGGCCGCCCAGTTCTTCCACCGCCGCACGTTCCTGCGCGAGGGAGGCGACCTTTCCGTGCTGCCGTACCGCACGCCGCTGTTCCCGCTGGTGCCGATCGCCGCGTTCGCGCTGCTGCTCGTCTCGGTGGTCGCGATCGCCTTCGACCCCAACCAGATCGCCGCGCTCTACTTCGGCGTGCCGTTCGTCGCCCTCTGCTACCTGTTCTTCTGGTGGCGCTACGGGCGTCGTGGGGCGGCGAACCCCGTTCCGGTGTCGGAGGAGGCGCCCGTCAGCGTCGTCGACGACGCCGCCGTCGAAGAGCCCGTCGCCGATCTGGAGCGGTGATCCCCATGCCGGGAGGGCCCCACGCCGACGCCGACGCGTACCCGCGCGGCATCGGCCCGGTCCTCCCGGCCGAGGCGGCATCCTCCCGGCTGGATAGGCTGGCCCGACCCGGATCCGAACGATCCGCCGGACCATCGCCGCGCAGAGGAGCAAGGATGTCGACGCCGTCGTCGCTGTCGCAGGGGCTGGCCCTTCTCGGGGCCGCGGTCGAGCGCGAGCGTTCCGGGCGGGTCGGGCACAACGCGTCCCGCCTCGCGGATGCCACGGGCATCGAGCGCAGCCGGGTGTCCCGGCTCACGCAGGAGCTGCGGGCGCTGGGCTACCTGGAGCGCGACGAGGCGGCCGTGCTGAGCGCCGGCGACGCGTACTTCCGGATGGCGGCGGCCCTCGACGAGCCGTGGCTGCGCGCCTCCCGGCGCGAGTTGCGCATGCTGGCCTCGCGGTTGCGGATGACGGCGCTCGTGACCGCGGCATCCGGAGCCGGCGCCCTGCTCCTGCGGTCGGAGACCGGGGTGGGTGCCGCGGATGCCGCGGTCCGGCCCGGCATGGTCACGCCGATCTGGTGCACCGGTTCGGGGCGCGCGCTGCTCTGGGAGCACACCCGCACTCAGCTGGAGGACGTGCTGCGGGACGTGCAGTTCGTGGGCGTGGGCGGGCCGGCTGCGGCGCGCACGGTGCCCGGGGTCGAGGCGCTGCTGGAACGGGACCGCGTGACCGGGATGATCACGGCGACGGACGAGTACGCCGAGGGCGTCACCGAGTACGCGCTCCCGATCCACGGCTCCATGGGGATCGTCGCCGCGGTCGCCGTGAGCGGCCCGCCGCATCCGGCCGCGCGCACCCGTTCGATCCACGCCCTCCTGCACGAGGTGCGGGACCGCCTCAGCGTGCTGGCGGGGGGCCGCTGAGCGGCTGATCGGGCGCGCCGAGGGCCGCCGACAGGACGGCAGACGCCGCCCGGCACGCCTTCGCGAGCTCGGCCGTGCGCGGTTCCAGGGCGGCGCGCTCGCCGACGATCTGGATGCCGGCGATCACTTCGCGCCGGAAGTCCCAGACCGGGACCGAGACCGAGTACAGTCCCGGCTCCGCCTCCTCGTCGACGATCGCGTACCCGCGCTCGCGCGCGGCGTGCAGACGCGCGAGGAAGTCGTCCACGGATCGCGGGGCGTTCGGGCCGGGGCTCGTGAACGCGGTCTTCGCGAAGACGTCGCGCACCTCGTCGTCCGAGGCATCCCACAGCACGGCCTGCCCGGCGTCACTGCAGAAGGCGGGGTACGCGCGGCCGACCCACGAGCCGATCATCCGTGAGGCGGCGGGGATGCTCTCGACGACCGTGCGGGTGCTGTCGCCGTGCAGCACGCCGAGGAAGCACGCCTCGCCCACCGTCTCGGCGAGCTCGTCGAGCGTCGACAGCCCGGCCGTGTGCAGGCGGTGGTCGGTGAGATCCTGCGCGGCGGCGTACCAGCCCCAGGCGAGTCGGTACCGGTGATCCGGTCCGCGCACCACGAGCCCCTGATCGGCGAGGGCCGCCAGGGTGCGGGAGACCTGCGAGCGCTCCCGCTGCAGGGCCTGCGCGACGTCGTGCACGGATGCGCCGGACGCGTCCTGCGTCGTCAGTTCCGCGAGCGCCGCGATGATCTCGAAGCCGCGGCCCATGCTCGTCCTGGCCTGGACGGCATCCTCGGCGGTCGGCATGGATCGAGCGTACTCGACGGCTCCGGCCCGGGTCGGATGCCGGCGCTCGACCGCTTCGATCGATGACACGATGGTTCCATGACCACACCCGCGCCAGTGACGATCCTCGACGGCGGGCTGTCGACCGCTCTGGAGCAGCAGGGCGTCGTGGTCGACGGCATGCTGTGGACGGCGAGGCTGCTCGCGGAGGCACCCGAGCAGATCGTGCGTGCGCATCGCTCGTACTTCGACGCGGGGGCGTGCGTCGCCACGACGGCGACGTACCAGGCCAGCGACGCGGGGTTCCGTGCGGCCGGCTTCGACGCCGACGAGGCGCGCGAGCTCATCGCGCGCGGGGTCGCGGTCGCGCGCGAGGCGCGGGACGCGTCCGTCGCCCCGGACGACCG
>NZ_DATEJS010000180.1:0-7656 GCF_035277845.1 Microbacterium sp.
CGCGGCCGCCATGTTCTTCCTGGCGCCCGTCTACAGCAAGCTTCTGCGGTTCTTCCCGCCACTGGTCATGGGGTCCGTCGTGACAGTCATCGGCGTGAGCCTCATCCCGATCTCGATCGGCTGGCTTCAGGGCGACCAGAGTCGACCCGACTTCGGCTCGCCCAAGAACTTCTTCGTGGGAATCCTCACGCTGCTCTTGACCGTGTTCATCGTCAAGTACGTCCCCGGCTTCACGAAGCGGATCGGGATGCTGGTCGCCATGGTCATCGGAACCCTCGTCTCGATTCCCCTGGGGATGGTCGACTTCACCAAGATCCACAGTTCCCAGGTGTTCGCAGTCCCGGGACTCTTCCACTTCGGTGTACCGCGCTTCGACATCGCCGCCATCATCTCGATGGTCATCGTGATGCTGGTGATCATGACCGAGGCAACGGCGGACATGCTGGCGATCGGCCAGATCGTCGACCGTCCCGTGACGGCGAAGGATGTCGCGAATGGTCTGCGAGCTGACTGCCTCGGCTCCGTCATCAGCGGTGGCCTCAACGGGTTCCAGGCGAGCGCGTACGGACAGAACATCGGTCTGCTCATCATGAGCCGGGTGAAGAGCCGTTTCGCGGTCGCAGCCTGCGGAATCATCCTCATCGTGCTGGCGCTGTTCCCCATTACGGCCGCGGTCGTCGCCGTCGTCCCGCTCCCCGTCCTCGGTGGAGCAGGCATCGCGATTTTCGGTCTGGTGGCCGTCAACGGGATTCAGACTCTCAGCAAGGTGGATTTCCACGACGAAACCCACGGCGCGGTCAACGCGCTCATCGTGGCGGCGACCCTCACCATGGGCATCCTGCCCATCGCAGCGCCCACGTTCTACGCCCACTTCCCGGCGGGCGTCCAGACAGTCTTCAGCTCGGGGATCGCTTCAGGTGCGATCACGGCAATCGTGCTGAACATCCTGCTCAACGAACTCCGGTTCGGAAGACGACGCCGGCCGGCCGACCAGATCCAATCCACTGACAGCTAAGGGGATCGCTCATGAAGTTCGCAACATTCCAGGTCGCCGGCGGTCCGCCCCGACTCGGAGCGCTGGTCGCTGACGACGCCGTACTCGATCTGACGACGGCCTCGGGCGGAAGCCCCGAGTTCGCCTCCCTCCTCGACCTGATCGACGGCGGCGAGAAGACCCTCACGCAAGCCCGCGCCAGGGTCAAGCAGGTTCTCGCCGGGGACACGTCCCACGTTCGTCGCCTTGCCGATGTCACCCTGCTGTCCCCGATCCCACGCCCCCGCAAGAACGTCTACTGCGTTGGCCTGAACTACCGCTCCCACGTGGAACAGAATGCGATCGCGCTGGGGCAGGAGATCGAGATTCCAGACGTGCCTCTCTTCTTCGACAAGCCGGTCACGGCTGTCACGGGCCCTGATGCACCGATCCTTCTCGACCCACGCCTCACATCCAAGCTCGACTACGAGGTGGAGCTGACGATCGTGATCGGACGCGGCGGGTCATGGATCGATCCGGCGGACGCCATGGACCACGTCTTCGGCTACACGATCGCCAACGACGTGAGCGCCCGTGACCTCCAGTTCCGTACAAGTCAGTTCCTCTATGGCAAGGGTCAGGACACGTACTGTCCGATCGGTCCGGTCATCGCCACGGCGGACGAGCTCGACGACCTCAGCCGAGTCAACGTCGAACTGCTGGTCAACGGCGAGTCCAGGCAGTCGGAGTCGGCGGGCAACATGCTGTTCTCTCCCGCCGAAGCCATCGGGTGGCTCTCCCAAGGGATCACGCTCGAGCCGGGGGATCTGATCACGCTCGGAACTCCCGGAGGTTGTGGATACCAGCTGACGCCTCCTCAGTTCCTTCGCGATGGCGACGTCGTGGAGTGCAGAGTGACCGGCCTCGGAAGCCTCGTCAACCCTGTCAAAGCCATCTGATCACCCACGAAAGGAAAGTCATGCGTATCGGAGTTCATCGGCTCCCAATGGCCCACCCCGGCGACGTCAGCGGTCTCAGGACGCTCGTCGACGCGGGCGCGGTCGATCCATCCGCGATCGTTGCGACGATCGGCAAGACCGAAGGAAACGGCGGAGCCAACGACTTCACACGGGCCCTCGCCACGACGAGCTTCGCGAACTACCTTTCCGGCGTTCGCGGCCAGAGCCCAGAGGAAGTCGCAGAGGACGTGGCGTTCGTCTGGTCGGGTGGCTGCGAGGGGGTCCTCTCGCCCCACCTCACCGTGTTCACGCGTGACGACGGCGCCGGGCCTTCACCTGACGGACAGAAGCGCCTCGCGCTCTCAGTCCAGCGCACGCGCGACTTCCTCCCCGAGGAAGTCGGCCGCATGGCAGAGGTCAACGAGGTCGCCGACGCCGTGCGCCGAGCCCTCTCGGACCTCGAGTGTGCCCCAGAGGACGTCCACTACGTCCAGGTCAAAGGACCGCTCCTGACCCCCGCCGGCATCACTGACGCACGCTCGCGGGGTGTGGACGTCGTGACGACCGATCCGAACCGATCCAAGGCCTACGCTCGGGGTGCAACAGCTCTCGGAGTCGCTGTCGCCCTCGGCGAAGTACAGTCCGACCAGCTCACAGACGATGTGATCGCCGTGGACATGGAGCTGTTCTCCAGCGTCGCCTCGACCTCGGCCGGCGGCGAGCTCACGAGTTGCGAGATCATCCTCTTCGCGAACTCCACGCGAGCCTCCAGCGAATATCGCATCGGCCATGCGGCGCTGAAGGATGCCATCGATCTCGACGGCGTCCGAGCTGCCCTCCGGGATGCGGGGTTGGAATTCTCGTGCGAACCGGGTGCCGACGCGCGGGAACGTATCGCGGCGGTATTCGCCAAAGCGGAGGCGCCCGTTGGAGGCATCCTCCGCGGCGCGCGTACGACGATGCTGTCAGACGCGGACATCAACTACGAACGTCACGCGCGTGCCGCCGTCGGCGCCGTGATTGCGAGCCAGACAGGCGACCCGCGGATCTTCGTCTCGGGCGGCACCGAGCATCAGACACCTCCCGGGGAAGCGCCCATCGCGGCGATCGTCCGAATCTAGACGGCCGATCCCGTTGATGTACGCGGTCCGGTCTCCCAGGCTGGACCGCGTACATCCTGGGCCGAGCGGCGGGCCGCGTGCTCGGTCGTGCGGCTCGGCCCCCCTGTCCGGTGGGGGGCAACCTCGAGATCGTGGAAGAACTGGCCGTGCGGACCGACGATCGCGCCTGGAATGGGCGCGTCCCACTCGCGGGGCCGTCATCTGCAACGGGCATGTCACCCGGGGAAGCGAGTCGCTGTCGGTGGTCGCGAAGGGAGGCACCTGCTGACGCCCGCGGGTGCCGGAGACCCTAGGGTCGAGACTGTGGATCAGACACCCGAGGTAGCCGCCCTGCGGTTGACCGGACTCGTCAAGCGGTTCGGTGACAAGGTCGCCGTCGCGGGTCTTCACCTCGAGGTGCCGAGGGGGTCGTTCTTCGGGCTCGTGGGGCCGAACGGCGCCGGAAAGACGACCACGCTCTCCATGGCGACGGGGCTGCTCCGCCCGGATGCCGGAACGGCGCAGGTGCACGGCGTCGACGTGTGGCAGCAGCCCGTCGAGGCCAAGCGGATGATCGGCAACCTCGCCGACGGGGTGCGGTTGTTCGACCGCCTCACCGGCGAGCAGCTCATCACCTACACCGGGATGATGTTCGGCATTCCGCGTTCCGAGATCGCACCGCGGGTCGCCGACCTTCTGGACCTGATGGACCTCCGAGACGCGGCCGGCACGATGGTCGCCGACTATTCGGCGGGCATGACGAAGAAGGTCGCGCTCGCGTGCGCGCTCGTGCATGCGCCGCGCCTGCTGGTGCTCGATGAGCCGTTCGAGTCCGTCGATCCCGTCTCGGCTGCGAACATCGAGGACGTCCTGCGCGGCTACACCGCGACCGGCGGCAGCGTCATCGTGTCGAGCCACTCGATGGACCTCGTGCAGCGTATGTGCGACCAGGTCGCGATCATCGTCGCCGGAGGCGTGCGCGCCGCTGGGACCATCGAAGAGGTCCGCGCCGGCGAGAGCCTGCAGACCAGGTTCCTGACGCTCGTCGGCGGCCGTCACACGTCGGAGGGGCCGGAGTGGTTGCGACAGTCCTGAGGCTCCGATACCGCCTGCTCGGCAACACGCTCACGCGCAATCCCTGGCAGCTGGTCGGCTTCGTCTTCGGCATCCTCGCTGCGCTGTCGCTGCTCGGCGCGGTCGTGTCCGGGCTGGTGGCGGTCAGCATCCTGCAGGGCCTCGACATCGCCCGGGCGATCGCCGTCGTCGCCGGTTCGGCGCTCGTGCTCGGCTGGGCACTCGGTCCGGTGGTCGTCGCCGGGGCGGATTCCATGGTGGATGCCGATCGCCTTGCGCCGTTCCCCCTCTCGCGGCGTCAGATCATGGCCGCTCTGACGTGCGCCGGGCTGACCGGCATCCCGGGAATGGCCACCTCCGTCGCCGCGCTGGCGTCGATCGTGCTCTGGGTCCGGTGGCCTGCGGCCGCCGTCGCCGCGGTGCCGATGATCGCGGTGGCGGTGGTCACCTGCGTGCTGCTCAGCCGGCTCGCGACCACGCTGACGACGGGCCTCTCGGGACGGCGCGGTCGGGAGATCCTCGGCACGGTCATGCTCGGACTCCTGATCATGACGGGCCCGATCCTGACCGGCGCGATCAGCCTGCTCGGCACGGGCGGCAACGTGTCTTCCCGGCTCGGGATGGTCGGCGCGGCGCTCGGATGGACGCCGCTCGGCGCCGCCTGGGCCGTGCCCGGAGACGTTGCCGCCGGTGCATGGCTGCCGGCGCTGTGCAAGTCGGCGATCGCGGCCGTGACGGTGGCCGTCCTCTGGTTCGCGTGGGGGCGGGTGCTTCAGGCGTCGACCGGTACACGGCCGCAGCAGACGACGAGAACGGTCAAGTCGGGCACTCTGGGACTGTTCGGCGTGATGCCGACGGGCGGCGTCGGCGCGACGTGGGCGCGGTCGCTGACCGCCTGGCTGCGTGACCCGCGCTACCTGCGCCAGCTCATCTTCGTCCCGCTGTTCCCGGCTCTGTTCGCGTTCTCGGGCGGAGTGGGCGGGGTCGCCTTCAGCGGCTCCGCCGTGATGGTCGCGATGACCCTGGCGATTGCGGGCTACGCGGACGTCTCGTACGACGGCACGGCGTTCGCGGGGATCCTCTCGTCCGGCGTCTCCGGGCGTGCCGACCGCTGGGGCCGCGTGCTCGGCGCCGCATCCGTGGGTGTCCCCGCGATCATCGTGCTCGCCGTCGTCATCGCGGCGATCGGAGATGGATGGGATCGTCTTCCGGCTGTGCTCGGAGGCGCGCTCGGGTTGCTCCTGGTCGGCTACGGCGTGTCCGCGGTGTCGTCGGCACTCCTCGTCGTCCCCGTCCCGCGCGCGGGCGACAGCCCGTTCAAGACCGTGCCCGGCCAGACGTTCGCGAGCGGAATGCTCGTGTTCGTGGTGCTCGGAGCGTGCCTCACGCTCGGTGCGCCGGCGCTGATCCTGGCGATCGTCGCGATGGCCACGGCATCCGCTGCCCTCGGCGTGGTCGTGCTTGCCGTCGGCGTCCTCGTCGGAGTGGGCGTCATCGTCGCCGGCGTGAGGGTCGGCGGCCGCGTCCTCGACCGCAGCGGACCGGGACTGCTGCAGCGCATCAAGGCGTTCCCGCTCTGAGGCGCGGAGCCGATCGCCTCGGCTAGCATTCGGGGATGACGAACCCGGGTTCGATCGACGACGTCTCCATCGGAAGCGACGGGATCGTCACCTTCATGGGGCGCAGCGCGCGAGTCTGTCCGTGACGGATGCCGATGCCGGCGCAGCGCTGCCGCGTCGTGGCGAAGCATCCAGACGCGCTCGACGACTGTGACGGACTGTGAGGGAACGGACCGGCCGCGCGCCCCTGATATGCTGACCGGACGTGTTCACACGTATGGGGCTGTAGTTCAATGGCAGAACTTCTGCTTCCCAATTTGATCCCTGATCTGATGTGCTCGACGAATTCCGCGGAATTACGCAGAAGTTGAGCACCCGGGATGACACGGAGCACTACCGTTCGCCACAGTCATGTGTACACCTGATTGTGAGGGTGCGCGAGCATGCCGAAGAGTCGCGAGCACGGCCAGGGCGCTTTGTACTGGGTCGAGAGTCGCAAGATGTGGCGGGCGGTGCTCGACGTCGGCTTCGACCCGGTCACCGGGAAGCGGCTGCAGAAGGCCCGCATGTCCAAGACGAAGGACGGAGCGGTCAAGAAGCTCAACCTGATGCTCCGAGAGCGCGACACTCAGGGCACCGTGCTCGACCGGTCCACACACACATCGCGGACCTCGCGGCATCCTGGCTGGCCGACGCGGCGACGCGCACGAAGCCGCACACGCTGGCGAGCTACCGGTCCAACCTGAAGGCGAACGTCCTCCCGACACTGGGGCGCCGCATCGCTGCCGATCTGACACCGGCGGACGTGCGTCGTATGCACGCTGCGATCCGTGCGCGCGGGCGCGGGGATGCCGCGGTCGCGAGTGCGCACCGGACGTTGGTGAGCATCCTCGAGTACGGGCGTGCGGAGCGGATCATCGCCGAGAATGTGGCAACTCTCGCGCCGCCCCGCCGGACGGGGGCTCGTCGTGCGCGGTCGTCGCTCACTCGTGAGGAAGCGAAGGCGCTTCTGTCGGTGGGCGACGCGCGGTGGACTCTGGCCCCGCTCACCGGTTGCGCAGCGGTGAGGCGCGGGCGCTCCGGTGGGAATACATCGACCTGGATGCCGGCATCGCCGAGCTGTCGTGGTCGCTGACAGAGGGTACGTTCGCGCACGGCTGCCGTGGAACCTGCGGCAAGAAGACCGCCGGATCCTGTCCGAGTCGGCGTCTCGAGCTGGCTGCGGGCATGGAGTGGGCGCCGCTGGAGGGACACCACGTGCTGGTCCGTCCGAAGAACGGGACGGCACGGCAGGTGCCATTGACGGCGGCGGCCGTTGCGCAGCTCCGCTTGCTGCGCGAGACGGATGAGGGCCCGAACCCGCATGGCTTGGTGTGGCACCGGCCTGGCGGGTCACCGAAGACCAATGTCGACGACAACGTCCATCTTCGTGCTGCACTGAGCCTCGAGGGCGTCGATCGGCCCGATGCGACGACCCACTGGCTGCGCCACTCCTACGTCACCCTGTCGGAGCACGCCGGAATCCCGTGGGCCGCATACTCAGGCGTCAGCGGACACAGCAGCCCCGAAGCATCCGACCCGTATCGGCACACGCTCACGGCCGAAGGCCGACGTGTGGTTGAGAGCCTCGCGGACTTCGTCGACAGCTGATGACGTGACACTTGCCGTCCGAACAAAGATCGGCGAAGCACACCAGATATCGACGTACCTGGTACGTCGGAGCAGCATCTGCCGAAGGCCCCTCGAGGTCAGACGGGGTTGCTGGATCGAACCGCCGCGTGTCTGTCGTAGATGACACTTGCTTCGCCGACCGCGAGGGGACGGCTGAGTATCAGGACTACCTACTGGTACCTCCCGTTAGCCTCGGGCTTTCATCGTTGAGGGGTTCCAGGGCGGCGTGTAGACGTGGAAAGTGCTCCTGATCTGGGAGAATTGGGATTGTCTAGAAACCAGTTCACCGAGTTCAAGGAGCACCTTCAGGGTGAAGACTA
>NZ_DATEJS010000181.1:0-4800 GCF_035277845.1 Microbacterium sp.
AGAACGGAAAGTTCCCATGGGGAGACTCCTACTTCCTTCGCCGGCATTACCCGGACAGGTTCGAACGGTCGCAGGCCGCGTCAGCCCGATCTCAGCCCTTGCGAGGGCTCCCGTGTGGATACCCGAAACCCTACAACACGAATCCGCCATACCCGGCTCGTGGCTCTGATCGTCACCGCCCCCGTCGCCGAGCTGTCAGGATCAGGTACCCCGCCAGCGATCCGATGACCGCTGCTCCCGCCCCCAGCAGCCCCCGCTTCGACGATCGCCAGCGTTCCTCGGTGGGAACGACCTCCCCGATGCCCATGATGAGCGCCGCGGCGATGATCCCGGCGACGAGGCGATTCCCGACGCGCTCCGTGCGGCGCATCAGCGGCTCCAGCTCCGCGGCGCGCAGATGCACGTCGAAGCCCGTGCGATCGGCGGCATCCAGGATCCGGCGCAGGCGCACCGGCAGCTCCAGCAGCAGCTCGCCCCCGTCGGATGCCGCCTGGATGAGCCGCCGCGAGATCGAGGTCATGGTCAGCCGGCGATGGAGGATGCGCTGCACATAGGGGGTCAGCACCCCGAAGATGTCGAACTCGGGGTCCAGCTGCAGGCCGATGCCCTCGACCGTGATCAGCACCTTGAGCACGAGCGGCACTTCGCGCGGGAGGCGCAGCCCCTGCTCGCGCAGTATGCCCAGCATGCGCGACACCAGGCGCGCGAAGCCGAGCTCACGCAGCGAGTGCCCCTCGTAGTCGGCGATGAACGACGTCATGGCCGCACGCAGTTCATCATGGTCGACGGCGGCGCGCACCACGGACAGATCGAGGACCGCGTCCACCAACCCTTCCGCGCTTCGGAGGGTGAATGCGACCAGGAAATCGGTCAGTGCGTCCGCGAGTTCCTCGCGAAGCTCGCCGACCATCCCGAAATCGATCAGCCCGATCGACCCGTCCGGCTGGACGAGGAGATTGCCGGGATGAGGATCGGCATGGAAGAAGCGGTCTTCGAAGATCATCTGAAGCATGATGCGCGAACCCGTCTGGGCGAGCCGGACCCGGTCGATGCCGGCGCTGTCCAATGCGTCGACGTCGGTGATCTTCAGGCCGCGGAGGCGTTCGAGGGTGAGCACCCGCGCCGTCGTCGTGTCCCAGAAGATGCGGGGGACGATCGCGTCCGGGCGGTGGGCGAAGTTCGCCGCGAATCGCTCGGCATTGCGTGCCTCGTGCAGATAGTCGAGCTCGGCGAGGAGCGTCTGCGAGAACTCCCGGATCACGCCGTTCAGGTCGAGCCTTCGGGCGAAGTCCCACGTCCGGGTTGCGCGTTCGGCGAGCGTGCGGAGGATGTCGAGGTCCTCGTGCACCTGCGCCACGGCGTCGGGTCGTCGTACCTTCACCACCACCTCGGTTCCGTCTGGACGCCGGGCGGCGTGGGCTTGCCCGATGGACGCGGACGCAAGCGGCGCGCTGTCGAACCAGGCGAAGCACTCCGATGGGTCCTGACCCAGCTCATTCCGGATCGTCTCCTCGACGACGGCGATCGTCACGCTCGGCGCGCTGTCCTGCAGCTTGACGAGTTCCACGATGTAAGGCTCGGGCAGAAGGTCCGGGCGCGTCGAAAGCAGCTGGCCGAACTTGACGAAAGTCGGGCCGAGCTCTTCGAGCGCCTCGCGGAGGTGCCGAGCAGCGACCGGCTGCGGCTGGCGAGGTGCGGCGGCCGGTGTGTCTGGGGACGGCCGCCCCAGCCCGGTCGCCTCCAGCATGTACCCGAGGCCGTGACGCGCGAGCGTCTCGGCGATCTCCCGGTAGCGTCCGATGTGCATCGTCACCATGGTCCGTGCCTCCGCGAGACTCGTGTTCATCCGGCTTTCGAACTGGATGCGGCGTCGCGCTCGGAGGCCGCCGTCCGCCGATCGGGCTGCGCGCACAGCACGATCAGGACGATGAGCCCGGCCACGGGGAGCAGAAGCCAGAACAGGTTCCCCCACGAGTAGCCTGCGGCGCGGAGACGGCGCACGGTCACCGCCAGGGTCGGCACAAGCACAGCCACGCTCCACAGACCGGTGAGGCTCGGACCCGCCGGAAGCATCCCGCTCGCCGTCGTCTGCCAGACGCTCAGCGAGCTGAGTGCGGCATTCACCAGTGCCGTGAACAGCACCCACCACCAGAATTCGGGTCGAGTCGCGGTGCCGCCGAACTCGGCGTACTTGCGGAAGACGGTCGCGATCGATTGCGGGAATGTCATGTCGTTCTCCTTTGCGCTGCGGCGGCTCGAGACGCGAGGCGCGTTCATCACCTCGCCTGGTCGTCGATGCCGGCCCTTCACCCAGCCTCGAACCGGCGGCGCGCCCCGCCCGGGTCGAAGGTCCCGTGACCGTCGTCGGGTGACGCCGACCCGCGCGGCGGAGGATGTGACCTTGGTCCCGCCGTCGTCCGCAGATACCGCAGATGCTGAATGCACGCGAGAGGGAGGCGGGCTCCGTGACGGACCTCGAAGGGCTGACCGCCGCACAGGTCGCGGAGCGGGTGGCCCGCGGACAGACGAACGCGTTCAGCCCGGCGACCAGCCGCACCCTGTGGACGATCGTGAGAACCAATGTGCTCACCCGGTTCAATGCCGTGGTGGGCGCGTGCTTCTTCGCCCTTCTGCTGCTCGGCCGGTGGCAGGACGCATTGTTCGGCGGGATCGCCCTGGGCAATGCGCTGATCGGTTTCGCCCAGGAGTATCGCGCGAAGAGGGCGCTGGACCGACTCGCGGTGCTCACCGCGCCACGGGCCCGTGTGCGGCGGGATGGGAAGGACATCGTCATCGACCGCACAGAGGTCGTGCTGGATGATCTTCTCGTTCTGCGTCGGGGCGACCAGGCGCCGGTGGACGGCATCGTGGTCTCGTCGCGATCGTTGCAGGTGGACGAGTCGATGCTGACCGGCGAGGCGGATTCCCTGAACAGGTCCGTCGACGACGAGGTGATCTCCGGGTCGGTCGTCGTCGCGGGAGAGGCCGTCGTCCGCGTCACACGGCTCGGCGCGGACTCGTTCGCGAACGCCCTCGCCGCAGGGGCCGGACGATACGTGCCCGCCGGCAGCGAACTGCGCTCATCGATCGATCGCCTTCTCACCTGGTCGGGCTGGGCGATCATCCCCGTCGGGGCGCTCGTGCTCAACGCCCAGGTCGAGGTGGCCGGAGGCTGGAGCACGGTCTGGGCGACCGGTGCGTGGGTCCAACCGCTCGTCGGCACCATCGCGGCGGTGGTCGCGATGATCCCGTTGGGCCTCGTCCTCGTGACGTCGCTCGCCTTCGCCCAGGCGGCATTCCGTCTCGCCGACGAGCAGGTGCTGGTCAACGACCTCCCCGCGGTCGAGACCCTCGCCCGCGTCGACGTGATCTGTCTCGACAAGACCGGGACACTCACCACGGGAGGCATCAGCCTGGTCGCCACGCACATCCTCCGCGATGTCCCGGGGTGGCGGGAGGCTGTCGCCTGGTTCGCCTCGTCGGACGATGCCAACGCGACCGCCCGCTGTCTTGCGGCCGCGTTCAGCAGACGCACGACGGCCGAGCCCGCGCATGTGCTCGCGTTCTCGTCGGCGCGACGCTGGTCGGCGGCCTCTTTCGCGGCGGGCCCGGCCGGCACCTGGGTGCTCGGCGCCGCGGAGACCGTGCTGTCTGCGGGCGCGGAGGTCACCGCGCCCGTCCAGCCGATCATCGAGGCAGAGACCTCCGAGGGTCGGCGCGTGGTCGTCCTGGCCCACACCGACATCCCGCTTCGCGACGACGACGCGCTGCCCGCCGGATTGATCCCGGTCGCCGTGCTGGCCCTGGCCGAAGAGGTCCGGGACGACGCCCGTGAGACGCTCGCGTACTTTCGCGACGAGCACGTCAGTCTGCTGCTCGTGTCGGGCGACGATCCCCGCACCGTCGCGGCCATCGCCCGCCGGGCGGGAATCGAGGTGGGCATCGGGGTGGACGCCCGCTCACTGTCGCTCGAGGGAGAGCGGTTCGACGGGCTGCTGGAGGGGACCACGGTGTTCGGACGTGTGGGTCCACGTGAGAAGGAGACGATCGTGCGCGCATTGCAGCGGCGCGGACGCACTGTCGCGATGATCGGGGACGGAGTGAACGACGTGCTCGCCGTCAGGGCGGCCGATCTCGGGATCGCGATGAGCTCGGGTTCCGCCGCGACCCGAGCGGCGGCCCGAGTCGTCCTCCTCGACGGCCGATTCTCGCGCTTGCCGTCGGTGGTCGCCGAGGGGCGCCGCGTCATCGCGAACGTCGAGCGACTCGCCGTGCTGTTCCTCACCAAGACCGTCTATGCGACCACTCTCGCCATCGTGTGCGGACTGATCGTGCTGCCCTTCCCGTTCCTTCCTCGCCAGCTGTCCCTCACCGACGGCGTGACGATCGGCATCCCGGCCCTGCTGCTCGCCTTCCTGCCGAACACCACGCGCTATCGTCCGGGCTTCCTCGTGCGGGTGCTCCGATTCGCGACGCCGGCGGGCCTGCTCATCGCCGCAGCCCTGACGGCCCACAGCGTGATCGCGGGCGCGTCCGCACCGGCGGCGTCCGCGCTGCGTATGAGCACGACAGTGCTGCTCGGCGTCATGGGCATCTGGATACTGACGGAAGTCGCCCGTCCCCTCAGCGCGTACAAGGTGGTCGTCGTCATCGCGATGCTCGGCCTTCTCACCGCAGCCGCATCGATTCCGCCCGCACGGGACTTCTTCGCAATGGTTCCGCTCACGTCCGCCCAGACGATGCTCGTCGCCGGCATCGCCGGCGTCGCGGGAATCGCCTTGTCCGCGCTCGCCGCCGCAT
>NZ_DATEJS010000182.1:0-2447 GCF_035277845.1 Microbacterium sp.
GAACGCGGTCCCGGTCACGGGGCCGGTCGCGGGGCCGGGCGTGGCATCCTCCACCGGCGGCACGCGATCGGGTGCCGGTCCGACGCGCCGCAGCGACACCGCCGCGTACTTGTACTCGGGCTGCAGCGACTCGGGATCGACGGCGTCGCTCGTGACCGCGTTGACGGCGAGATCCTCGCCGTGCACGTCGTTCCAGTGGAACGGCGCGAAGCAGCCTCCCGGGTGCACGCGGTCGGTCACGACGGCGGGCAGCACGACGCGCCCGCGGCGCGAGACGATCTCGGTCAGGTCGCCGTCGGCGATCCCGAGGGTCTCGGCGTCGGCCGGGTTGATCTCCACGAACGGGTCCGGGTTGAGCCGCGTCAGGGTGGGGATGCGACCGGTCTTCGTCATCGTGTGCCACTGGTGCGGCAGGCGTCCCGTGTTGAGCACCCACGGATGCTCGTCGTCGGGCAGCTCGGCGGGGGGCAGGTGCGGCCGGGCGAGGAACCGCGCGCGGCGCGACGGCGTGGGGAACGCCAGCCGCGGCACGTCGCCGCCCTCGCGGTGCAGCGTCTGGCTGACGCCGTCGTTCAGGTAGCGGATCGGATGCCGGTGCTCCGCGTCGCCGTCGGGCGCGGGCCACTGCACCGGCGAGCGTCGCAGCCGGTCATAGGTGACGCCGCGCAGGTCCCATCCGGTGCGCGGGTTCCAGAACTCCCGCAGCTCGTCGAAGACCTCCTCGGCCGAGGTGTGCGCGAACGCCTCGCCGTACCCCAGCGCGCGCCCCATCCGGGCGATGAGCGCCCAGTCCGGCTCGGCGTCGCCGGGAGCGTCGGCGGCGCGCTGCACGAGCGCCACCGACCGCTCCGAGTTCACCGCGACACCCTCCGACTCGACCCACAGCGTCGCCGGCAGCAGGATGTCGGCGTACGCGGCCGTCGCGGTGCTCGCGAAGATGTCCTGCACGATGACGAGCTCGGCCCGCTCGAGGCCCGCGATGACGGCGTCGCGGCCGGCGACGGATGCCACCGGGTTGGTGCAGATGATCCACGCCGCCTTGATCTCGCCGGCGGCCATCCGCCGGTACAGGTCGATCGTGCCGCCGCCCGTCTCGGCGCGGAGCGACCCGGGCTCGAGACCCCACTGCGCCTCGGTGAAGGCGCGGTCGTCGGCGTCGAACACGGAGCGCTGGCCGGGAAGGCCGGGGCCCATGTACCCCATCTCCCGACCGCCCATCGCGTTGGGCTGACCGGTCAGCGAGAAGGGGCCGCTCCCCGGCCGGCAGATCGCCCCGGTCGCGAGATGCAGGTTGCAGATGGCGTTGGTGTGCCAGGTGCCGTGCGTGGACTGGTTGAGCCCCATCGTCCACAGCGACATCCACTCGCCCGCCTCGCCGATCCAGCGCGCCGCGGTGCGCAGGTCGTCCTCGGCGAGCCCGGTGATCTCGGCCACCCGCGCCGGCTGATAGTCCGCCAGCAGCGGCAGCAGCTCCGCCCAGCCGTCGGTGTGCGCCGCGATGAACTCGTCGTCGATCGCCCCGTCGGCGACGAGCAGGTGCAGCAGTCCGTTCAGCAACGCCAGGTCGGTGCCGGGGCGCAGCTGCAGGAACAGGTCGGCGCGATCGGCGGTCGCGGTGCGGCGCGGGTCGGCGACGATCAGCCGCGCCCCCGCATTCAGGCGATCGGCCATCCGCAGGAAGAGGATCGGATGACAGTCCGCCATGTTCGACCCGATCACGAAGAAGAGGTCGGCGCGGTCGAGGTCGTCGTACGACCCGGGCGGGCCGTCGGCGCCCAGCGATTGCTTGTAGCCGGTGCCGGCCGAGGCCATGCACAGGCGCGAGTTCGACTCGATGTGGATGCCGCGCAGGTACCCCTTCACGAGCTTGTTGGCGAGGTACTGCGCCTCCGTCGACATCTGCCCCGACACGTAGACGGCCACGGCATCCGGCCCGTGCTCGTCGACGATCCGCCGCAGCCCGGCCGCCGCCTCGTCGATCGCCGTCTCGAGCGGCACCGGCACCGGTTCCGCGCCGCGCGCGGGCCGCACGTGCGCCGACGTCAGTCGCCCGGGCGCCGCCATCAGCTCCGCGTGCGTGGCCCCTTTGGTGCACAGGCGACCGCGGTTGGCGGGGTGCTCGCGATCCCCGGCCACGCGTCCGACCGCCATCCGTCCGTCCGGTGCCGTCACCGGGTGGACCAGGATGCCGCATCCGACACCGCAGTACGAGCACGCCGTCCGCACCGGCGGGAGGGCGGGCGGGGAGACGGTGGACGGGTCGGCGGACACGCTCATGCTCAGATGATTCGCGAGTCGCGTTCCGCCCCGTGTCCCACAGCGTTACCCGGGCGTCACATCTCCATCACAGTGGGCCGGACGCACTTGTGAGCAAGGTCGGAGCGCCCCCGTCCAACCGACGACATCTGCGCCGCCAGGGCGCGGATGTCGTCGGTTGAACCCCTGTC
>NZ_DATEJS010000183.1:0-11953 GCF_035277845.1 Microbacterium sp.
AGCGCGAGACCGCCCTGCACGGCGAGCACCGTTCCGAGCGATCCGTCGCCGCGCGAGAGCTCCATGTTCACGAGCCCGGCGGCCAGCGGCGACAGCTCCGTCAGGTCGGGATGCCGGATGCCGTCGACCACGAGGTCGAGCTCGCCGAGGCGGCGGACGACGTCCAGGGGGTACTCCGCGGGATCCCAGGCCTGCAGCATCCGGTCGCCGATCTCGTCGACGAACGCCCTCGCCCGGTCCCACGCGGCGCGGTCGGCGTCGGGGATGCCGGTGAAGACGGCGTAGTAGTCGGTGTCGAGGCGCCGGGTGACGTCGTACGCGGGCACGCGCTCGCCCGGGAGAGTGCGGGAGGTCATGCCGCCCAGGCTACGCCGATGAGACTCGGTATCGCCAATCGTGAGACTGAGTACCACGCCTCGCTGCCGCGCAGGTCAGCTGGGCAGGCTGCCGCGCGGGTCAGCTGGGCAGGCTGCCGCGCAGGTCAGCTGGGCAGGCTGCCGCGCAGGCGCCGGGCGACCTCGGCGGCCGGCATCCGGCGGGGGAACACCGCCACCACGACGTCGTCGGGCGACGGCGGGGGCTCGGCCGCGACGCCGAATCGGTGCAGTGCCTCGTCCAGGGCTTCACGCAGCACGGCCACCGGCACGCGCTTGGTGCCGCGGATGAGCCGCCGCAGCACGTGGTTGTGGATGGCGGTCACCTCGGCCGCGAACGCCACCGCGATGAGCGGATCGAGGCCCGGCATGGCGTGACGCAGGTACTCGTCGAACAGCCTCTCGTAGCGGAACACCGCGACGATCTCGCGCTCGCGCAGCGCCGGCACCTGCCGCACGACGGCGTAGCGGCGGCGCGCGAGCACCGGGTCGGCGGCGAAGTGCCGGTACACCTTCATGGACGCCTCGCACACCGCCTGCCACGGATCGCCGTGCGGACGGGCGAGGTCGGTGCGCAGCATGGTGAGCAGCACCTCGTGGTCGGCGAAGACGACGTCCTCCTTGCCGCCGAACTGACGGAAGAAGGTCGACCGGGAGACGCCGGCGGCCTTGGCGATCTGCTCGACGGACGTCTGCTCGAAGCCGTGCTTCGCGAACAGCTCCAGAGCCGCGGCGACGACGGCGTCGTGCGCGGCCGACGATGCGGCGTCACTCATACCGAAAGGCTATCCCGGGCGTCCCGCTCCCCGGAATCATGCGTCACGTGTCGACGCTTTGCGTGAGACTCGGTCGCACGTACACTGAACCGCAGTCTCATCGGATGCCTGTGGCATCCCCTGCGAGGAGTCGACGATGACCGCTGCATCCCCCTACCGTCCGCCCGTCGACGAGTACGCGTTCCTGTTCCGCGAGGCCTTCGGCGCCGACCTGCTCGAGCGCTCCACGGGCGGTGCGCTGACCGCGTCCGACGGCGCCGACATCGTCGCCGCGGCCGGCGAGTTCGCGGCATCCGTGCTCGCGCCCCTCGAGACCGTCGGCGACCAGGTCGGCGCGCGGCTCGTCGACGGGAACGTGCACCTGCCCGACGGCTTCGCGGACGCGTACCGACAGTTCGTCGCGGCGGGATGGGTCACCGCGGAGGCACCCGAGTCCGCCGGCGGCGACGGCCTTCCCGGGGTCATGCACGCGGCGCTCGGTGAGGTGTGGAACGCGTCCAACGCCGCCTTCGCGCTGTGCTGGGCCCTGACGCAGGGCCAGATCCTGGCGCTGGACGGCGCGGCCTCCCCGGAGGTGCGCGAGACCTACCTCACGAAGCTCGTGTCGGGGCAGTGGACCGGCACCATGAATCTGACCGAGCCGGATGCCGGCACCGACCTGGGCGCGATCCGCACCACCGCGACGCCCCGCGGCGACGGCACGTGGTCGATCCGCGGGCAGAAGATCTTCATCACCTGGGGCGACCACGACGTGGCCGAGAACATCGTGCACCTCGTGCTCGCGCGCACCCCGGACGCCCCCGAGGGCGCCCGCGGCCTGTCGCTGTTCGTGGCGCCGCGCATCCTCGTGAACGACGACGGCACCCTGGGCGAGCGCAACGCGATCACGACGATGGCGATCGAGCACAAGCTCGGCATCCACGGCAGCCCGACCTGCCAGCTCGCCTACGACGACGCCACCGGCTACCTCGTCGGAGAAGTCAACGGGGGACTGGCGGGCATGTTCGTGATGATGAACGCCGAGCGCGCCGCCATGGCGTTCCAGGCGACCGGCATCTCCGATCGGGCGTACCAGCAGGCGTGCGCCTATGCCGCGCAGCGTGTGCAGGGTGCGGTCATCGGACGGCCCGCGGGTGCGCCCATCGCGGAGCATCCGGACGTCCGGCGCCTGCTGCTGTCGATGTCGTCGCGCATCTTCGCGATGCGGGCGCTCGGCGTGCACGTCGCCGATCTGCTCGACCGGGCGGAGGCCGACGGCACAGGGCCGCTCGGCGGGTTCTTCGTGCCGATCCTCAAGGGGTGGGCCACCGAGGAGGCCCTGGGGATCACGAGCGACGCCATCCAGGTGCACGGCGGCATGGGCTTCATCGAGGAGACCGGCATCGCCCAGCACTACCGCGACGCCCGCATCATGCCGATCTACGAGGGCACCACCGCGATCCAGGCCAATGATCTGGTCGGACGCAAGGTGATCCGCGACGGCGGCGCGACCGCCGGGGCGCTGTTCGCCCAGATGATGGCGACCGTCGCGCGGCTCACAGAATCCGACGACCGGCGTGCGCGGGACATCGGCGCCCGGCTCGCGATGGCCGTGTCGCGGGCCGAGACCGCCACCGAGAAGATGGTCGGGTTCGCGGCATCCCCGCGCGACGCCTATGCCGTCAGCGTGCCGTACCTGACCCTGCTGGGCGTGCTCGCCGGAGGCTGGATGCATGCGCTCGCCGTCCAGGCGGTGCTCGCGCACGAGACGCCGTCGGGGGAGGATGCCGCGCGGCTGAGGTCCGCCGACTTCTACACGGCGCACCAGCTGCCGCGGGTCGGGGCTCTCGCGCAGACCGTGGCGTGCGGCGAGATCGCGTGAGCGCAGCCTGAGTGCCCGGCGTACGAGCCCGCAAACCTGCGGTAGTAGGCTGGGAGCACGGCCGATTTATCTTGATATCGAGATATCTCTCGCGGCCGCAATCCTGACATTCGCCAGAGCGAAGGAATGCACGTGGATCTCTACGAGTACCAGGCACGCGATCTTTTCGAGAAGTACGAGGTGCCGGTGCTCGCCGGCATCGTCGCCGACACCCCCGACGAAGTGCGCGCCGCAGCGGAGAAGCTGGGCGGCGTGGTCGTCGTCAAGGCCCAGGTCAAGACGGGCGGCCGCGGCAAGGCGGGCGGCGTCAAGGTCGCGAAGAACCCCGACGAGGCCTACGAGGCCGCGCAGGCGATCCTCGGCCTCGACATCAAGGGCCACATCGTCAAGCGCGTCATGGTCGCCGCCGGCGCCCGCATCGCCCGCGAGTTCTACTTCTCGGTGCTGCTGGACCGCGCCAACCGCTCGTACCTGTCGCTGTGCTCGGTCGAGGGCGGCATGGAGATCGAGCAGCTCGCCGTCGAGAAGCCCGAGGCCCTCGCCCGCGTCGAGGTCGACCCGGGTGCCGGAATCGACGCCGCCAAGGCGCTCGAGATCGCCAGGGCCGCGAACTTCGACGACGAGACCGCGGGCAAGGTCGCCGACGTGTTCGTCAAGCTCTTCAACGTGTACAAGGGCGAGGATGCCACCCTCGTCGAGGTCAATCCGCTGGTGCAGACCGAAGAGGGCGACATCATCGCCCTCGACGGCAAGGTCTCACTCGATGAGAACGCCGACTTCCGTCACCCCGACCACGAGGCGCTCGAGGACAAGTCGGCCGCCGACCCGCTCGAGGCGAAGGCCAAGCAGCACGACCTCAACTACGTCAAGCTCGACGGCCAGGTCGGCATCATCGGCAACGGCGCGGGCCTCGTGATGTCCACGCTCGACGTCGTCGCGTACGCCGGCGAGAAGCACGGCGGCGTCAAGCCCGCGAACTTCCTCGACATCGGCGGCGGCGCATCGGCCGCGGTCATGGCGGCCGGTCTCGACGTCATCCTGAACGATCCGCAGGTCAAGAGCGTGTTCGTGAACGTCTTCGGCGGAATCACCGCGTGCGACGCCGTCGCCAACGGCATCGTGGGCGCCCTGACCACCCTCGGCGAAGAGGCGAACAAGCCGCTCGTCGTGCGCCTGGACGGCAACAACGTCGACGAGGGCCGCCGCATCCTCGCCGAGTACGCCCACCCGCTCGTCACCATCGCCGCGACCATGGACGACGGCGCCGACAAGGCCGCCGAGCTGGCGAACGCTTAAGGAGCTGCAGACATGTCGATCTACCTCAACAAGGACTCCAAGGTCATCGTCCAGGGCATCACCGGCGGCGAGGGAACCAAGCACACCGCGCTGATGCTGAAGGCCGGCACGAACGTCGTCGGCGGCGTGAACGCGCGCAAAGCCGGCACGACCGTCTCCCACGTGGATGCCGCGGGCGACCCCGTCGAGCTCCCCGTCTTCGCGTCCGTGGCCGAGGCCATCGCCGCCACCGGCGCGAACGTCTCGATCGCCTTCGTGCCGCCCGCGTTCACCAAGGACGCCATGGTCGAAGCCATCGACACCGAGATCCCGCTGCTCGTGGTGATCACCGAGGGCGTGCCCGTCGGCGACACCGCCGAGGCGTGGGCGTACGCGAAGGCCAAGGGCAACAAGACCCGCATCATCGGCCCGAACTGCCCCGGCATCATCACCCCGGGCGAGGCGCTCGCGGGCATCACGCCGGCCAGCATCACCGGCACCGGCCCGATCGGCCTCGTCTCGAAGTCGGGCACCCTGACCTACCAGATGATGTTCGAGCTGCGGGACCTGGGCTTCTCCACGGCAATCGGCATCGGCGGCGACCCGGTCATCGGCACCACCCACATCGACGCGCTCGAAGCCTTCGAGGCCGACCCCGACACCAAGGCGATCGTCATGATCGGCGAGATCGGCGGCGACGCCGAGGAGCGCGCGGCGGACTACATCAAGGCCCACGTCACCAAGCCGGTCGTCGGCTACGTGGCCGGCTTCACCGCCCCCGAGGGCAAGACGATGGGCCACGCCGGCGCCATCGTCTCGGGCTCGGCGGGCACCGCACAGGCCAAGAAGGAGGCCCTCGAGGCCGCCGGCGTGAAGGTCGGCAAGACGCCGTCCGAAACCGCCGCCCTGATGCGGGAGATCATCGAGGGTCTCTGACCCGCGGACGCCCCGACGCCGCATTCGCGAGCCCTCATCCAAATACGCGAACCCTCACCGAAATAGCGCCTGCGGGCGTATTCCGGTAAGGGTTCGCGTAATTCGGGGAGGGTTCGCGGGGATGTCCGGGCGACCGCCGCACCCTACGCTGGGGGCATGCCACTGAATGGGGAATACCTTCCGTCGACGGCCGAGTGGGCGCGCACGCAGGCCGAGAAGTTCGAAGCGACCCGCGGTGCGGAGGCGAACGAGCTGCGCGGCAAGCCGATCATCGTGCTGACGACGGTGGGCGCGAAGACCGGTGCGCTGCGCAAGACGGCGCTCATGCGGGTCGAGCACGACGGCGAGTACGTCGTCGTGGCGTCCAAGGGCGGCGCCCACGACGAACCGAAGTGGGCGGGCAACATGCGGCGGCATCCGCATGTCGAACTGCAGGACGGCGAGGTCAAGCGCGACTACACCGCCCGTGAGCTCGACGGCGACGAGTACGCCGTCTGGTGGACGCGGGCCGCCGCGGCCTGGCCGCCCTACGACGAGTACCAGACCAAGACCGAGCGTCGCATCGCGCTCTTCCTGCTCGAGCCGCGCGAGGCGTGACCCGCATCCGACGGCCCGCCGTGGCCCTCGACGGCAGGAGCGCCTCGGGTCGGTAGGGTCGAACAGGCATGAACCGCCTGCTCGTCACCCTGCTCTCCGCCCTGGACGCCGCGATCGCGGCCGTCATCGGCGTGGCCGCCGCCGTGGTCCCGCTCGTGCTGCTGTGGCTGTTCGGGATGGGCGGCGCATCGTGGGCGGGCCTGTGGCCGACGGCCGCCACCGTCTGGCAGCTCGGCCACCTGGTGCCGATCACCCTGCACCTTCCCGCGCGGTATCTCTCGGCCACCGGCATCCCCGAATCGGCGGCCGCCTTCACCCTGTCGCTCGCGCCGCTCGCCTTCACCGCCTTCACCGCGATCTTCGCCGCGCGCTCGGGCAGCCGGGCCGTGCGTGCGGGGGAGGGCGTCGTCGGGGTGGGCGCCGGAACCGTCGTCTTCGCGGTGCTCGCGGGCCTCGTCGCGGCGACGTCCCGCTCGGGCATCGCGACGGTCAACGGATGGCTCGCCGTGTTCGTCCCCGCCCTCGTCTTCCTCGTCGGCGGGGCGCTGGGCGCCCTCGGCACCGCCTGGCACGACGGGGACGGCGGACCGGTCGACGCACTGCGCGCCCGCGTCGACGACCTTCCGCGCGGCTGGGGCCTGGTGCCCGGGGCGGCGCTCCGCGGCGCCGCGATCGCGCTCACCGGACTGGTCGCACTCGGCGCCTTCGCCGTCGCGCTCGACGTGCTGGTTCACGGCGGCCGCATCATCGGCCTGTACGAGGCGGGCAACATGGGCGTCATCGGGGTGACCGTCACCTCGCTCGGACAGCTCGCCTACCTGCCCACCATGATCGTGTGGGCGCTCGCGTACGTCGCGGGGCCGGGCCTCGTCTTCGGCGCGGGCGGGGCGGTGTCGCCCGCCGGCACCCAGCTCGGTCTCGTGCCCGGCATCCCCGCGCTGGGAGCCCTGCCGCAGCACGGGTCGGTGTGGCTGCTCGTCGTGGTGCTGCTGCCGGTCGCGGTGGGCGGCGTCACCGGGCATCTGATCCGCGCGCGTCTCGCCGACGAGCAGCCCGAGGGTCAGGATGCCCCGTTCGGCGTCCGCGCCGTCACCGCCCTCGGCATCGCCGTGCTGTCCGGCGTCGCGGCGGGGGTGCTCGCGGCTGCGGCATCCGGCTCGATCGGTCCCGGGCGGCTGGCCGACATCGGCCCGGTCTGGTGGGCTGTGGCGATCGCCGTCGGCGCCGAGGTGCTGGTGGGCGCGTCGATCCTACTGCTCGGCCCGCGCGCCGAGGACCGCGACCGCGGTATGCCGGCCGTCTGAGCGTCCCAGTAGACTGGGGCGGTGCTGACGGTCGCGGTTCTCATCTCCGGTACCGGTTCGAACCTGCGGGCACTGCTGGAGGCGGCCGACGCCCCGGGCTTCCCCGCGCGCGTGATCGCCGTCGGCGCGGACCGCGAGGCGGACGGACTCGCCCATGCCGAGACGTTCGGCATCCCGAGCTTCACCGTGCCGTGGGAGCAGTTCGGCTCCCGCGAGGAGTGGGGCGCCGAGCTCGCCGCGCAGCTGCAGGTCTGGAAGCCCGACCTCGTCGTGCTGAGCGGGCTCATGCGGCTGCTGCCGGCCTCCCTCGTGGATGCCTGGGCGCCCCGCATCGTCAACACGCACCCCGCGTACCTTCCCGAGTTCCCCGGCGCCCACGGCGTGCGGGATGCGCTCGCCGCCGGGGTGGCGCACACCGGAGCATCCGTCATCGTGGTCGACAACGGGGTCGATTCCGGACCGATCCTCGCCCAGGAGCGCGTGCCCGTGCTGCCCGGCGACGACGAGCACACGCTGCACGAGCGCATCAAGCCCGTGGAGCGTCGCCTGCTCATCGACGTCGTGCGCCGCATCGCGACCGGCGAGCTCGATCTGACCCAGACCTCCCAACCCGACCCCGCGACCCAGGAGTGATCATGGCCGGCCCCACCCACGACCCGTCCCTGTACCGCGAGCGCGACCTCGTGCCGGTGCGCCGCGCGCTGATCTCGGTCAGCGACAAGGCGGGGCTGCTGCCGCTCGCGCAGGCCCTCGCCGGCGCCGGAGCCGAGATCGTGTCGACCGGCTCGACCGCCGCGACCATCCGCGGCGCGGGCATCCCCGTGACCGACGTGTCGGAGGTGACCGGCTTCCCCGAGTCGCTCGACGGGCGCGTGAAGACCCTGCACCCCGCGGTGCACGCGGGCCTGCTCGCCGACCTGCGCCTGGAGAGCCACGAGCGCCAGCTCGCCGATCTCGGCATCGCGCCGTTCGAGCTCGTCGTCGTGAACCTGTACCCGTTCGTCGAGACGGTGGCATCCGGTGCCGTCGGCGACGCGGTGGTCGAGCAGATCGACATCGGCGGCCCCGCCATGGTGCGGGCGTCCGCGAAGAACTTCGCGAACGTCGCGATCGTGGTCTCTCCGGAGTCGTACAGCTCGGTCATCGAGGCGGTCGGCACCGGCGGCACCACCCTGGCGCAGCGCCGCGAGCTGGCCGCCCGCGCGTTCGCGCACACGGCCGACTACGACCGGGCCGTGTCGACGTGGTTCTCCGACGGCACGCTCGCCGAGGGCGAGGACCTGCCGCAGCATCTGACGATCCGCGCCGAGCGCCTCGCGACCCTGCGCTACGGGGAGAACTCGCACCAGCGCGCCGCGATCTACACCCGCACCGACGGGCACGGCATCGCCCAGGCCACCCAGCTGCAGGGCAAGGACATGTCGTACAACAACTACGTCGACGCGGATGCCGCCCTGCGCGCCGCGTTCGACATGGTGCAGCCGGCGGTCGCGATCATCAAGCACGCGAACCCCTGCGGCATCGCCACCGCGGCTCCCAAGGCTCCGGACCCCATCGCGTCGGCGCACCTGCGCGCGCACGAGTGCGACCCGGTGTCCGCATTCGGCGGCGTGATCGCCGCGAACCGCACGGTGACGCTGAAGATGGCCGAGAACCTGCGCGACATCTTCACCGAGGTGATCATCGCCCCCGGCTTCGAGCCGGACGCGCTGGAGCTCTTCAAGCTCAAGAAGAACATGCGCGTGCTGCAGCTGCCCGACGACTGGAAGCAGGAGCGCATGGACGTGCGCCTCGTCTCCGGCGGCCTGCTGCTGCAGGATGCCGACCGCTTCCCGGACGACGTGCTCTCCGTCGCCGAGAACTGGGAGCTCGTCTCGGGCGAGCGTCCGCCCGCCGAGGAGATGGAGCACTTCGTCTTCGCGTGGAAGGCGTGCCGCGCGGTCAAGTCGAACGCGATCGTGCTGGCGAAGGCATCCGCCACCGTCGGCATCGGCATGGGCCAGGTCAACCGCGTCGACTCGTGCCGCCTCGCCGTGGAGCGCGCCGGCAGCCGCGCCGCCGGATCGGTCGCGGCATCCGACGCGTTCTTCCCGTTCTCGGACGGCCCGCAGGTGCTGATGGATGCCGGGATCTCCGCCATCATCCAGCCCGGCGGCTCGGTGCGCGACCAGGAGACCGTCGACCTCGCCCGCGAGCGCGGCATCCCGATGTTCTTCACGCACGAGCGCCACTTCTTCCACTGACGCCCGCCTGGACCCCCGCCGGAGCTCGGTGACTTGCCCTGGATGTACGCCGCGCACGGCGTGTCGCGTACATCCAGGGCAAGTCAACGGCGGGGGGTCGGGCGTCCGTCGGCTTCGAGGAGGCGCAGCCACACCTCGCTGACCGTGGGGTAGGACGGGACGGCGTGCCAGAGGCGGGCGAGGGGGACCTCGCCGACGACGGCGATCGTGGCGGCGTGCAGCAGCTCGGCGACGTCCGGGCCGGCGAACGTCGCCCCGACGATCACGTCGCGGCGGTCGTCGATCACGAGGCGCGCCTGGCCGCGGTAGTGGTCGGCGGCCTCGGATGCCCCCGACACCCAGGACAGGTCGTAGTCGCGCACGCGCACCGGCATCCCGGTCCGCTCGGCGGCGGCCGCGCTGAGCCCCACGGAGGCGACCTCGGGGTCGGTGAACACGACCTGCGGCACGGCGGCGTGGTCCGCGGTCGCGGCGTGCACACCCCACGGCCGGGCGTCGACGACGGCACCCTGCGCCCGTGCCGCGATGACGTCGCCGGCGGCCCGCGCCTGGTACTTGCCCTGGTGGGTCAGCAGCGCCCGGTGGTTCACATCGCCGACCGCGTACAGCCAGTCCGTGTCGGCGACGAGCATGGTGTCGTCCACGTCGAGCCAGGCACCGGGCTCGAGCCCGACCGTCTCGAGCCCCAGGTCACCCGTGCGCGGCACGCGGCCGGTCGCGACGAGCACGGCCGCAGCCGAGACGCGGCGCCCGTCGGTGAGGGTGAGGGATGCCTCCCCGTCGTCTCCGCGCGCAGCGGATGCCACGCCCGCGTCGGTCAGCACGGTCACGCCGCGCTCCTCGAGGGCGGTGCGCACCAGGTCGCCCGCGAACGATTCGATGCCGGAGAGCAGCCGGCTGCGCACGATCATGGTCACCTGCGCGCCGAGGTCGCAGAACGCGGTCGCCATCTCGCAGGCGACCACCCCGCCGCCGATGATCGCGAGGGAGTCCGGGACCGCGTGCGCGCTCGTGGCATCCCGGCTCGTCCACGGATGGATGCCGGCGAGCCCGGGGATGTCGGGCAGCATCGCGGCGGATCCGGTGCTGACCGCGACCGCGTGCCGCGCGGTCAGGGTCGTCACCGTGCCGTCCGGTGCGGTCACCGCGACCTGCCGGATGCCGGTGAGGCGGCCGTGCCCGCGCACGAGGTCGATGTGCGCGTCCTCGAGCCAGGCGACCTGGCCGTCGTCGGTCCAGTCGTGCACGATCGCGTCGCGCCTGCGCAGCACCGCGGCGGGGTCCACCCCGCCGTGCACGGCCTGCTTCGCGCCGTCGACGTCCGCGGCGGCACGCAGCACGGCGCCGCTGCGCAGCAGCGCCTTGGACGGCATGCACGCCCAGTAGGAGCAGTCGCCGCCCACCAGTTCGCTCTCCACGATCACGGCGGAGAGCCCTGCCTGCACGGCACGATCGGCGACGTTCTCGCCCACGGGTCCCGCTCCGATGACGATCAGGTCGTATTCGGTCATCCCCTCACGCTATGCCCACCGGCCCGGACGGCGGGCCGCGGCAGGCGCCATCGCAATGTCCGATTTCCGCCAGCCGGGGCATCCTGCCGGTGCCAGACTGGACGCATGCCCACCACCTTCGACGACCGCTACCGCGCCATCTCGGCGCGGGACGCCCGCTTCGACGGGCAGTTCGTCACCGCCGTGCGCTCCACCGGCGTCTACTGCCGGCCGAGCTGCCCGGCCCGCACCCCGAAGCCCGCGAACGTCTCCTTCTTCGAGACGTCCGCGGCCGCCCACGAGGCCGGATACCGCGCCTGCAAGCGGTGCCTGCCGGAGGCGACGCCGGGATCGCCGGAGTGGAACCTCCGCGGCGACACCACCGGCCGGGCGATGCGGCTGATCGCCGACGGCATCGTCGAGCGCGAGGGCGTCACCGGGCTGGCATCCCGCCTCGGCTACTCGTCGCGGCAGGTCACGCGGCTGCTGTCGGCCGAGTTGGGGGCAGGGCCCCTCGCGCTTGCCCGGGCGCAGCGGGCGCAGACGGCGCGGATGCTTCTCGTCGGCACCGATCTGCCCGCCGCTGACGTCGCGTTCGGCGCCGGGTTCGCCAGCATCCGGCAGTTCAACGACACCGTCCGCGAGGTGTTCGGCCTCACGCCCACCGAACTGCGGGCGCGCCGCCGCTCCCACGAGGCCGAGGCCGCCGCGCCGGGCGCGATCGAGCTGATGCTGCCCGTGCGCGGCCCGTTCGACAGCGCCGGCCTGTTCGCCTGGATGGCGGCCCGCGCGGTCGCCGGAGCCGAGGTCGCGGGATCCGACTCGTACGCCCGCACGGTGCTGCTGCCCGGCGGACCGGCCTGGTTCCGAGTGACCCGGGTCGCGGACCGGATGCGGCTCGAGGCGCGGCTGAACCGGCTCAGCGACCTGCCGGCGCTCGTCGCCCGGGTGCGGCGCCTGTTCGACCTCGACGCCGATCCGCTCGCCGTCGACGGTGCGCTCGGGGCCGTGCCGGAGCTCGCCGGGGCGGTCGCCGCGGTGCCCGGCATCCGCGTGCCGGGATGCATCGACCCGCACGAGATGCTGATCCGCGCCCT
>NZ_DATEJS010000184.1:0-3446 GCF_035277845.1 Microbacterium sp.
GCCCAGGCGACCCGCGCGGGCGACGATCTCGGCCTCGCGGGCGTGGTTCTTGGCGTTCAGCACCTCGTGCTTGACGCCCTTCTTCTTGAGCAGGCGCGACAGATACTCGCTCTTCTCGACGCTGACCGTGCCGACGAGCACCGGCTGCCCGTCCGCGTGGCGGCGTGCGATGTCCTCGACGACCTGGTCGAACTTCGCCGTCTCGTTCTTGTAGACGAGGTCGGCCTGGTCCTTGCGGATCATCGGCCGGTTCGTCGGGATCGGCACCACGCCGAGCTTGTACGTCGACATGAACTCGGCGGCCTCGGTCTCGGCGGTGCCGGTCATGCCGGCGAGCTTCTCGTAGAGGCGGAAGTAGTTCTGCAGCGTGACCGTGGCGAGGGTCTGGTTCTCCGCCTTGACCGGCACGGCCTCCTTGGCCTCGATGGCCTGGTGGATGCCCTCGTTGTAGCGACGTCCGACCAGGATGCGGCCGGTGTGCTCGTCGACGATCATGACCTCGTCGTTCATCACGACGTAGTCGGTGTCGCGCTTGAACAGCGCCAGTGCCTTGATCGAGTTGTTCAGGAACGAGATGAGCGGCGTGTTGGCCGATTCGTACAGGTTGTCGATGCCGAGGTAGTCCTCGACCTTCTCGATGCCGGGCTCGAGCACACCGACGGTGCGCTTCTTCTCGTCGACCTCGTAGTCGACCCCGGGCTCGAGGGTGCGCGCGATCTTCGCGAACTCGGTGAACCAGCGGTTCGCCTCCCCCGACGACGGGCCGGAGATGATGAGCGGCGTGCGGGCCTCGTCGATGAGGATCGAGTCCACCTCGTCGACGATCGCGTAGAAGTGGCCGCGCTGGACGAGGTCCTCCTTCTGCCACGCCATGTTGTCGCGCAGATAGTCGAAGCCGAACTCGTTGTTCGTGCCGTAGGTGATGTCGGCGTTGTACTGCTCGCGGCGCACTTCGGGGGTCTGACCCGACACGATGTTGCCCGTGGTCATGCCGAGCGCACGGTACACACGGCCCATCAGCTCGGACTGGTACGTCGCCAGGAAGTCGTTGACGGTGACGACGTGCACGCCCTTGCCCGCGATCGCATTGAGATAGACGGCGAAGGTCGCCGTGAGAGTCTTGCCCTCACCGGTCTTCATCTCGGCGATGTTGCCGAGGTGCAGCGCCGCGCCACCCATGACCTGCACGTCGTAGGGGCGCTGGCCGAGGGTGCGCTTGGCCGCCTCGCGCACCGCGGCGAATGCCTCGGGCATGAGGTGGTCGAGCGTCTCGCCGGCCGCGTAGCGCTCGCGCAGCACGCGGGTCTCGTCGCGCAGCTCCTCGTCGGAGAGCTTGGTGTACTCGTCTTCGAGGGCCGCGACGGCCTTGACCACCTGCTGCAGGCGCCTCAGCACCTTGCCCTCACCGGCGCGGAGCAGTTTCTCGAAGGGGTTCGCCACGGGGCATCTCCATCTTGTCGGGGAGCGATCGGAGCGGGTCGCACTCGCGATCGCAGGCGCGCGGAATCCGCACGCATACTGCTCCCCATGTTATCCGTCTGTGACTTTGCGCTCGCTTGGAGGAGCCGGAGCGTGCGGATTCGACACGCCGGAAGCCACACAGAAGATGTTTCCCGATATGCATATACTCGGCAATTACATACCGGGAAACGTCCCCAGGAGGCACCATGTCGGTCCGTCAGTCACTGCTCGCGATCCTCGATCAGGGCCCGTGCTACGGGTATCAGCTGCGCGCCGAGTTCGACCGGCGCACCGGGTCCACGTGGCCGCTGAACGTCGGCCAGATCTACAACACGCTGGAACGACTCGACCGCGACGGGCTCGTGGAGAAAGGCGACACCGACGACCAGGGGCACGTCTACTGGCGGATCACGGACGCCGGCCGTGACGAGGTGCGGGACTGGCTGGACTCCCCCGTGACGCGCACCGGCGGCACGCGCGACGAGCTGGCGATCAAGCTGGCGATCGCCGCCACGCTTCCGGGGGTGGATGTCGCGGAGGTCATCCAGCGGCAGCGCAGCGCCTCGATGGCGCAGCTGCAGGAGCTCAACCGTGCGAAGTACGCCGGATCGGATCCAGACGGGCCCGAAGAGCTCGCCTGGTCTCTCGTCGTGGACTCGATGATCTTCGCGGCCGAGGCCGAGGTGCGCTGGCTCGACCACACCGAGCAGCGCCTCGCCCTGCACCCGCAGCACGCGATGGCGCTGGAGCTGTCCGCCGCGCGGCCGAAGCGCGGTCGTCCGGCCGCCGTGCAGCCCGAAACGCAGGGAGCGGGACGATGAGCGACGGCATCCCGCGCCTCGTCGGCGCCGCCACTCGCGAGGTCCCGCAGGCTACCCTGAGTTGTGTCCACAGATGAAAACCCGACCGAAGTCGCAGGATCCTCCGAGCCCCCGGCCTTGACGTTCTCCGACCTCGGATTGAGTGACGCCGTCCTCAGGGCGCTCCGTGACGTGGGGTACGAGACCCCGTCGGCCATCCAGGCCGCGACCATCCCGCCTCTGCTCGAGGGACGTGACGTGGTCGGGCTCGCGCAGACGGGCACCGGCAAGACCGCCGCGTTCGCTCTGCCGATCATCGACCGGCTCGACCTCTCGCAGAAGACGCCGCAGGCGCTCGTGCTCGCCCCGACGCGCGAACTCGCACTGCAGGTCTGCGAAGCGTTCGAGCGATACGCGGGGCACCTCAAGGGCGTGCACATCCTGCCCGTCTACGGCGGCCAGGGCTACGGCGTCCAGTTGTCTGCGCTGCGTCGCGGCGTGCATGTCATCGTCGGCACACCGGGCCGCATCATGGACCACCTCGACAAGCGCACCCTCGACCTGTCCGAGCTCAAGTACCTGGTGCTGGACGAGGCCGACGAGATGCTGAAGATGGGCTTCGCGGAGGATGTCGAGACCATCCTCGCCGACACGCCCGACACGAAGCAGGTCGCCCTGTTCTCGGCGACGATGCCCGCCGCGATCCGGCGTATGTCGACGCAGTACCTGAACGACCCGCAGGAGATCACGGTCAAGTCGAAGACCACGACTTCCGCGACGATCGCGCAGCGCTATCTGATCGTGGCTTACCAGCAGAAGATCGACGCGCTCACGCGCATCCTCGAGGTCGAGAACTTCGAGGGCATGATCATCTTCGCGCGCACCAAGAGCGCGACCGAGGAGGTCGCCGAGAAGCTGCGCGCCCGCGGCTACTCCGCCGCCGCCATCAACGGCGACATCGCCCAGGCTCAACGGGAGCGCACGGTCAACCAGCTCAAGTCCGGGAAGCTCGACATCCTGGTCGCCACGGATGTCGCGGCCCGCGGACTCGACGTCGAGCGGATCTCGCACGTGGTGAACTTCGACATCCCCACCGACACGGAGTCGTACGTGCACCGCATCGGCCGCACCGGGCGCGCCGGGCGCACCGGCGATGCGATCAGTTTCGTGACGCCGCGCGAGCGC
>NZ_DATEJS010000185.1:0-4473 GCF_035277845.1 Microbacterium sp.
ACGCACCTCGCCGGGACGGTGTCGCTGTGGCACTTCTTCACCGACCGCGAAGCGGCGGTCATCCAGTCGGTCGTCGACGACTTCGAGAAGAAGTACCCCGACGTGAAGGTCGTCGTGCATTCCGGCCAGGATGACACGAAGCTCACCACCGCGATCGCCTCCGGGCAGCCGGTCGACGTCGGCATCTCGTACTCCACCGACATCGTCGGCAAGTTCTGCTCGTCCGGCGCGTTCGTCGACCTGAAGCCCTACATCGCGCGCGACAAGGTCGACATGAACCAGTTCTCGGATGTCGTGAAGTCGTACACCGAGTTCAACGGCGTGCGGTGCACGATGCCGATGCTCGCCGACGCGTACGGCCTGTACTACAACACCGACATCCTGAAGAAGTTCGGGTATTCGGCGCCGCCGAAGACGCTCTCCGAGCTCGAGACGATGGCGATGAGGATGACGACCTTCAACGCCGACGGCTCGATCAAGACGCTCGGGTTCAATCCGTTCATGGGCTGGGCCGAGAACGCCGCGGCGCACTACGGGCCGGCCGCCGGAGCCCAATGGCTGAACAGCAAGGGACATGCCGTCATCTCCCAGGATGCCGGCTGGAAGGAGCTCCTGACCTGGCAGAAGGGCTTCGTCGACAAGATCGGGTACGACAAACTGAACAAGTTCACCGCCGGGCTCGGCCAGGAGTTCTCGGCGAGCAACGCGTTCCAGACCGGCCAGGTCGCGATGAACCTCGACGGCGAATGGCGCACTGCGTTCATCAAGGCGCAGGACCCGAAGCTGAACTACGGCACGGCCCCCTTCCCGACCGCGGACGACCACACCGACCTGTACGGCGGCGGCTACCTCACCGGCAACATCGCCGGCATCGGCAAGGGCTCCACCCACAAGGAACTGGCGTGGGCGCTGCTGAAGTACCTCACCACCGACACGTCCGCGGTCGTGAAGCTCGCGAACGGCCTCGGCAACGTGCCGACGACGAAGGATGCCCTCGCCTCCCCCGCCCTCAGCCTCGGACCGCAGTTCGGCACCTTCCTGCAGGTCATGGCGAGCCCGCACTCGGACACCACGCCGCCGAGCCCGGTCGGCGCCGGCTACCAGCAGACGTTCAACGACTACTGGACCGCGTTCCAGTCCGGGCACGGCGGCGATCTGACGGCCGGTCTGCGGAACGTGGACAAACAGGTCAACGCGTCCATCAACCTCGCGACGGGGCCGTGAGCGTCACGTCCGCCGCCACCCCGGGACGGGCGGCCCGCGCCGCCCGTCCCGCCTCCCGCGGCAACCGCAACGTCCGCACGAAACGCCGGGCGCGCTGGGTCATCGCGGCCATGATCGGCCCGGTGGTGCTGGGTCTCGTCGTCTTCTTCGTCTACCCGCTGATCGCGAGCGTGTGGTTCTCCCTCACGCGCTACGACATGGTCACCCCGCCGCAGTGGAACGACTTCCGCAACTACATCTACCTGTTCACGCAGGATCCGCTCGTGGGCACGGCGGCGCTGAACACCCTGTGGTTCGTGGTGTTCCTGGTGCCGATCCGCATGCTCACGGCGCTGTGCGTCGCGGGTCTCCTCGCCCGCGCGCAGCGGGCGTCCGGCATCTGGCGCATGATCTTCTACCTGCCGTCGCTCGTGCCGCCGGTGGCATCCGTCGTCGCGTTCGTGTTCCTCTTCAACCCGGGCACGGGGCCCGTCAACCAGATCCTGTCGTGGTTCGGGATCAACGGCCCGCTGTGGTTCAACGACCCGGCCTGGGCGAAGCCGTCGCTCGTGATCCTCGGCGTGTGGGTGATGGGCGACATCATGATCATCTTCCTTGCGTCGCTGCTGGACGTTCCCACCGAGCAGTACGAGGCGGCATCCCTCGACGGCGCGAACGGCCTCCAGAAGCTGCGCTATGTCACGTTCCCGAACATCGTGCCGGTGCTGCTGTTCGCCCTCATCACCGGCATCATCGCCGCACTGCAGTACTTCACCGAGGCCTCCGTCGCGTCGCAGGTCGCAAGCGGCAAGGCCACCGTCGGCGAGGGGGTCGGCGGCACGCTCGGCTACCCGGACGACTCGCTGCTCACCTACACGCAATGGCTGTACGAGCGCGGATTCGACGAGTTCCAGCTCGGCTACGCGAGCGCCCTCGCCGTCATCCTGTTCGTGGTCGCCGCCCTGTTCCTGGTCATCCTGCTGCGGCGCGTGAGCGCGTTCAGCCCGGAAGGAGCCCGCTGATGGCGACCGTGACCGAGACCCGTGCCCTCGTGGCGCCCGGCATCCCGGCGCCGCGCCGCAGGGCGAAGCACCGCGGCGGGATGCTGCTGTGGATCGCCGAGCACACCGTGCTCGTCGTGATCGGGGTGCTGTTCCTGCTGCCGGTCGTGTTCGTGCTGCTGACGTCGTTCATGACGGCGAACCAGACCCTCACCGGCGATCTGTGGCCGCACCCGTTCACGCCGGACAACTACGTCAAGGCGTTCACCGACGCGCCCCTGCTGCTGTGGTTCGGCAACTCCACGCTGTACGCCCTGCTGGCGACCGCGTTCATGCTGATCTCGAGCGTGCCGGCGGCGTATGCGCTGGCGAAGCTGCGCTTCCGCGGATCGAACCTGCTGTTCACCGCGATCATCGTGACGATGCTGCTGCCTCCGCAGGTGACGGCGGTTCCGGTCTACGTGATGTGGACCAACCTGCACCTGACCGGCACGCTCTGGCCGCTGATCCTGCCGAACCTGCTCGGCGACGCGTTCAGCGTGTTCCTGCTTCGGCAGTTCTTCCTCACGATCCCGACCGAGTACGCGGATGCCGCGCGCATCGACGGCTGCGGGGAGTTCGGCGTGCTGCTGCGCGTGGTCGTGCCGATGGCCCGGCCGGGCATCGCGGCGGCCGCGATCTTCATGTTCTTCAACTCGTGGAACGACTACTTCGGTCCCCTGCTGTACACGTCCGAGAACCCGGCCGCATGGCCGGTGGCGTACGGCCTCGCCACCTTCCGCGGGTCGCACGGCACCGACTGGGGCATCACCATGGCGATGACCCTCATCGTGACGGTGCCCATCGTGATCGTGTTCTTCTTCGCCCAGAAGGCGTTCGTGGAGGGCATCGCCCTGACAGGAGTCAAAGGATGAAACTGGCAGTCGTCGGCGGCGGCTCGACCTACACCCCCGAGCTCGTCGACGGGTTCGCCCGTCTGCGCACCCAGCTGCCGATCGAGGAACTGTGGCTCGTCGATCCCGATGCCACCCGCCGGGAACTCGTCGGCGGGATCAGCGAGCGCATGTTCCGCGCGGCGGGGCACCCGGGCCGGATCGTCACGACGGGCGACCTCGTCGCCGGGGTGTCGGATGCCGACGCGGTGCTCGTCCAGCTGCGCATCGGCGGACAGGATGCCCGGCGCGGCGACGAGACGTGGCCGCACGAATGCGGCTGCATCGGGCAGGAGACGACGGGCCCGGGCGGGTTCGCGAAGGCCCTGCGCACCGTCCCGGTGGTGCTGCGGGTCGCCGAGGCCGTGCGCCGGCACGCGAAGCCGGAAGCCTGGATCGTCGACTTCACCAACCCGGTCGGCATCGTCACGCGGGCGCTGCTGAACGCGGGCCACCGCGCGGTCGGGCTGTGCAACGTCGCGATCGGCTTCCAGCGCGCGTTCGCCGGGATGCTCGGCGTCGAGCCCGGCCGCGTGCAGCTCGGCCACGTCGGCCTCAACCACCTCACCTGGGAGCGGCACGCCTGGGTGCGGGATGCCTCCGGGCTGCAGTCCGACGCCCTCCCCGCACTGCTGCGGGAGCGCCGCGACGAGCTGGCGCAGCACGTGGAGCTGCCGGCATCCCTGCTGGACCTCCTCGGGATGCTGCCGTCGTACTACCTGCGCTACTACTACGCCCACGACGTGGTGCTCGCCGAGCAGCGGGATGCCCCGACCCGCGCCGAGATCGTACAGCAGGTGGAGCGCGAGCTGCTGGAGGTCTACGCCGACCCGGCGGTGGACGCGAAGCCCGCGCAGCTCGAACGCCGCGGCGGCGCCTTCTACTCGGAGGCGGCCGTCGACCTCATCTCGTCGCTCGTGGCCGACCGCGGCGACGTGCAGGTGGTGAACCTGCGCAACGACGGCATCCTGCCGTTCCTCCCCGACGACCACGTGATCGAGGTGCCGGCGACGGTGGATGCCGGCGGGGTGCGCGCCCTGCCCGTGGAACCGCTGACGCCCGACGTGGCGGGGCTGATCTCGCACGTGGCCGGTTACGAGCGGCTGGCGCTGGATGCCGCGGTGCACGGCGGCCGCGATCGCGTGCTGCGGGCCATGCTCGCCCACCCGCTCGTGCAGCAGTACGACCGGGCCGAGAAGCTCACCGACCTGCTCATCGCGCAGAACCGCGCGCACCTGGAGTGGGCGTGAACCCCGGGCAGCCCGTGATCGTCGCGGTCGACGGCGGCGGCAGCAAGACGGATGCGCTCGTTCTGTCGGTGACCGGCGAGGTGCTCG
>NZ_DATEJS010000186.1:0-8333 GCF_035277845.1 Microbacterium sp.
GTCCTGCGTCGCGCGTGGCGACGTCGTAGGGGATGGCCAGCACCACCGGCACCCGGTACGACAGGGCGTGCTCGATCGCGATGATGACGGTCGCGGCGGCATCCGTGCGGCCGACGGTGTACGTGCGGGCGCCGACCCCGGAGGCCATCGCGATCTGGTCGACGTCCCACGGGCGAGGGCCCGATGTGGGCTCGTCTCCGACGACGAGCACGAGCGGGATGCGCGCCTGCACGGCTTCGGCGAGGGCGGTCAGCGTGTTCGTGAATCCGGCGCCGTAGGTCGCGGTCGCGGCGGCGATCCGGCCCGACGCGCGGTAGTGGGTGTCGGCGGCGACCACGCCGCCGGCCTCGTGGCGCACGGCGGTGTAGGCGGCGGCGGTCTGACGCTCGAGGGCGTCGAGGAAGTACGCGTTGCCGTTGCCCATCACCCCGAACACGTGGTCGATGTGACGGGCGAGGGTGACGGCGACGTGCGCGGACACGGTGGGCATGGCGGAGCCTTTCGGGAGACAGGAACGGGAGGATGCCGTGTATGTCTCGCGCGCTCGGCCCTTCCCGGGCGGCTGCGTGCTCCTTTTTCGAGCACCGGCCCCTGGGCGCGCACGCGCTGTGCGGCGACATCGTCGCACCGGGCCGGACATCCCTCACTCTAGGGCATGCGGCCGGTCACCGCTCGTCGAGCCGCCGGATGCTGCGCCGGTGCATGAGCATGACCCCCGAGACCCCGACCGCGCACATCACCACGATGTACACGCCCAACAGCAGGGGAGCGAGGTAGCGCGGGGCGCCGGCGGGCACCGCCAGCACGGTCACCGCGACGGCGAGCACGAGCACGACGAGCACCGCGATGTGCGCGCATTGCAGGAGCGCGTCGATGCGGCGGTGCATGGCACACACAGTAGCGGTCGGCGCCCCGCGGCATCCGGGATCGGGCATCCCGATGTCCGGCATCCTGCATCTCGGGAACAGATCGCTGCGCGGTCACGCAAGGTCCGGCTCCGGCACAATGGAGGGGTGAAGACGATCCAGCTCCGCCGCTACGTGCTCGCCGACGGGACCTACGACGAGTTCGTCGCGTGGTTCAACGACTCGCTCCTCCCCGCGCGCACTTCCACCGGGTTCGCCGTCGAGTTCGCGTACGGCATCCGCGAGACGAACGAGTTCGTGTGGGCGGTCTCGGTGCCCGGCGACGCCGCCGCGTTCGGCCGGATCGAGGAGGCGTACCTGGCGTCCCCCGAACGGACCGCGGCCTTCGCCGGCCAGCCCGACCGGATCGCCGCCAAGGCGATCGACCTCGTCGAAGCGGTCTGAGCGGACCCGCGCGGGGGCGGACCCGCGCTGCCGTCAGCGTTCCTGGACGGGCTGCGCCGCCCGTGACTCGAGCCGCGCGGCGAACAGGCGCAGTGCCGGCAAGGCCGAGGTGATGGCCGCGCGCTCCTCGTCGCCGAGGTCCTGCAGCGCGTCGTGCACGCGGTCCTCATTTGCACGCCGCCATGCCGCGTGCTGCTCGCGGCCGAAGTCGGTGAGCGTGAGCGTGACCGCGCGGCGGTCGTCGTCGCGGCCGCGTCGCTCGAGCAGCCCCGCCGCCACCATCTGCTGAGCCAGGTTGCTCACCGTGTTGCGGGCCAGCCGCTGGCGCTCGGCGAGTTCGCTCACGCCCAGTCCCGGTTCCTCGGCGAGCCGCTGCAGCAGCTCGACCTGAGCCATCGGCAGCGACTCCCACGGCACATCCGACCGCACGCTGGAGCGGAGGCTGCGACGCAGCCGCGTGATCACATCGGTGAGGGCCCACGCATCCTGGGCGCTCGCGCCGTCCGTCACCATGCCCCTAGCCTATCGATATTGTCCTGATATAGACTTGTTCTGTGACAGAACAATCTCGCGGTCGTCACTGGCATCGACGTCTTCTGCACGAGCCCGCGCGCCCCGCGTCTATCCGGGAGTCCATCCGGGCGCCCTGGCTGATCGTCGTGACCGTCTGCGTCGGGGCGTTCATGGGCCAGCTGGATGCGAGTATCGTGACTGTCGCGATCCCGGCGATGCGCTCCGACCTGCACGCCTCGATCGACGAGGTGGAGTGGGTCGCCCTGGTGTACCTGCTGGTCCTGGTCGGGACGATCGCCGCCGTGGGGCGCATCTCGGACATGTTCGGCCGGAAGCTGCTGTACTCGTACGGCTTCATCCTCTTCACGGTCTCGTCGTTCGTCTGCGCGCTGTCGCCCACGATCGAGTGGCTGTTGGCCGCTCGCGTGTTCCAGGCGATCGGGGCGGCAATGCTGCAGGCCAACAGCGTCGCCCTCATCCGTACGAACATCCCGAGGACGAGTCTCGGCCGCGCGATCGGCCTGCAGGGTGCGGCCCAGGCGATCGGACTGGCACTGGGCCCCTCGGTCGGCGGCGTGCTGGTGGGGCTCGGCGGTTGGCGCTGGGTGTTCTTCGTGAACGTCCCCGCCGGAATCCTGGGCATCGCGCTGGCCTGGTTCCTGCTACCGCGCACCCATGTCAAAGCGCACCGTGCACCCCTGGACTGGCGCGGTCTGATGACCCTCATGCCCGGGATCGGCCTGCTGCTGTGGACCCTGTCCGCCGCGTCGCGGGGTCAGGCACTGGCGCCGTCGACCCTCATCGCCCTCACCGCCGGACTCCTGCTGACTGTCGCTTTCGTGTGGATCGAGCACCGCGTCCGTCACCCGCTGGTGGATCTCGGACTGTTCCGGTCGGCTGTGTTCAGCCGCGGCATCCTGACGGGCCTGTTGTGCTATCTGGTGCTGTTCGGCGTGCTGTTCGTCTTCCCGATCCACCTCGTCGAAGGCCTCGCCCTCACCGCCGCTGCGGCCGGCCTCGTGCTCACGATCCTGCCGGCTGCACTCGGGGCGATCGCGCCACTGGCCGGTCGCATCACCGACCGGCTGGGCCACGCCACACCGACCACGATCGGCATGGGCCTGACGGCCCTGGCACTCGCGGTCACCGCATTCGTCGCCCTGCCTCTGTGGGGGCTCGCCGTCGTGCTGCTGTTCGTCGGTCTGGGTCTGGGCCTGTTCACGCCCGCGAACAACGCGACCGTCGCGGCCGCCGGGCCCGCGCATCACGCCGGAATGGTCAGCGCCGTCCTGAACATGACTCGCGGATTCGGCACCTCACTCGGCGTCGCGGTCGCCGCGGCCGCCTACACGCTGGGATCCGGTGCGAATCTGCACGGCAGCGGCTCCGGCTTCCAGATCGCCGTCACGGTCCTCGCGATCGTCGCCGCGGCGGCGACTCTGATCTGCCTCATCCGAGGCCCCCGGACCGCGCGTGAGATCGTCGAGGAGCCCCGACCGAACTGACATCTCCGGTGGTCGAAGGTGGCGGTCAGCCGGGCGTCCGTGCCGGCTGCGGCCGGACGATGAGCACCGGACAGTGCGCATGGGCGGCGCACGCGGCACTCACGGATCCGAGCAGCAGCCCCGCGAACCCGCCGTGACCGCGGCCACCCAGCACCAGCATCCCGGCCCGCTTGCTCTCCACGATCAGGGTGTGCGCAGCCGGGCCGGCCAGCACGTGCCTGCGAATCCGCGGCGGTCGGTCGCCGAACGCATCGAGGATCGCGCGATCGAGGGCGGATGCCGCCGACTTGTCGAGATCCCAGGCGCCGACCGCCAACTCGGCGGCCGGGTAGGACCACACGATCGCCGCCTCCAACGGAGCCCCGAGCGCCCCGGCGACCCGCGCGCCCTCCCGGAGGGCCTCGACTGATGCCGGGGAGCCGTCCACCCCGACCAGAACACGGTCGTCCGCCTGCTGCTCTTCACTCATGGCCACCGTCCCACCGACGTTCGGGGATCAGGCCGGCGTTTTCCCATCGCAGGCCTGCATGATCTCCACCATTGAACACCTTCGACGACGGCCGTGCGTCCCCGAGTGGCCGGGTGCGTCGGTACCGGCCGGGGTGGTGGCGGGATGCCTTGCTCATGCGGGCACCGATGGTGCGCGCTGAGTCAAGCCGGGGGTGGGATACCGGACGGACAATGAGAGCACCCGACGCGCCGCCGCGCGCCGAATCGACTCAAGGAGACACCGATGTCCGAATCGACTGTGCTTGCCCAGAACTCAGGGCTCGATGAGAACGCGCTGCTCGCGCGCGTGCAGGCTCCGGAAGGCGAGGGGCGCGAGATCCTCGACGCCGCCACCCGCGAGGTGATCGGCCGGGTCCCGGTTCAGACGATCGAGGACATGGATGCCGCGATCGCGCGCGCCAAGGCCGCCCAGCCCGCCTGGGAGGCCCTCGGACACGAGAAGCGCAGCGAACTGCTGCTGAAGGCGGCCGACGCGATCGACGCGAACGCGGAGGGCCTGGCCCACCTCCTCTCCCGCGAGCAGGGCAAGCCGCTGAACGGACCGAACGCCCGGTTCGAGGTGGGTGCGTGCTCCGCGTGGCTGCGCACGAACGCCACCACGGTGCTCGAGCCGGAGGTGCTCGTCGACGACGAGAACCTGCACGCCGAGCTCGTCTACAAGGCCGCGGGCGTCGTGGGCGCGATCAGCCCGTGGAACTGGCCGCTGATGATCTCGATCTGGCAGATCGGTCCGTCTCTGCGCATGGGCAACACCGTTGTGCTCAAGCCCTCCGGCAACACCCCGCTGAGCGTGCTCGCGATGGTCTCGGTGATGAACGACGTGCTCCCGCCCGACGTGCTCATCGCCGTGTCCGGCCGTGGCGAGACCGGTTCGCGCCTGGCATCCCACCCCGACGTCGCCAAGGTGATGTTCACCGGTTCCACCGAGACCGGAAAGAAGATCATCGAGGCCTCCGCCGGCAACCTCGCCCGCCTCACCCTCGAGCTCGGCGGCAACGACGCCGGCATCGTGCTGCCCGGCACCGACCCGGCCGCGATCGCCCAGGACCTCTTCTGGGGCGCATTCATCAACACCGGACAGACCTGTGCCGCCCTCAAGCGCCTCTACGTGCACGACTCCATCTACGAGGAGACCGTGCAGGCGCTCGCCGAGATCGCGAAGAACATGCCGATGGGCCCGGGGCTGGACGAGAACAACGTGCTGGGCCCGCTGCAGAACAAGGACCAGTTCGACATCGTGTCGCGTCTCGTGGAGGACGCGAAGGCCCACGGCGGACGCGTCGTCGCCGGCGGCGAGGCGGCCCCCGAGCTCGGCGAGCTGTTCTACCGCGCGACGATCGTCGCCGACGTCACCGACGGCACCGCCGTGGTCGACGAGGAGCAGTTCGGCCCGGTGCTGCCGGTCATCCGCTACACCGACGTCGATGACGCCTTCGCCCGCGCGAACGCGGCCGAGGTCGGCCTCGGCGCCTCGGTGTGGTCGAGCGATGTGGATGCCGCTCGTGCGGCCGCGACGCGCATGCAGTCCGGCACCGTGTGGATCAACTCGCACGGCGGCCTGCACCCGATGGTGCCGTTCGGCGGCACGAAGAGCTCCGGCTACGGAATGGAGTTCGGCGTCGAGGGCCTGAAGTCGGTGGCCGTGCCGCAGGTCGTCTCGGGTCCCGGTCGCAAGGGCTGACCGCGATGACGACGGCGATCGTCGTCGGCGGCGGGTCGGCGGGCAGCGTTGTCGCCCGCCGGCTCGCCGACGCCGGCATCCAGGTCGCCCTGCTCGAAGCCGGCGGCGAGGACGCCAACCCGGCGATCCACGACCCGGCCCGGATGGCCGAGCTCTGGCACGGCCCGAACGACTGGGACTACCGCACCGTTCCGCAGCAGCACGCCGGCGGTCGACGCCTGCACCTGCCACGCGGCAAGGTGCTCGGCGGCTCGCACGCGCTGAACGCCATGATCTGGGTGCGCGGGGCCGCGTGGGACTTCGACACCTGGGCGGCGCTCGGCTGCGACGGCTGGTCGTGGCACGATGTGCTGCCGGTGTACGAGCAGCTCGAGGGCGAGCTGCCGATCGTCGGCGACTACCCGCTCGAGCCCGTGCAGCAGGCGATCGTCGACGCGTATGTGCAGGAGGGCGTCGAGTTCAACCCCGACTACAACGGGGAACGGCAGGACGGCGTCTCGCAGCAGCAGGTCACCCTCGTCGACGGGCGGCGCGTGGACACGTACATGGCGTTCCTGAAGCCGGTGCGGGATGCCGTCGACGTGCACACCGGCGCGCACGTGCACTCCGTGATCGTCGAGGACGGCGCCGCGACCGGGGTGCGCTACCGCGACGACACCGGGCGGATGCGGGTGCGCCACGCCGACCACGTGGTGCTGTGCGGCGGCGCCCTCGACTCGCCGCAGATCCTGCTGCGCTCCGGCATCGGGCCGCGTGCGGAGCTCGAGGCGCTCGGCATCGACGTCGTCGCGGATGCCCCGGACGTCGGCGCCAACCTGCACGACCACCTGCTCTCGCCCGTCGTGTTCGCGACCGGGCGCCCGGTCGGGCCGCCGGTCCCGGGCGTCTCGGTCACCCAGACGCACGCGTTCTGGCGGTCGCAGCCGGACCTCCCCGTGCCGGACACGCAGCCGATCCACTTCTCCGTGCCGATGTACGGGGAGGATCTGCCGCCCGTCGGCGACGACGGCTTCTCCCTGATGGCGGGCATCGTGTCGCCGCGCAGCCGCGGCCGGCTGCGGCTCACCGGCGCCGGCCTGGACGACCCGGTCGAGATCGACCTGCAGGCGCTTGCGGACGACGCGGACGTGGCATCCCTCGTCGCCTCGGTGCGGCAGATGAGACGGGTGGGCCGCCGGCCCGCGCTCGCCGCCGAGTGGGGAGCCACCGAGGTGTACCCGGGCGAGCACGTCGGCGACGACGAGCTCGAGGACTACGTGCGGCGCACCGCGATCACGTACCACCACCAGGTCGGCACCTGCCGGATGGGGGCGGATGCGGCATCCGTCGTCGATCCGCGCCTGCGTGTGCGCGGCGTCACGGGCCTGCGGGTCGTCGACGCGTCGATCATGCCGCAGATCACCACCGGCAACACGAACGCCCCCGCCGTGCTCATCGGCGAGATGGGGGCGCGGATGCTGCTCGAAGACCTGGACCGTCCCCTGCCCCGAGGCGAGAGGATGGAGGCATGACATACGAGACATGGACGGCCGCGCGGGATCGGGCCGTGTGGGACGGTTACGGCATCGCGACGCTGGCCGGCACCCACTGGCTGGACGCCGAGCCGCGGTCGTTCGACCAGGTGCCGGGGCTCTGGAGCACCGACGGGGCATCCGCTCTCGGCGAGATCGACGGGGCGCAGATCGTGCTCGCGCCGTTCACCGACCGCGAGGTGGTGCGCGCGGACGGCGTCACCGTGCGGCTGCGCGCCCACGAGCGCGACGGGGAGATCGCCGTGCGCGTGTTCGTCCCGTCGTCACCGGCCGAGCGCGGCATCTCGCGGATCGAGCGGTTCGCCTATGACCCGGAGCTCTCCGTCCCCGGTCGGTTCGTCGCGGCATCCGACCTCGGAAAGAGCGACGTGGTCTCGGTCGACGGTCATGTGTCGCAGAAGCGGTACGCGGGCCGCGTCGAGTTCGCTCTCGACGGCGAGCCCACGGCGCTGACGGTCACGCAGCATCCCGACGGGGCGCTGTCGGCGGTCTTCGCGGATGCCACCAGCGGCACCGAGAGCCACCGGTTCCGCTTCCTCGACATGCCGGCCCCGGACGCCGACGGAACTGTGCAGGTCGACCTCAATCGGGCGTTCCTGCCGCCCTGCGCGTTCTCGGACCACTACCTGTGCCCCCTGCCCCCGGCCGAGAACCGCCTCGCCGTCCCGCTCCGCGCCGGCGAGGCCCTGGTGCGCTGACGGTCCCGCCCGGTCGTTGACCGAGCGGAGCGAGACGAAGTGAGCCTGGCGGGGTCACTGCCCACCGGTCGTTGAGCGAGCGAAGCGAGCCGAAACGCGTGTCCCCTTTCCCGGTCGTTGAGCGAGCGGAGCGAGCCGAAACGCAGTGAGCCTGGCGGGGTCACTGCGTTTCGTCTCGTCGCTGCGCTCCTCGCTCAACGACCGGGGGAAGGGGCTGCGCTCCTCGCTCAACGACCGGGGCGAGCGGGGTGTCTCGGGTCAGACGGTGACGACGACCTTGCCGCGCACGTGGCCGGTGCGCTGCAGGGCGACGGCGTCCGCGATCTGCTCGACCGGGAAGGACGCGGCGATCGGCAGCTGCAGCGTGCCTGCCGCGAGGCCGGACGCGATGCGGTCCAGGGCACCCGGCGTCGCATCCCCGCCGCCGGTGGCGATCGCGCCGCCCGGGGGAGTGGGACCGCCGGCGATCGTGGCGACGCGGTCGGCGGGCACGCCGAGCTCGAGCGCGGCGCGCACGGTGTCGGTGCCGTGCAGGTCGATGGCGGCATCCACCCCGTTCGGCGCGAGGGCCCGCACGCGGTCGA
>NZ_DATEJS010000187.1:0-2254 GCF_035277845.1 Microbacterium sp.
GGCGGTGATCGGCTGCGACCCGGCGCTGCCGGGCATCGGCGCGGCGCCGGCCGTGCAGGCCGCGCTCGCCTCGGCGGGCGCAGGGGTGGCCGACGTCGCGGCATTCGAGATCGTGGAGGCGTTCGCCGCACAGAGCCTCGCCGTGCTCGACCGGCTCGGCATCGCCGACGACGATCCGCGCGTCTGCGCCGACGGAGGCGCCCTCGCGCTCGGGCATCCCTGGGGCGCGAGCGGTGCCGTCGCGGTCGTGCGGCTGTTCAGCCGGCTCGTGCGCCGCGGTGCCCCTGCCGGGACGCTCGGCGTCGCAGCCGCATCCGTCGGCGGCGGACTCGGTGTGGCGGCCCTGCTGGAGGTGGTGCCATGAGCATCCTGCTCGACGGCGTCTCGGTGCGCCTCGGCGACACGGACGTGCTGCGCGACGTCTCGCTCGACGTCGACGCCCGCACCGTCGCCGTGATCGGCGAGAACGGCTCGGGAAAGTCCACGTTCGCACGCCTCGTCGGAGGACTCGTCGGCCGCACCGGCGGCACGATGAGCATCCTCGGCCTCGACCCGGCGAGCCAGGCCAAGGAACTGCAGCGGCGCACCGCGCTGGTGTTCAGCAACCCGGACGCGCAGATCCTCATGCCGACGGTCGCCGAGGATGTCGCGTTCTCGCTGCGCGCCGACCGGCTGCCGGCATCCGAGCTGCGGCAGCGCGTCGCGGACGCGCTCAAGCGCTTCGGCCTCACCGACCTCATGGACCGCTCCTCACATGATCTCTCCGGCGGGCAGAAGCAGCTGCTCGCCCTGTGCGGGGCGTTCGTGCGCCGGCCGGATCTCGTGGTCGCCGACGAGCCGACCGCCTACCTCGACGCACGGAACGCCCGGCAGGTGGCCGACCACCTTTTCACGGACGAGGGCCACCGGCTCGTGCTCGTGACCCACGACCTCGCGCTCGCGCAGCGCTGCGAGGCGGCGGTGCTGGTCGCCGGAGGCCGCGTCGCCGCCGTCGGCGAACCGTCCGCGATCATCGCCGAGTACGAGGCGATCCTGCGATGCTGACCCTCTTCCGCCCCGGGAACGGATGCCTGCACCGGATGCCGGCGGGCCGCAAGACCCTGCTGGTGGTCGTTCTCGTGCTGGGTGTCTCGCTGCTGCCGTCGACGTGGTGGGCAGCGGCGGTCGCGGCATCCGCCACCGTGGTCGCGTACGCGCTCGCGGGTCTCGGCGATGGGATGCTGGGCATGCGCGAACTCGGGCGGCAGGTGTTCGGGCTGCGTTGGATCCTCGCGATCACGATCGTCGGCCAGCTCGTCTTCCTGGGGCCGCAGCCCGCCGTCGCCAACACGGCCCGGGTCGCGGCGGCGATCGCGGTCGCCGCGCTGTTGGTGCTCACCACCCGGGTCACCGATCTGCTCGACGCGTTCGAGCGCGGGCTGCGGCCGCTGCGGCGCGTTCGGGTCGACCCGCAAGGCGCGGCGCTCCTGCTCACCGTCACGCTCACCACCATCCCGGTGCTCGCACGGCTCGCCCGTGAGGTGCGCGACGCGCAACGCGCCCGTGGCGCGCGCGGGAGCCTGCGCACCTTCACGGTGCCGTTCCTCGTGCTCACCCTGAAGCACGCGGATCAGCTCGGCGACGCCCTCACCGCCCGGGGTGTGCGATGACGGGCGCCCGGCCGCGGGTGCTCGGTCCGGTGGTCGACGACGAGACCCGCTGCATCCACTACCGCACCCCGCTCGACGTCATCGCGATCGCATTCGCCTGCTGCGGCGAGTTCTATCCCTGCCACCTCTGCCACGCCGGGACCGCGGATCATCCGGCCGAGCAGTGGCCGGCCTCGGAACGGAGCACGCAGGCCGTGCTGTGCGGGGTCTGCGGGCATCTGCTCACGATCGACGAGTACCTTGTGACCGAGAGCTGCCCGGCGTGCGCCGCCCCGTTCAACCCGGGCTGCAAGCTCCACACCCACCTCTACTTCCACTGAAGGACGCCCCATGCGCAGGACGATGCTCAAGTCGAAGATCCACCGCGCCACCGTCACCGCGAGCGATCTGAACTACGTCGGCTCGATCACGATCGACCCCGAGTTGCTCGAAGCCGCCGACATCCTGCCCCACGAACAGGTTCACGTCGTCGACGTCGACAACGGCTCGCGCTTCGAGACCTACACGATCGCGGGAGAGCGCGGCTCCGGCGCGATGCAGGTGAACGGCGCCGCCGCCCGCCTCGTGCACCCCGGCGACACGATCATCGTGATCTCGTACGCCGA
>NZ_DATEJS010000188.1:0-7389 GCF_035277845.1 Microbacterium sp.
GCTCGACGTCCTTGGCTGCTGCGCCTGCCCCGAGCCCCAAGCCGGAACCCGCGCCGGCGCCCGAGTCCGAACCGGCGCCTGCGCGGTCCCCCGAGCCGGAACCCGCGGCCGAGCCGGAACCCGCGGCAGAGGAGTTCCCCGCCGAGACCACGGTGATGGATGCTGCCTCCGCCGACGCGGACACGACCGCCGTCTCCACGGTGTCGCAGGCCTTCTGGGCGCTCGTGCCCGAGCAGCGGCCGGTCGTGGATGCCGCCGGCAAGACGCTGTTCTACGTCGGCCCCACCGCCTGGGCGCTCGTCATCGAGGAGCGCGGAGACGTGTTCGTCGTGCGCCACGAGGACGGCCGGGTCGGCTACCTGCGCGACGTGTCGGGGGTGACCCGCGGATGATGCGCACCATCGATCTGCGCGGCCGCACCCTGTCGCTCGCCGAACTGCTGGACTCCGTCCCCCGTGCCGAGGCCGCCCGCGCCGAGGCGTTCGCCGCCGCCGCGCGCATCGTCGACGACGTCGCGCGACGCGGAGAGGACGCCCTGCGCGAGCAGGCCGAGCAGTTCGACGGCGCCACAGGCCACGCCATCCGCGTGCCCGCCGCTCACCTCGAGGAGGCCCTCGAGACGCTCGATCCGGTCGTCCGCTCCGCCCTCGAGGCCGCGATCGTCCGGGTGCGCGAGGCCTCCGCGGCACAGGTGCCGGCGCCGTCGACCACCGTGCTCGCCCCCGGCGCCCGCGTGTCGCAGCGCTGGCAGCCGGTGCGCCGCGTCGGGGTGTACGTGCCCGGCGGCAAGGCAGTCTACCCGTCGAGCGTCGTCATGAACGTCGTGCCCGCCCAGGTGGCGGGCGTGCAGCAGGTCGCCCTCGCCTCCCCGCCGCAGCGCGAATTCGGCGGGCGGGTGCATCCCGTCATCCTCGCCGCGGCCCGGCTGCTCGGCGTCGATGAGGTGTACGCGATGGGCGGCGCCGGTGCGATCGGCGCCTTCGCCCACGGCGTGGCATCCCTCCGGCTCGACCCGGTCGACGTCGTCACCGGCCCGGGCAACAACTTCGTCGCCGCAGCCAAGCGCGCCGTCGCCGGCCGCGTCGGAACCGACGCCGAAGCCGGCGCGACCGAGATCCTGATCGTCGCCGACGACACCGCCGACCCCCGGCTCGTCGCCGCGGACCTCATCAGCCAGGCCGAGCACGACGAGCAGGCCGCCGCCGTGCTCGTGACCGACTCGACGGCCCTGGCGGACGCGGTCGCGCAGCAGGTCGAGGCCATGGCGGATGCCACCCGGCACCGCGAGCGGGTGAAGACCGCGCTCGCGGGCCCGCAGTCCGCGATCGTGCTCGTCGACGACCGGGCCACCGCGACGGCGTTCAGCAACGCGTACGCCCCCGAGCACCTCGAGCTGCACCTCGACGACCCCCGGCCGGAGGAGTTCGGCAACGCCGGGGCCGTCTTCGTCGGCGCGCACTCGCCGGTGAGCCTCGGCGACTACCTCGCCGGCAGCAACCACGTGCTGCCGACCGGAGGCCAGGCGCGGTACGCGTCGGGACTGTCGGCCGCCACCTTCCTGCGGCCGCAGCAGGTCATCGAGTACGACCGCGCCGCCCTGTCCGAGGTGCGGGACGCCATCGTCGCGCTCGCCGAGGCCGAGGCGCTCCCGGCGCACGGCGAGGCGATCACCGCCCGGTTCGAGGGGTGAAGGAGGCCGCATGCACTGCCCGTTCTGCCGCCATCCCGACTCCCGCGTGATCGACTCCCGCACGAGCGACGACGGCCTCAGCATCCGCCGTCGCCGGCAGTGCCCGCAGTGCGGGGGCCGGTTCACCACCATCGAGACCGCGAGCCTGTACGTCGTCAAGCGCAGCGGCGTGACCGAGCAGTTCAGCCGCGACAAGGTGGCCGCGGGCGTCCGCAAGGCCTGTCAGGGGCGCCCGGTGACCGATTCCGACCTGGCCGTCCTGGCGCAGACGGTCGAGGAGACCGTGCGGCAGACCGGCGCCTCGCAGATCGACACGAACGAGATCGGCCTGGCGATCCTCGGACCGCTGCGCGAGCTCGACGAGGTGGCCTACCTGCGTTTCGCGAGCGTGTACCAGGCATTCGAATCCCTCGAGGATTTCGAGGCGTCGATCGCGCAGCTGCGCGCCGATCACGAGCGGCCCGAATCGGCGTCGGAACCCGCAGCCGGGTAGCCTGTCGGACGATGTACCCGCTGCTCTTCCGCACCGTCCTCTCCCGCATGGACCCCGAGTCCGCCCACCACGCCGCCATGGTCGTGATCCGCGCTCTGGGGGTCCCGCCGCTGTCGTGGGCGGCGCGCGCGCTGACCCGCCCGGACGCGTCGCTGCACACCCGCACGCGCGCCCTCGGGCTCGACTTCGACTCGCCGTTCGGCGTCGCGGCCGGGTTCGACAAGGACGTGCTCGGCGTGCGCGGCCTCGCGGCCCTCGGATTCGGCCACGTCGAGATCGGCACCGTCACGGCGATCCCGCAGCCCGGCAATCCGCGTCCGCGGCTCTTCCGGCTCATCCCGGACCGGGCCGTGATCAACCGCATGGGCTTCAACAACAAGGGCGCCGAGGCCGCCGCGGTGCGCCTGCGGAAGCTCCGCCGCCGCGGCACGCGCATGCGGATCGGCGTGAACATCGGCAAGAGCCGCGTCGTCGAGGTGGCGGATGCCACGGCCGACTACGTGCGCAGCGCCACCCTGCTCGCCCCGCTCGCGGACTACCTCGTCGTGAACGTGTCGTCCCCGAACACGCCCGGCCTGCGCGGGCTGCAGGCCGTCGAGACGCTCCGGCCCCTGCTCGAGGCCGTGCGGGATGCCTGCGGGCAGACGCCGCTGCTGGTGAAGATCGCCCCCGACCTGCCCGACGACGAGGTCGTCGCGATCTCGCAGCTGGCCGTGGAGCTGGGCCTCGCCGGGCTCATCGCGACGAACACCACGATCGCGCGCGACGACCTCGTCACCGACCGGGCCGTGATCGACGCGGCCGGCGCCGGCGGCCTCTCCGGAGCGCCGCTGAAGGCGCGAGCGCTCGACGTGCTGCGGCTCGTCCGCGACAGCGTGCCGGCGGATTTCGGCGTCATCTCCGTCGGCGGCGTCGAGACCGCCGCCGACGTGCAGGAGCGGCTGGATGCCGGCGCGGACCTCGTGCAGGGCTACACCGGGTTCCTGTACCGCGGCCCGCTGTGGGCGCGCCAGATCAACCGCGGCCTCGCGAAGCGCTGACGACACGACGAAGGCCGCGCCGTTCGAGACGGCGCGGCCTTCGTCGTGCGCGGGAAGCGCCGGAGTCGATCAGGACGGGTACTGTCCGCGGCGCACCTGGGGCTTGGGAAGTCGCATCCAACGCATCTGGATGGTGCGCATCCCGCCGTACCAGCCGAGTCCCCGCTCGAGCTTGGCGTCGCCGAACTTGCGGCGCGCGGCGCGCTTGAGGCGCATGCCCGTGATCACCATGTCGATGATCACCAGGACGACGAAGCCCCAGAGCACGATCATGGCGTACTGCTGCACGGCCTGGGCGGGCGTGATCATGGTGACGATGACGAGGATCATCAGCGGCATCACGAGCTCGCCGATGTGCCAGCCGGCATCCGCGTAGTCGCGGGCGAACCGGCGCTGCGGACCGCGGTCCTTCGCCGGCAGGTACTTCTCCTCGCCGGCGGCCATGCCGATGCGGGCGCGTTCGCGCGCACCGGCCATCTCGGCCTTGCGCTGCGCCTTGGCCTCCTTGGTGTTGGCGACGAGGGGACGCTTGCGGGCGGCCTCCTGCTCGGCACGGGTGGGCGTCGGACGGCCCTTGCCGGCAGCGCTGCCGTCGTTCGAATTCGTCCCCTGCGACGAGGCGTCGCTGGACGCGGGGGCGGGTGTCTTGGCCACGATGATCCTCGGAAAGTCTGGTTGGGGTTCGCCTCTAAGATTACCCGCATGACTGTGGAACTGTCCCGTGCCGATGCCGTCCGCACCGCCGCCGAGGCCGGCGTGCCTGCCGCGCTGGCCGATCTCGGCCGGCTGGTGCGCATCCCCTCGGTGGCGTTCCCGGGCTTCGACCACGCCGAGGTCCGTCGCAGCGCAGAGGCCGTCGCGGCCCTCGCCGAGGGCACGGGCGTGTTCGACTCCGTGGTGATCCGCGACGCCGCCGTCCCCGGCACCGATGAGCGCGGGATGCCGGCCGTGCTGGCCACCCGCGCCGCGCGCAACGGACGCCCCACGATCCTGCTGTACGCCCACCACGACGTGCAGCCCGTCGGCGACGAGGCGCTCTGGGACACGCCGCCGTTCGAGCCGACGGTGCGCGACGGACGCCTCTACGGACGCGGCGCCGCCGACGACAAGGCCGGCGTGATGGCGCACATGGGCGCCATCCGCGCGCTGACCGAGGTGCTCGGCGACGACTTCGACCTCGGCATCAACCTCTTCATCGAGGGGGAGGAGGAGGCCGGCTCCCGCTCGTTCGCGCAGTTCCTCGCCGACAACGCCGACGCCCTCCGCGCCGATGTGATCGTGGTCGCCGATTCCGGCAACTGGGATGCCCGCACGCCCGCCGTCACGGTGTCGCTGCGCGGCAACGCGCGCTTCACCCTGCGCATCCGCACCCTCGAGCACGCCTCCCACTCCGGCATGTTCGGCGGTGCGGTGCCCGACGCGATGATGGCGGCCGTGAAGCTCCTCGGCACGATGTGGGACGACGACGGCGCGGTGGCCGTGGACGGCCTGCTGGTGCGGGATGCCGACACCCCGCCGTACTCGGAGGAGACCCTGCGCGACGAGGCCGGCCTGCCCGCGGGCGTCAGCCCCATCGGCCGCGACAGCATCCTCAGCCGCATCTGGAACAAGCCGTCGATCACCGTCACCGGCATCGACGCGCCGAGCGTCCGCAACGCGTCCAACACGCTCAGCCCCGAGGTCTCGGTGGTGATCAGCGCCCGCATCGCACCCGGCCAGTCGGCCCACGACGCCTACGCGGCACTGGAGGCGCATCTGCGTGCCCGCGCCCCGTTCGGTGCGGAGCTGGAGTTCACCGACGTCGACTTCGGCGACGGGTTCCTCGTCGACACGAGCGGCTGGGCGGTCGCCGACGCGCGAGCCGCGATGGATGCCGCCTACGGGGTGGCACCGGTCGACCTCGGAGTCGGCGGTTCGATCCCGTTCGTGTCCGATCTCGTGCGCGAATTCCCGCAGGCGCAGATCCTCATCACGGGCGTGGAGGACCCGCACGCGCGGGCGCACAGCCCCAACGAGTCCCTGCACCTGGACACCTTCCGGCACGCCCTGGTGGCGGAGGCACTCCTGCTCGAGCGTCTGGACGCGCGGGCCGGGGCGTAGACTCGTGAGCAAGTTCTGTCACGGAGGAGCATCATGACCGACACCGCCCTGTCGACCGAGACCACCACCGCGCACGGCGTCCAGCTGACCGACGCCGCGGCCGCGAAGGTGAAGAGCCTTCTCGAGCAGGAGGGTCGCGACGATCTGCGTCTGCGCGTCGCCGTGCAGCCCGGCGGATGCTCCGGTCTGATCTACCAGCTCTACTTCGACGAGCGGTTCCTCGAGGGCGACACCGCCGTCGAGTTCGACGGCGTGGAGGTCATCGTGGACGACATGAGCGTCCCGTACCTCGACGGTGCATCCATCGATTTCAAGGACACGATCTCGGAGCAGGGCTTCACGATCGACAACCCGAACGCCTCCGGCAGCTGCGCCTGCGGCGACAGCTTCCACTGACCCCAAAAACCTCTCGCGCGGCGCGTTTTCCGGGAGAAATCCGCTCCCGGAGCGCGCCGCATCCGCGCCCCGCGGGTGCCGTCCGATCGTCATCGAATCGTCACGCGCACCCTGGACGGCTGGCCGGAATCGGGTGAGAGGTTGCCCTAGACTGTCCTCTGTCGGACTTCCTGACCCGGAAAGGTGCATCGTGCACTCGAAACGTCGCCTCCGTTGGGCTGTTCTCCCCATCGGGCTCGCAACGGCCGTCGCTCTCGCCGGCTGTACGCCCACTCAGTTGCACGGGTTCCTGCCCGGCTTCGAAAACAGCCAGCCCGCGACGAACCGCACTGAGATGGTCTCCTCTCTGTGGGTGAACTCCTGGATCGTCCTGCTCGCCGTGGGAATCGTGACCTGGGGCCTCATGCTCTGGGCGATGGTCGTGTACCGCCGCCGCAAGGGCCAGACCGGCCTGCCCGTGCAGCTGCGCTACAACATGCCGATCGAGATCTTCTACACGGTCGTCCCGCTCATCCTCGTGATCGGCATGTTCGCGTTCACGGCTCGTGACCAGACGATCCTCGAGACGCAGAACGAGCACCCCGACGTCTCGATCACCGCGATCGGCAAGCAGTGGGCCTGGGACTTCCAGTACAACGGCACGCAGCCGGACAACTCCGACGCGGTGTGGTCGATGGGCGTGCAGGCCGTGCCGGATGCCGGCGGCAACGTCGACCAGAACAAGCTGCCGACGCTCTACCTGCCGGTGAACGAGTCGGTGCGCATCGACCTCGAGTCGCGCGACGTCATCCACTCGTTCTGGATCATCGACTTCCTCTACAAGAAGGACCTCTACATCGGCCGCGACAACTCGTGGTCGTTCACGCCGACCCGCGAGGGCACCTACCAGGGCAAGTGCGCGGAGCTGTGCGGCGAGTACCACTCGGCGATGCTCTTCCGCGTGAAGGTCGTCAGCCAGGCGGAGTACCAGGCTCACCTCGACGCGCTCCGGGCTGAGGGCAACACGGGCGACATCACCAAGGAGTACAACCGACTCCACAATGACCCGGGCACGGCGGGCAGCCCCACCGGTCCCACCCAGGAGGGCAGCAACTGACATGGCGACTTCGCTTCCGCTGCAGGGCGAGTCTTCGGGCCGCTCCACGACCCTGCCTCCCCGTCAGGCTGCGCTGCTGAGCGCATCCCGCACGGGCGAGAAGGGCAACATCATCGTCAAGTGGATCACCTCCACCGACCACAAGACGATCGGCTACATGTACCTCATCGCCTCGGTGATGTTCTTCATGCTCGGCGGCGTGATGGCACTGATCATCCGCGCCGAGCTGTTCGAGCCGGGCATGCAGATCATCCCGACGAAGGACCAGTTCAACCAGCTGTTCACGATGCACGGCACGATCATGCTGCTCATGTTCGCGACGCCGCTGTTCGCCGGCTTCGCGAACGCGGTGCTGCCGCTGCAGATCGGGGCGCCCGACGTCGCGTTCCCGCGTCTGAACGCGTTCGCATTCTGGCTCTTCCTGTTCGGGTCCACGATCGCCACCGCCGGGTTCCTCACCCCGCAGGGCGCCGCGGCCTTCGGCTGGTTCGCGTATCAGCCCCTCGCCGACGCCACGTTCTCACCTGGTGCGGGCGGCAACCTGTGGTTCATGGGCCTGGGCATCAGCGGGTTC
>NZ_DATEJS010000189.1:0-4052 GCF_035277845.1 Microbacterium sp.
GGACGCCGCCCGGCCCGCGGGAACCGCCGCTGCGCCCGGGCGTAGGCTGGCGGCGTGGCAGACGACGTGGCATCCCGCATCCTCGCAGAGCTCGCGACGATCCTGCCGCCCGCCGCCGTCCTCACCGAGCCGGACGCCACCGCCCCCTACCGACAGGACCGCGCGTTCGACCCGGATGCCGGCGTCCCGCTCGCGGTCGTCACCCCCACGACGACCGCCCAGGTGCAGCAGATCGTGCGGCTGGCCGCCGCGCACCGGATCCCGGTCGTGCCCCGCGGAGCGGGCACCGGCCTGTCCGGCGGCGCGTCCGCCGTGGACGGCGGCATCGTGCTGTGCACCACGCGCATGCGCGACCTGCGCATCGACCCGGCCACGCGCACCGTGACGGTGCAGCCCGGCCTGCTCAACGCCGAGCTCAAGGCGGCGGTCGCTGCGGAGGGCCTCTGGTATCCACCGGACCCGGCATCCTTCGAGATCTGCTCCATCGGCGGCAACATCGCCACGAACGCGGGGGGCCTGTGCTGCGTGAAGTACGGGGTGACCACCGACTACGTGCTGGGTGTCGAGGTGGTGCTCGCGGACGGACGCGCGCTGCGGCTCGGCGGCCCGCTGATCAAGGATGTCGCGGGCCTGTCGCTCGTGAAGCTGTTCGTCGGGAGCGAGGGCACTCTCGGGGTCATCACCGAGGTCACGCTCCGGCTGCTGCCCGCGCCGTCACCGACGCGGATCGTGGCGGCGTGGTTCCACACGATCGACGATGCGGCCGCCGCGATCGCGGAGATCTCCACGGCGATCCGCCCCAGCATGCTCGAGTACATGGACGCCACCTGCATCCGTGCGGTGAGCGCGCAGACGGGTGCCGACGGAACGCCGCTGCATCCCGACCTGGACACGTCGGCCGCGGCGCTGGTGCTCGGCGGCACCGACGACCTCGATCCGAACGGCCGCGACGTGCGCTTCATGGAGGGCTCGTTCACGCGTCACGGCGCGTACGCCGTGACCGAGACCGACCGCGCGACGGGCGAGGCCCTCGCCGCCGCGCGCCGGGGCGCGATCCCGGCCGTCGAGGCGCAGGGTCGCCTGCTGCTCTCGGACGTCGGCGTGCCGTTGCCGCGCCTGGCCGACCTGCTCGACGGCGTCGCGCGGATCGCCGCGGACCACGACGTGACGATCGCGATGCTCGCCCACGCCGGCGACGGCAACACGCATCCGCTGGTGCTGTCGTCGTGGGATGACGCCGAGCTGGCCGAGCGCGCGGAAACCGCGTACGGCGAGGTCATGTCGCTCGCCGTCTCGCTCGGCGGCACGATCACCGGCGAGCACGGCGTCGGCCGCATGAAGCGGCCGTGGCTGCGCGATCAGATCGGCGACGACGTGCTCGAGGTCTCGCAGCGAATCAAAGACGCCCTGGACCCTGCCGGCATCCTCAATCCCGGCACGATCTTCGCGGCGACGTAGCCGGCCACCCGGGTCAGGGGCGGACGAGCACCTTGATCGCCCGGCGCTCGTCCATGGCCCGGTACGCCTCGGCGATGTCGGAGAGCGGCAGCTCGAGGTCGAAGACCCGGCCGGGCTGCACGGCGCCGGACAGCACGTCGGGCAGCAGCTCGTCGATGTAGTTGCGCACGGGCGCGATGCCGCCGGCGAGCACGGTGTTGTTACTGAACATCGGCCGCAGCGGTAGCTCCGGCCCGCCGTGCGGCACCCCGACGTAGCCGATGGTGCCGCCCGGGCGCACCGAGCGCACCGCCTGCTCCATCGATTCCGCGGTGCCGACGGCCTCGAGCACGGCCTGCGGGCCGATCCCGCGGAACAGCTCCTTGACGACGGCGGCCCCCTCGGCTCCCCGCTCCTCGACGATGTCGGTCGCACCGAACTCGCGCGCGAGCGCCTGGCGCTCCGGATTGCGCGACATGGCCACGATGCGGGATGCCCCGAGCCGATGCGCGGCCAGCACGGCGGACAGCCCGACGGCGCCGTCGCCCACGACGGCGACCTCCGAGCCGGCTCCGACCCGCGCCGCGTGGGCGGCGTGGTGACCGGTGCCGAAGACGTCCGACAGGGTGAGCAGGTGCGGGACGAGTTCGTCGGTCAGCCGGTCGGCGGGCACCACGGCGAGCGAGCCGTCGGCGTGCGGCACGCGGATGAGCTCCGCCTGGCATCCTTCATACCAGCCGAGTTCGAGGCACGAGGAGCTGAAGCCGGAGCGGCAGATCTCGCACGTGAAGTCGCAGTCGTAGAACGAGCCGATGACGAAGTCGCCGACCCGCACGTTCTCGACGTCGGCGCCGGCGTTCTCGACGATGCCGACGAACTCGTGGCCCATGCGGCGAGGAGACGACGTCGGGATGACCCCGCGGTACCCCCACAGGTCGGACCCGCACACGCACGCGGCGACGACGCGCACGATCGCGTCGTGCCCGGTCTGCAGCTGCGGGTCGGGAACCTCTTCGAGCCGCACATCGCCGGCCCGGTACATCACAGTGGCACGCATAGGCCCGAGCCTACGCCCGCCCGGCGGACCGGCCGCGCCGGGCGGCGGCGTCCTGGGCGGGGTGTGCGCGCCCGATCAAGCTCAGCGCACGCGGCGACCGCGCACCAGGTCGATGAGGTGGGGCAGCACGCTGCCGGCACGCAGCCCGTTGTGCTCGTGCTCGCTCGTCACCCACGGCGTGACGCCGGGCAGCAGGCGGGCGGTCTCGAGCGAGAACTCCAGCGGCACGTACAGGTCGTTGACGTAGACGGCGGCGGCGCCCACCACGCCGGATGCCGCGATGGCCTCTGCGTCGTACAGCGCCGGCCAGTCGTGGTCCGCGAGCGCCAGCACGACGTCGCGCCAGGGCTTCAGCCCCGGGACGGTGTCCGCCCACTCCCGCCGCACGTGCTCCCCGGTGAGCAGGGTCACGTCCTCGCGGAAATCGTCCGGCTCCACGCGGTCGGCCGACCAGCGGGTGGCGAAGCCGTCCGCGTAGCTCGACTCGTGGAAGACGTAGTAGAGCGGGTTGCGTGCGTCGTAGGGCATGGCGGATGCCAGGTCCCAGCGGAACGCGTTGGTGCCCGGGTCCTGCTCCAGCAGCTGCCATAGGTTCTGCCAGCCGTCGTTCGAGCCCAGGAAGAACCCGAGCGAGCGCAGCCGCGACACCGACACGACTTCGCCGTCGGGCAGCACCAGGTCGCCGGCGGCCGCGAGGTCGGCGAGCCGGCGGAAGGAGGTGCGGTGCGTCGGGAAGCGGCGGTAGTAGCGCTCCGAGGCATCCCGCATCTTGTCGTAGGTGAGGGCGTAGACGTCGTCGGGATGCCGGCCCACCGCGCTGAGACCGCCGGTGAAGTAGACCTCGGTGAGGGATGCCGCATCCGTCGACAGGTACGCGAGCGCGGTGAACCCGCCGAAGGACTGGCCGAGCACGCTCCAGGCCGGCGCTCCCAGGTGCTCCCGCATCGCTTCGCAGTCGCGCACGATGGAGTCCGCACGCAGGTGGGTGATGTACTCGACGAGCTCGCCGGTTCCGCGCTCGAGGTCCCGGTCGCCGACCGGGGTCGACCGTCCCGTTCCCCGCTGGTCGAGCATGACGACGCGGTACTCCTTGAGCGCGTCGTCCAGCCAGCTCGGCGACGTCGGCGCGTGCAACGGTCGGGGCGCCTCATGGCCCGGACCGCCCTGCAGGAACACCAGGTACGGGAGGTGCTCGCCGCCCTCCCGGCTGACGACCGCGGCGAAGAGCTCGATCGTGCGGTTGTCGGCCGCGTTCGTCCAGTCCAGCGGCACCGTGATCGTGTGCTCTTCGACGAGGAGATCCTGCAGATGGCGGATGACGACGGTCATGCTTCGAGCCTAGAACGAGGCTCGGGACGGGCGAAGACGCGCCCGGAAACGCCAGAAGGCCACCCAGCATTGGGTGGCCTTCTTGGTGAAGAAGTCCGGCGGTGTCCTACTCTCCCACAGGGTCCCCCCTGCAGTACCATCGGCGCTGAGAGGCTTAGCTTCCGGGTTCGGAATGTGACCGGGCGTTTCCCTCTCGCTATGGCCGCCGAAACACTATTGATGTTTCAGG
>NZ_DATEJS010000190.1:0-10273 GCF_035277845.1 Microbacterium sp.
CCTCGCCGCCCTCGCCTCGCGCGTGGGCGTGCAGGCCGCGGACGTGCCCGCCGTGGCATCCCGCGTCGCCGACAAGCTCGCCTCCGAGCCCATCGAGGACATCCGCCTCGACTTCGAGGACGGCTACGGCGACCGCGGCGCGGTCGAGGACGAGGATGCCGCCCGCGCGGCGAAGCTCGTCGCCGAGTCCGTGGCATCCGGCATCGCGGCGCCGTTCATCGGCATCCGGTTCAAGTGCTTCGAGGCGCCCACCCGCGCCCGCGGACTGCGGACACTCGACGTGTTCCTGGGCGGGCTCGTCGACAACGGCGGACTGCCCGACGGCCTCACGCTGACGCTGCCGAAGGTGTCGACGGTCGCGCAGGTCGAGGCGATGGCGGATGCCGCCGCCGCCATCGAGCGCGTGCACGGCCTGCCCGAGGGCCGCATCCGGTTCGAGGTGCAGGTGGAGACGCCGCAGCTGATCCTCGGCGCGAACGGCCGGTCGCCCCTGGCAGAGCTGCCGGTCGCCGTGCCGGGACGCATCACCGCGTTCCACTACGGCACGTACGACTACAGCGCCTCGCTCGGCATCTCGGCGCGCTACCAGTCCATGGAGCACCCGGTCGCCGACCTCGCCAAGGAGGTCATGCAGCTCGCCGCCGCAGGCACCGGCATCCGCATCTCGGACGGCTCGACCAACATCCTGCCCGTCGGTGATCGCGCCGAGGAGGCGTGGGCGCTGCACGCGCGACTGGTGCGCCGGTCGCTCGAGCGCGGCATCTACCAGGGCTGGGACATGCACGCCCACAACCTGGCGACCCGCTACATCGCGACCTACGCGTTCTACCGGGAGGGCTACCCGGCCTCGGCCGTGCGCCTGCGCAACTACCTGCAGAAGACGGTCGGCGCCGTGCTCGACGAGCCGGCGACCGCCCGGGCCCTGGCCTGGTTCGTGCTGCGCGGCGTACAGTGCGGTGCCATCGGCGCCGACGAGGTGCAGGCCGACGTCGGCATCTCCGAGGCCGAGCTGACCGCGCTCGCCCACCCGCGTCGGGCTGCCGCCTGACCTCCGTTCCACCCATCGAAAGGGATCGCACATGGGTTACTACACCCCGGCCGGCGGGCTGCCCCCGCAGACCGACCTGCTCACCGATCGCGCCGTCGTCAAGCTGGCCTACACGGTCATCCCGAAGGGCGTGCTGCGCGACATCGTCACCAGCAGCCTTCCCGGCTTCACCGAGACGCGCGCGTGGATCATCGCCCGGCCGACGCCGAGCTCCGCGCAGACGTTCTCGCAGCTGATCGTCGAGATCGGGCCCGGGGGCGCCGCCGCCAAGCCCGAACCCGAGAAGGGCGTGGAGAGCGTGCTGTTCGTCACCACCGGCGAGCTGACCCTGACTCTGGACGGCGAGCGGCACGTGCTCGGCGAGGGCGGCTACGCCTTCATCTCGCCGGAGTCCGAGTGGTCGCTGGCGAACGAGGGCTCCGACCTGACCAGCTTCCACTGGATCCGGAAGGCCTACGAGTACCTCGAGGGCATTCCCGCCCCGGCGTCGTTCGTCACCCGCGACCAGGACATCGAGCCCGTCTCGATGCCGGACACCGATGACGTGTGGGCGACCACGCGCTTCTCGGACGCGAGCGACATGGCGCACGACATGCAGGTGAACATCGTCACCTTCAAGCCGGGCGGGTCCATCCCGTTCGCCGAGACGCACATCATGGAGCACGGCCTGTTCGTGCTGCAGGGCAAGGCCGTCTACCGCCTCAACGACGATTGGGTCGAGGTCGAGGCCGGCGACTACATGCTGCTGCGCGCGTTCTGCCCGCAGGCCTGCTACGCGGGTGGTCCGGAGGACTTCCGCTACCTGCTGTACAAGGACATGAACCGCCAGATCAAGCTCACCTGAGACGTCCCATGCGGTGCGCGACGGCCCGGTGACTCTCCCTCGGGGGAGCCCGGGCCTTCGTGCTTCGCGGGGTCTTGACGCAGCCGCCGCCCATGACGTAGAGTTTCATCAGGCAAGAATCCACTTCCGTATAGTGAAAACTACGGAGGAGACACAGAAAGTGACGACGATGACGTACACGGTCAACTGCTCGATCATCCTCACGGAGCTCCCGCTGCTTGAGCGCCCCGCCGCCGTCAAGGCTGCCGGCTACGATGCCGTCGAGTTCTGGTGGCCCTTCTCCGAGGCTGTGCCGAGCGACGGCGAGGTGGATGCCTTCGTCAACGCCGTGCAGGATGCCGACGTGCAGCTCACCGGCCTGAACTTCTTCGCCGGCAACATGGGCGGCGGCGACCGCGGCCTCGTGTCGTGGGTCGGCCGTGAGGACGAGTTCGCGGACAACATCGACGTGGTCGTCGGCATCGGCGAGCGTCTGGGCACCAAGGCGTTCAACGCCCTGTACGGCAACCGCCTCGAGGGCGTCGACCCGCAGGCTCAGGACGACCTGGCCGTCAAGAACCTCGCCGCGGCGGGCCGCGCGGTCGCGAAGATCGGCGGCATCGTGCTGCTCGAGCCGGTCTCCGGCATGGACACCTACCCGCTGAAGACGGCGGCCGACGCGCTGGCGATCATCGAGCGCGTCAAGGACGAGGAGGGCGTCGACAACGTCAAGCTCCTCGCCGACTACTACCACCTCGCCGTCAACGGCGACGACGTGCCCGCCGTGATCGCCGCGCACGCCGCCGACTTCGGCCACATCCAGATCGCCGACGCCCCCGGCCGCGGCGAGCCCGGGACGGGCGACCTGCCGCTGGACGACTGGATCGCCGACGCCCGCGCCGGCGGCTACGCAGGCGTCATCGGCCTCGAGTACAAGCCCACCCAGGCCGACCCGTTCGCCTGGACCCGCGCCTGATCCGCGCCCCGCACAGACCACGCTGAAGGAGCGAGAACTATGACCAACGTTGCATTCATCGGCCTCGGGATCATGGGCCTGCCCATGGCCGAGAACCTCGTCAAGGGCGGCTTCACCGTCACCGGCTACAACCGCAGCCAGCCGGCGATCGACAAGCTCGTCGCGGCCGGCGGCCAGGGCGCCACGAGCATCGCGGATGCCGTGAAGGACGCCGATGTCGTCATCACGATGGTTCCCGACTCCCCGGACGTGGCCGCCGTCGTGCAGGGCCCCGACGGCGTCTTCGCCAACGCGAAGGCCGGCGCACTGTGGATCGACAACTCCTCCATCCGCCCGGACGTCGCCAAGGAGCTCGCCGCGGAGGCCGTCGCCGCCGGCTTCGGCGCGGTCGACGCCCCCGTCTCGGGTGGTGAGCAGGGCGCCATCGACGGCGTGCTGTCCATCATGACCGGTGGCTCCGAAGCCGACTTCGCCAAGGCGGAGCCGGTGCTGAACGCCATCGGCAAGACCATCGTCCACGTCGGCCCCTCGGGCGCCGGCCAGACGGTCAAGGCCGCCAACCAGCTCATCGTCGCCGTCAACATCCAGGCGCTCGCTGAGGCTGTCGTCTTCCTCGAGGCCTTCGGCGTCGACACGGACGCGGCGCTGAAGGTCCTCGGGGGCGGCCTGGCCGGCTCCAAGGTCCTCGACCAGAAGGGGCAGAAGATGCTCGACCGCGACTTCGCCCCCGGCTTCCGCCTCGCCCTCCACAACAAGGATCTGGGCATCGTCACCGCAGCGGCCCGCCAGGCCGGCATCACCGTGCCGCTCGGCTCCGCCGTCGCACAGCTCGTGACCTCGCTCGTCGCCCGCGGCGACGGCGGCCTCGACCACTCCGGCCTCTTCAAGCTCACCAACGAGCTCGCCGGTCGCGACTGATCTTGCCCGGTCGTTGAGCCGGCCCGCCAGGGCCGAGACGAAACGCACATGGCCCCGCGAGGTTATCACGTTTCGACTCGCTTCGCTCGCTCAACGACCGGTACCGAACAACAAGGAGACATCCCATGACCCGCATGCGCGCCGTCGACGCCATCGTGCAGATCCTGATCAAGGAGGGCGCCGACGAGGCGTTCGGCCTGCCGGGCGCTGCCATCAACCCCCTCTACTCCGCGATGCGCGCCAACGGCGGCATCCGGCACACCCTCGCCCGCCACGTCGAGGGCGCCTCGCACATGGCCGACGGCTACAGCCGCACGGCCGACGGCCGCATCGGCGTGTGCCTCGGCACCTCGGGCCCCGCCGGCACCGACATGATCACCGGCCTCTACGCCGCGATCGCCGACTCCATCCCGATGCTGTGCATCACCGGCCAGGCGCCGGTCGCGAAGCTCGACAAGGAGGACTTCCAGGCCGTCGACATCGCCTCCATCGCGAAGCCGGTCACGAAGTTCGCGAAGACGGTGCTCGAGGGCGCGCAGGTTCCCGGCGTCTTCCAGTCGGCGTTCCAGATCATGCGCTCCGGCCGCCCCGGCCCGGTGCTCATCGACCTGCCGTTCGACGTGCAGATGACCGAGATCGAGTTCGACATCGACACCTACGAGCCGCTGCCGGTCGCCAAGCCCGTCGCCACGCGCGCGCAGGCCGAGAAGGTGCTCGACATGCTCGTCGCAGCCTCGCACCCCGCGATCATCGCCGGCGGCGGCATCGTGAACTCGGGGGCCTCCGCGAAGCTCGTCGAGCTCGCCGAGACGCTGGGCGTGCCCGTGTTCCCGACCCTCATGGGCTGGGGCGCGATCGCCGACGACCACCCGCTCGCCGCGGGCCTCGTCGGCATCCAGACCTCGCAGCGCTACGGCAACGCGAGCTTCCTCGAGTCCGACTTCGTGCTGGGCATCGGCAACCGCTGGGCGAACCGCCACACCGGCGGCCTCGACACCTACCGCAAGGGCCGCACGTTCGTGCACGTCGACATCGAGCCCACCCAGATCGGCCGCGTGTTCGCGCCCGACTACGGTGTGGTCTCCGACGCCGGCGCGTTCATCGACGCCCTGCTCGAGGCCGCCCGCGACCGGGTCGCCGAGCTGCCCGACTACAACGGCTGGGCCCAGGAGTGCCGCGACCGCAAGGCGCGCCTGCAGCGCAAGACCAACTTCGACAACGTGCCGATGAAGCCGCACCGCGTCTACCAGGAGATGCTGACCGCGTTCGACCGCGAGACCACCTTCGTCACCACGATCGGCCTCTCGCAGATCGCCGGCGCGCAGCTGCTGCACGTGTACGGCCCGCGCAAGTGGATCAACGCCGGCCAGGCCGGTCCGCTCGGCTGGACGGGCCCCGCGGCCCTCGGCGTCGTGCGCGGCAAGCCGGGCGAGCAGGTCGTCGCGCTCTCGGGCGACTACGACTTCCAGTTCATGATCGAGGAGCTCGCCGTGGGCGCGCAGCACAAGCTGCCGTACATCCACGTCGTGGTCAACAACAGCTACCTGGGTCTCATCCGCCAGTCGCAGCGCGGCTTCGAGATGGACTACGAGGTGTCCCTGGCGTTCGACAACGTCAACACCCCGCAGGACTCCGAGTCCATCGCCACCGGCTACGGCGTCGACCACGTCAAGGTCGCCGAGGGTCTGGGCTGCAAGGCCCTGCGGGTCGAGCGTCCCGAAGACCTCGCCGCCGGGTTCGCCGAGGCGGCGCGCCTGCGCGACGAGTTCCAGGTGCCGGTGGTCGTCGAGGTGATCCTCGAGCGCGTCACCAACATCGCGATGGGCGCCGACCTCGACACCATGAACGAGTTCGAGGACCTCGCCACGTCGGCTGCCGACGCGCCCGAGGCGATCTACGCCCTGCTCGACTGAGACCGGGACACGCTGGAATCATGCGAATTCTCATCGCTTCGGACAAGTTCAAGGGCTCCTTGACCGGGTCCGAGGTCGCGTCGGCGCTCGCCGAGGGGATCCGGAATGCCGATGCCGGTATCCACGTCGACGCGGTTCCGGTGGCCGACGGCGGGGAGGGCACCGTAGCGGCCGCCCTCGCCGTCGGGTTCACCGCCGTGAACGCGACCGTGACGGGCCCCACCTCGGGGTCCGTCACGGCGCAGTTCGCGGTCAAGGACGATCAGGCGATCATCGAGATGGCCGCGGCATCCGGCCTCGACGTGCTGCCGGGCGGCATCCTCGCCCCCCTGACCGCGACGAGCCGCGGCACGGGCGACCTCATCCGGGCCGCCCTCGACCACGGCTGCACCACGATCATCCTCGGCGTGGGCGGCAGCGCCTGCACCGACGGCGGCGCCGGCATGCTGCAGGCGCTCGGCGCCCGGCTGACCGACGTGAACGGCCGTGAGGTCGCGCCGGGCGGCGCGGCGCTCGCCGACCTCGCCTCCGTCGACCTCTCCGACCTCGACGACCGCCTGACGCACGCGCACGTCGTGCTCGCCGGCGACGTCGACAACCCCCTCCTCGGCGAGCGCGGCGCCCCCGCCGTCTTCGCCCCGCAGAAGGGTGCCACCCCGCAGGATGTCGCGCTGCTGGATGCCGCCCTCGGCCACTACGCCGCGCTGCTCGTGACGCAGCCCGGCGTCCGCGACGTCGTGGACGCCCCGGGTGCCGGCGGTGCCGGCGGCGTCGGCTACGCGGCCATGGCCGTGCTCGGCGCCGAGCGCCGGCCCGGCGTCGAGGTGGTGCAGGAGCTCACCGGGCTCGCCGCCCGGGTGGCATCCGCCGACCTCGTCATCACCGGCGAGGGCAGCCTCGACGAGCAGAGCCTCGGCGGCAAGGCGCCGATCGGCGTCGCCCAGGTCGCGAAGGATGCCGGCGTGCCGGTGATCGCGATCTGCGGGCGCACCCTGCTCACCCCCGAACAGCTGAGCGAGGCCGGGTTCGCCCGGACGTACGCGCTCACCGACATCGCCCCGGACGTGCCCACCGCCATCGCGGAAGCCGGCCGGTTCGTCACCGAGATCGGCGCCCGCATCGCCGCGGACGTCGCTGCAATCGCCCAGGGAGGCCACTCATGACAGACACCTACGACCTCGTTCTCCGCGGCGCGCGCGTGCTCACCGCGGACGGTTTCGGCCCTCGTGAGGTCGGCGTGCGCGACGGCGTCATCGCCGCGGTCGAGCCGCTCGGCGCGGGCCTCTCCGGCGCCGAGGTGATCGACCTGGCCGACGACGAGGTGCTGCTTCCCGGCCTCGTCGACAGCCACGTGCACGTCAACGAGCCCGGCCGCACCGAGTGGGAGGGCTTCGCCTCCGCGACCCGCGCCGCCGCCGCCGGCGGTGTGACGACGATCATCGACATGCCGCTGAACAGCATCCCCCCGACCGTCGACGTCGAGGCCCTGCACACCAAGCAGGATGTCGCCCGCGACCAGGCGCACGTCGACGTGGGCTTCTGGGGCGGCGCGATCCCCGGCAACACCGCGCAGCTGCACCCGCTGCACGACGAGGGCGTGTTCGGGTTCAAGTGCTTCCTGCTGCCGTCGGGCGTCGACGAGTTCCCGCCGCTGTCGCTCGACGAGGTCGCCACCGACATGGCGGAGCTGAAGAACTTCGACTCGCTGCTGATCGTGCACGCCGAAGACGCGCACGTCATCGAGGACGCCCCGCAGACGCCGGGCGCGCACTACGACGACTTCCTGGCATCCCGCCCCCGCGACGCCGAGAACACCGGCATCAAGGACGTCATCGACCGCGCCCGCGCCACCGGCGCCCGCGCGCACATCCTGCACCTGTCGTCGTCGGACTCGCTCGAGCAGATCCGCGCGGCCAAGGCCGAGGGCGTGCGCCTGACCGTTGAGACCTGCCCGCACTACCTGACGCTCACCGCCGAGGAGATCCCCGACGGCGCCACCGCGTTCAAGTGCTGCCCGCCGATCCGCGAGGAGTCCAACCGCGACCTGCTGTGGCAGGGCCTCGAAGAGGGCGTCATCGACTGCATCGTGTCGGACCACTCGCCCGCCACGGTCGACCTCAAGGAGCCCGCCGGCGGCGACTTCGCCACCGCCTGGGGCGGCATCTCATCGCTGCAGCTCGGCCTGCCGCTGGTGTGGACGCAGGCGCAGACGCGCGGCATCCCGCTCGAGCAGGTCGTCGGCTGGATGACCACCGGTCCCGTCAAGGTGTCGGGCCTGCAGCGCAAGGGTGCCATCGCCGTCGGCAACGACGCGGACTTCGCCGTCTTCGCACCCGAGGCGACGTTCGTGGTCGACAAGGCCAAGCTCCACCACAAGAACCCCGTGTCGGCCTACGCCGGCAAGGAGCTCTCCGGCGTCGTGCGCCGCACCGTGCTGCGCGGCGGCACCGTCGACGGCCGCACGCCCACCGGCAAGCTGATCAAGCGCGGCGAGGCGTAAGCCGCCGCCGCAGCGGAAGACCCCCGGGGATGCCCCGGGGGTCTTCCGCGTTGCGCGGGGTGTCGGCTGCGGGCGCATCCTGTTCTGAGAACGCGCGGTGAGCCGGAATCCGGATCAGGATGCCGCATCCCGTCCTGTTTTCGCGTCCGCTCCTGTTTCTGAACCAGGAGCGGGCGGGGTGGCGGACGCGGCCGCCTGACTCAGCATCCGCTCGAGGCCGACCTGCACGGCCGCGACGACGAGGCTGCCGACGAGGCAGAGGATGCCGATCCAGAACAGCACCACGATCCACGCCGCGGTCATCGGGTTGATGACGCTCCAGGGCTGCACGGAGGCGTCGGCGACGTTCGCCGAGGTGCCGAGCCAGACGGCACCGCTCGCGAACACGGACAGCGTGCCGATCCCGATCAGCATCGCCAGGGGGACGTTCACGGGCGCCTGAGGACCCGTCGCAGAACCGCTCATAGCCAGAGGATAGACGCGCGCCGTGCTGCGCAACGGGGCCCGCCCTCCTGGCCCCGCCCCGGGCATCCCGAGCCGAAATCACGCTCGGAGCCGAAATGACGCTCAGGATGCCGCATGCCGTCGTCTTCTCGTGTCTCCTCGTCATTTCACGACGGGCCGGCCGCTCTTGAGCGCAATCGGGGGCTCTGCTAAACTTGAGCCATAACGACTCAACTTTGAGTCGGCCAGTTTCAAGGAGACAGATGAACGCAACCCAGCAGCCGGGGCAGGAGGAGTCCCAAAGCGCCCTCGAGCAGTTCGGCATCAACCTGACCGATCGTGCCCGCGAGGGCAAGCTCGACCCCGTGATCGGGCGAGACAGCGAGATCCGCCGTGTCAGCCAGGTGCTGACCCGGCGCACCAAGAACAACCCGGTGCTCATCGGGGAACCCGGCGTCGGCAAGACCGCCGTCGTCGAAGGACTCGCCCAGCGCATCGTCGCGGGCGACGTCGCCGAGTCCCTGAAGGACAAGGAGCTCGTCACCCTCGACATCTCCGCGCTCGTCGCCGGTGCCATGTACCGCGGCCAGTTCGAGGAGCGCCTGAAGTCGGTGCTCAAGGAGATCACCGAGTCCGAGGGCCGCGTGATCACCTTCATCGACGAGCTGCACGTGCTCATGGGCGCCGGCGGCGGCGAGGGGTCGGTCGCGGCATCCAACATGCTCAAGCCCATGCTCGCGCGCGGCGAGCTGCGCCTCATCGGCGCCACCACGCTCGACGAGTACCGCGAGTTCATCGAGAAGGATGCCGCCCTGGAGCGCCGCTTCCAGCAGGTGTACGTCGGCGAGCCCTCGGTCGAGGACACCGTCGCGATCCTGCGCGGGCTCAAGGAGCGCTACGAGGCCCACCACAAGGTGGCCATCGCCGACGGCGCCCTGGTGGCCGCGGCATCCCTGTCGCACCGCTACCTGCCGAGCCGCCAGCTGCCGGACAAGGCGATCGACCTGATCGACGAGGCCGCGTCGCGCCTGCGCATGGAGATCGACTCGGCCCCGGTCGAGATCGACGAGCTGCGCCGGCACGTCGACCGGCTGAAGCTCGAGGAGCTCGCCCTGAAGCGCGAGAAGGATGCCGCCTCCAAGGAGCGCCTCGAGGCGCTGCGCACCGACCTGTCCGCGGAGCAGGCGCGGCTCTCCGACCTGCAGGCGCGGTGGGAGCGCGAGCGTGCATCGCTCAACCGCGTGGGCGAGCTGAAGAACCGTCTCGACAAGGCGCGCGTCGAGGCCGAGCTCGCACAGCGCCAGGGGAACCTGGAGAAGGCGTCCCGGCTGCTGTACGGCGAGATCCCGGGCCTCGAGCGCGAGGTCGCGGCCGCCGAGCGCGCCGAGAGCACCGAGGACCGCATGGTCAACGACCAGGTCACCGACGAGGACATCGCCGCCGTGATCTCGGCCTGGACCGGCATCCCGCTCGGCCGCCTCATGCAGGGCGAGACCGAGAAGCTGCTGCGCCTGGAGTCCGAGCTGGGCAAGCGCCTGATCGGCCAGAAGGAGGCCGTCGCCGCGGTGTCGGATGCCGTGCGCCGCTCGCGCGCGGGCATCAGCGACCCGAACCGGCCGACGGGCTCGTTCCTGTTCCTCGGTCCGACCGG
>NZ_DATEJS010000191.1:0-22513 GCF_035277845.1 Microbacterium sp.
TCCGCTCGGCATCCAGCACGACACGGGGCTTCTGGCTCGTCGCACCCGAGTCGAGGTACACGAGCGGCGCATCGCCGATCCGCGTCTCGAGGATCGGGAAGTCGGCGCGTACGGCGCTCACGTCGAGCCCGCGCGCGACCACAGGTGCGGCTTCGGAAGTCATCCTCCAAGGCTACGCGGGGATTCTGATGCTCCGGGTCGTCGTGACGTCAGCGGACACGGGGGCGGCGGTCAGGCGTCCGAAGCGCTCTCGTTGACGTACCGCTCGGTGACCTTGTCCTGCGTGGGCGAGTACGGCCGGCCGGCGCGCTCCTGGCCCGGAAGCGGCCGCGAGCGGCGCCCGTAGACCAGCTCCGACGAGTCGAGCAGCCACGGCACGAGCGTGATCGTGACGCCGTGCACCAGCATCAGCTGCTGGGCGATGCGCCGCGAGCGCCGGTTGTGCAGGATCGACTCCCACCAGTGGCCGACGATGTACTGCGGCAGGTAGACGGTGACCACCGAGGGGCCGTGCTTCTCGCGGTAGTGCTCGATGAACTTGACCACGGGCCCGGCGTAGCTGCGGAACGGGGACGCGATCGTGACCAGCTGCACGGGGATGTCGTGCTCGTCCCACTCCTCCTCGATCTTCTCGGCATCCTCCGGCGAGATGGCGACGTGGATCGCGAAGGTCTCGTGGTGCTGGGCGGCCAGGGCGTAGTCGATCGCCTTGACGACCGGCTTCTGCAGCTTGTTGACGAGCACGATGGCGATGTCGCCGGACGAGCCGAAGTGGATGGTGTCGTCCATCTTGATCTCGTGCTCGACGTCGCGGTAGTAGCGGTACACGCCCATCATCAGGAACGACAGCAGCGGGATCATCAGGAACACGAGCCACGCGCCGTGCGTGAACTTCGTGATCGTGACGATGATGAGCACGATGATCGTCATCGTGGCGCCCAGGCTGTTGATCACGAGGCCCTTGCGGTTGCCGAACGCCAGGGCGCGGTTCTCCTTGGTGCGGCGCTCGTCGGCCGGGAGGGCCTTGAGCTCCTGCAGTCCGCGGATCCAGTGCCGGATCATGCCGCACTGGCCGAGCGTGAACGAGACGAAGACGCCGATGATGTACAGCTGGATGAGGTTCGTGAGGTTGGCCTGGTAGACCACCAGCACGCCGATCGCGACGATGCCGAGGATGATCATGCCGTTGGAGTAAACGAGGCGGTCGCCGCGGGTGTTCAGCGACTTCGGGGCGTAGCCGTCGCGGGCCAGCACCGCGCCGAGCAGCGGGAACCCGTTGAACGCCGTGTTGGCGGCCAGCAGCAGCACGACGGCGGTGGCGGCCTGGACGATGAAGAACGGGATGCTGTTCATGCCGAACGTGGCGGCGGCCACCTGGGCCATGAGGCTCGGCTGCGGGTTGCTGCAGTTCCACCCGACGAGCTCGGTGCACGGGTTCTCCGCGTAGTGCACGCCCGAGACCAGCGCGATCGTGGTGAGACCGGCGAACAGCAGGATGGCGATCGTGCCCATCATGGCGAGCGTGGTCTGCGCGTTGTGGATCTTCGGCTTGCGGAACGCCTGCACGCCGTTCGAGACCGCCTCGATGCCGGTCAGGGCGGAACAGCCGCTCGAGAAGGCGCGCAGGATCAGCAGCAGCACGGCCGCCTGCGTGATTCCCTGCGTGTGCAGCACGTACTGGGCGCTCGACGCGACCGGAGCGTGCCCCAGTGCGATGCGGATGAGGCCGGTGACGATCATCACGCCGACCGAGCCGATGAAGACGTACGTCGGGATGGCGAAGGCCCGCGACGCCTCGCGCACGCCGCGCAGGTTCACCACGATGATGAGCACCACGAATGCCACGGCGAGCTCGACGCGCACATGGTTGAGGATCGGCAGCGCGGAGATGAGGTTGTCGACGCCGGATGCCACCGACACGGACACCGTCAGCACGTAGTCCACGAGCAGCGCCGCCGCCACGACGACGCCGGGGATCTCGCCGAGGTTCTTGCGCGCGACCTCGTAGTCGCCACCGCCTGAGGGGTAGGCCTTGATCAGCTGCCGGTACGACAGCACGATGACGAACAGCAGCAGCACGACGGCGGCGGCGATCCACGGGCTGAAGGCGAGGAACGCCAGACCGCCCGTGAGCAGGATCATCATCATCTCCTGCGGGCCGTACGCCACCGACGACAGCGCGTCGGATGCGAAGATCGGCAGCGCCATCCGCTTGGGCAGGAGGTGCTCGTCGGCGTTGGTCGTCGCAAGCGGATCGCCCAGCAGGATGCGCTTGGCGATCGGCGTCTCGGGCTCTGCCTCGGACGCTGCTTCGGATGCCTCGGCGGCGTCCTTCTCGTTCATCACGCGGCGCGACATTACGCGTTTTGAGGGCCTATTGCAACGTGACCGTCATTCAAGCCATTCCCGTGCCGCGACGACCAATGCGTCGACCCCGCGCTCGATGGTCGGATGCATCACCGGGGCGAACATCGCGGAGTGGTTCGTGGGGATGTCGCTGTCCAGGGTTCCGGCCGCCTTCGCGACCGCGTACGCGTGCTGGTCGGTGCCGCCCCAGAACCAGTAGACGAGCGGCACGTCGGCGTCGCGGGCGAACCAGGAGACGTCCTCGGACCCGGTGAACATGCCCGGGTCGACCACCTGGTCGTCGCCGAACGCGCGCTGGAAGGCCGCGACGGTGCGGGCCGTGGCATCCGCGTCGTTGATCGTCGCGGGAAGCGTGTGCAGGGTCGTGATCGTGGGCGCCTCGGTCGCGCCGGATGCCAGCGCCTCGGCGTTGACGATGCGGGTCACCGAGTCGAGCACGTGCTCGCGCAGTTCGTCGGTCGGGTAGCGCAGGCTCAGCTCGAGGGTGGCCTCGGCCGGGATGATGTTGTTCTTCAGCCCGGCGTGGATCGCCCCGACCGTGACCACGGCGACGTCGCGCGGATCGACCTCGCGCGAGACGACGGTCTGCAGGCGCATGACGGTGGCCGCCGCCATGACGATCGGGTCGATCGTGGAGTGCGGGCGGGAGCCGTGGCCGCCGCGGCCGTGCAGGGTCACCGTGATGCCGTCGGATGCCGCCATCTGCGTGCCGGGCCGCACGCCGACGATGCCGGCGGGCAAGGGTGTGACGTGCTGGCCGAGCACCACGTCGGGGCGCGGGAACCGCTCCAGCAGTCCGTCGTCGAGCATGGCGCGCGCGCCCGCGCCGAACTCCTCGGCGGGCTGGAAGAGCGCGACCACGGTGCCGGCCCACTCGTCCCGCTGCGCGACGAGCCTCTCGAGGGCGCCGAGCAGGCAGGTGACGTGCATGTCGTGCCCGCACGCGTGCATGACCGGCACGTCCAGCCCGTGCGGGTCGAGGCCGTGCGCCGTGCTCGCGTAGTCGAGCCCGGTCTGCTCGAGGACGGGCAGACCGTCGGTGTCCGCGCGCAGATACACGACGGGTCCGTCGGCGTTGCCGCGCAGCACCGCGACGACGCCGGTGCCGCCGACCCCGGTGGTGTGCTCGATGCCGAGCTCGTCGAGCGTCGCGGAGATGACCCCGGCCGTCCGGTGCTCCTGGAACGACAATTCCGGGTTGCGGTGCAGGTCGATGTACAGGGCGTCGAGGTCAAGGCTCATAGGGGCGAGCCTATTCCTCCGCAGGCCCGACCCCCGGTCGGACGACGTCGTCGACCGGTGGCGCGTCAGGCGGTCTCGATCCAGACCGTGGCGTCGGTCGGCAGGCTTCCCTCCACAGGGATGCTGCCGATCACGACCCGCCCCGCGGGGAGCGTCACCGGCTCGGCGCCGAGGTTCGCGATCACGGTGAGCTCTCCGGCCGCGGTCGTGCGGCGGAGCGCCACGACCTCGTCGCCGTAGCCGTCGACCCACTCGAGCGTGCCGGTGCCGAGCGCCCGGGCGCGGCGCTCGGCGAGCAGTGCGCGGTAGAGGTTCAGGGTCGAATCGGCGTCCGCCGCTTCGGTCGCGCGCGCGAACGCACCCCAGCCTGCGGGCTGCGGCAGCCACGACGCACCGGTGTCGTTGAAGCCCTGCGCGGGTGCACCGGCGGTCCAGGGCAGCGGCACGCGGCATCCGTCGCGGCCGTACCGCTCGTGGTCCGTGCGGAACCAGGTCGGGTCCTGGCGGGCGTCGTCGGGGATGTCGATGACCTCGGGCAGCCCGAGCTCCTCGCCCTGGTACAGGTAGGCGGAGCCGGGCAGCGCCAGCATGAGCGTGCTCGCGGCGCGGGCGCGCCGCAGACCGACGGCGGGGTCCGGCAGGTCCGGCGTCTTCGGCCCGATGCCGTCGCCCTGCGGGATGTCGGCGTTGAGGGCCAGGCGGGTGGCGTGCCGGATGACGTCGTGGTTCGACAGCACCCATGTGGACGGCGCGCCGACGCCGGAGAACTCGCGCAGCGACTCGGTGACGACGTCGCGCAGGGCCGCGGCATCCCAGGTCGTCATCAGGTAGCCGAAGTTGAACGCCTGGTGCATCTCATCGGGTCGCACCCACAGCGCGATCTCCGCGATCGTGGGCAGCCACGCCTCGGCGCACAGTGCCCGGTCGCCGTCGTATTCCTCGATGAGCGTGCGCCAGTCCCGGTAGATCTCGTGCACGCCCGGCTGGCCCCAGTACGGCACGTCGTGCTCATCGCCGCCCATCGAGCCGCCGGAGGGATCGGGCGTGTAGTCGGGGAGGCCGTCGGCCTTGATGAGGCCGTGTGCGACGTCGACGCGGAACCCGTCGACCCCGCGGTCGAGCCAGAAGCGCAGCACGCGGCGGAACTCCTCCCGCACCTCCTCGTTGGTCCAGTCGAAGTCGGGCTGGCTGACGTCGAAGATGTGCAGGTACCACTGGCCCGGGGTGCCGTCGGCCTCGATGACGCGCTCCCACATGGATCCGCCGAACACCGACTCCCAGTTGTTCGGCGGCAGCTCGCCGTTCTCGCCCTTGCCGTCGCGGAACATGTAGCGGGCGCGCTCGCGGCTGCCCGGCGCGGCGGCGAGCGCCTCGCGGAACCACACGTGCTGGTCGGACGAGTGGTTCGGGACGAGGTCGACGATCACGCGGATGCCGCGCTCGTGCGCCGCCGCGAGCAGGGCGTCGAAGTCCGCGAGCGTGCCGAACAGCGGATCGACGTCGCAGTAGTCGGTGACGTCGTAGCCGGCATCCTTCTGCGGAGACCGGTAGAACGGGCTCAGCCACACGGCGTCGACCCCCAGCGTCCGCAGGTCGTCGAGACGGGCCGTGATGCCGGGCAGGTCGCCCACGCCGTCGCCGGATGCGTCCGCGAACGAGCGCGGGTAGATCTGGTAGATGACGGCCGTGCGCCACCACTCCGAACCAGCGGCGGCGGGCGTCCGGTCGGCGGAGGCGGCGGGGGCGGCGTCAGTCGCCGCCGCAGGCGCGGTGGTGTCGGCGAGGTCGGTCTGCGAGCTCATCCGGCCAGCATAGTGAAAGCGTTTACACCCCGTCGTCATCGGGGTTCACGTGCCGCGTTCTGTCAGTTCGGCCAGCAGATCGTGACACCTGCGCAGAGGCCACCTCCCGCGGGTAGGGTGAGCGCGTGAGACGCGTGAAGGCCGCCCGCAGCGCCGCCGTGCTGGCGGTGCTCGTCGTGGCGCTCGCCGGATGCACCGGCACCGGCCAGCCCCACGGCAGCGCCTCGCGCTCAGCCTCGGCCTCGGCATCCGCATCGGCGAACCCGAGTCTCACCCCGACGCCGACCCCCACCCCGACGCCGACCCCGACGCCGGTGGACCCGATCGCCGACCTCAGCCTGGCGCAGCGGGTCGGACAGCTCTTCATGGTCGGAACGGTGCTGCCGGATGCGGATGCCGCCACCCTCTCCGCGATCACCGACCGGCACGTCGGCAACGTCTTCCTGCACGGCCGCTCGTCCGGCGGGGCGGCCGCGATCGCCGCCCTGACCCGGCGCTTCCAGTCGCTCGTCACGGCGGCGTCCACCGGCGGCATCCCGCTGTGGATCTCGACCGACCAGGAGGGCGGCACGGTGCAGGTGCTCTCCGGCCCCGGGTTCGACGTGATCCCGTCGGCCGTGCGGCAGGGTCAGCTGCCGGCGGCGACCCTGCGCGCCGACGCCGCGCGGTGGGCGGCGCAGCTGCGGGGCGCGGGGGTCAACATGAACCTGGCCCCGGTCGCGGACATCGTCACGAGCCCCGCCACGGCCGGGCAGAACCCCCCGATCGGGCAGCTCTACCGGGAGTACGGCTTCGACCGGGCGACCGTCGCGGCGGGCGCGGGCAGCTTCGCGGCGGGCATGCGCGCCTCGGGTGTCACCCCGGTGTACAAGCACTTCCCGGGGCTCGGCCGGGTCAGCGCGAACACCGACTTCTCGGCGCACGTCGTCGACACGCAGATCGGGCCGGACTCGCCGGATGTCGGCGTGTACCGGACGCTGCTCCCGCAGGGCCGCGCGTGCGTCATGGTCTCGAGCGCGTACTACGACCGCATCGACCCGTCGTCGCCGGCCGTGTTCTCGTCGAAGGTCGTGACCGGGCTGCTGCGCGACCGGCTCGGATTCGACGGCGTCGTGATGACCGACGACCTCTCCGCCGCGGTGGCCGTGAAGGCCTGGACCCCGGCGCAGCGCGCGGTCGACGCGATCCGCGCCGGCGTCGACATCGTGCTGGTGTCATCCGACCCGTCGGTGCTCGCGCCGATGTACGACGCGGTGCTCGCCAAGGCGAAGTCCGACCCCGCCTTCGCGGCGCAGGTGGATGCCGCCGCCCGTCGCGTCGTCGAGGCGAAGGCCGCGGCCCGCCTCACGAGCCCTCACTGAAGTACGCGAACCCTGACTGGAATATGCGTCCAGGACGTATTCCAGTCAGGGCTCGCGTAACTGGGCGAGGGTTCGCGGAACGGCGAGTGCGCCCGCGACGCGGCGGCCGCTACGCGGCGACGCGGGTGACGGCGGCGATCGCGGACTCGAAGAACGTCAGGCCGTCGACACCCGACCGCATGGCTGCGGCGGTGCCGGGGCCGAAGCCGGGCTCGGTGGCGTGCTCGGGGTGGGGCATGAGTCCCACGACGTTGCCGCGCTCGTTGGTGAGGCCGGCGATGTCGTTCATCGACCCGTTCGGGTTGACGCCGGCGTAGCGGAAGGCGACGAGGCCCTCGCCCTCGAGGCGCGCCAGGGTCTCGGCCTCGGCGATGTAGCCGCCCTCGCCGTTCTTCAGCGGGATGACGATCTCGGCGCCGCGCTCGAACCCGCTCGTCCACGCGGTGTCCGCGTTCTCGACGACGAGCTTCTGGTCGCGGCGGATGAACTGCTGGTGCGCGTTGCGGATCAGACCGCCGGGCAGCAGGTGCGCCTCGACGAGCATCTGGAAGCCGTTGCAGATGCCGAGCACGGGCATGCCGGATGCCGCGGCATCCTTGACCTCGCTCATGATCGGCGACAGCGCGGCGATCGCGCCCGAGCGCAGGTAGTCGCCGTAGCTGAAGCCGCCGGGCAGCACGAGCGCGTCGACGCCCTCGAGGTCGTGCGAGCCGTGCCAGAGGGCAACCGGCTCGGCGCCGGCGAGGCGGATGGCGCGCTGCGCATCGCGGTCGTCGAGCGACCCGGGGAACGTGATGACCCCGATGCGGGTGGTCATTCGACGACCTCGATGCCGACGACGTCCTCGATCACCGAGTTCGAGAGGATGTCGGCGGCGATCTGCTCGGCCTGCGCCAGCACGGCCTCGTCGACCGGCCCGTCGACGGTGAGCTCGAAGCGCTTGCCGATGCGGACGCCGGTGAAGGCGTCGACGCCGAGGCGGCCGAGGGCGCCGGACACCGCCTTCCCCTGCGGGTCGAGCAGTTCGGCCTTGGGCATGACGTCGACGACGATGGTGGGCATTCTGGCTCCAGAAGTCGTTGGGGAGGCGGCCCGTCCAGTCTAGTTCCCCGGTGACGGGCTGTTCCGCGGGTGCCTGCCGCGCCCTGTGCGGCCCTCCACCTCGGGCGGGCGGAGCGGTAGCATCCGCTCGGAGGCGTTCAGCATGGCAGAAGCAAACGGCACGGTCACGATCGAAGAGGTCGCGGCAGCCGCGGGGGTGTCGCGCTCGACGGTGTCCCGCGTCGTCAACGGATCGCAGCTGGTGCGCCCGGACACCGTCGCCGCCGTGCAGAAGGCGATCGCCGAGCTCAACTACGTGCCGAACCGGGCGGCGCGCTCGTTGGCGAGCCGCCAGACCATGGCGATCGCCCTCGTCATCCCGGAGGACACCAGCCGGTTCTTCGGCGACCCGTTCTTCGCCGCCATCGTGCCCGGCATCAACGCGCGCCTGAGCCGCGCGAACTACATGCTCAACCTGCTGATCGCGAACTCGGACCCGGGGGAGCGCCTCACGGAGTACGTGCGCGGCGGCTTCGTCGACGGGGCGATCATCGTGTCCCACCACACCAGCGACACCTTCATCGACCAGATCGTGTCGGCGGTGCCGGTCGTCTACGGCGGGCGCCCGGTGCGGCATCGGCCGGAGGCCCACTTCGTCGACGTGGACAACGTGGCCGCCGCCCGTGCGGCCACCGCGTACCTCGCGGAGCGCGGATGCCGCAGCATCGGCACCATCACCGGGCCGCTGTCGATGCCGGCGGGCGCCGACCGGTTCGAAGGCTTCCGGGCCGGGGTCGCCGAGGCCGGGCTGGTCGCGGGCCCGGTGGTCGAGGGGGACTTCAGCATCGGGAGCGGAGCCGAGGCGATGCGCAGCATCCTGGCATCCGGACCGGTCCCCGACGGGCTGTTCATCGCCAGCGACCTCATGGCGCAGGGTGCGCTGGCCACCGCCCAGGGCGCCGGCATCCGCGTGCCGGAGCAGCTGAAGATCGTCGGGTTCGACGATTCCGCCGTCGCGACGTCCGTCATCCCGAACCTCACGACCATCCACCAGCCGACCTACGAGCAGGGCGAGCTGATGGCCGAGATCCTGCTGGAGCTGATCGCCGGCGGCACGCCCGCGCAGGAGACGATCATGCGCGCCGAGCTGGTGGTGCGCGACTCGGCCTGACAAGCCGGATGCCGCAGAGCCGGGATGCCGCAGAGCCGGATGCCGCGGCGGCGGATGCCGGCGCGCGGTCAGGCTCCGGTGAGGCGGCCGAGCAGCTCCCGGTAGCGCGCCGCGGTGCGCTCGACGATCTCGTCCGGCAGCGCCGGCGGCTCGCCCTGCTTGTCCCAGTGCGCGGAGAGCCAGTTGCGCACGATCTGCTTGTCGAAGCTCGCCATGCGCTCGGCGGGGGTCGCGCCCGTGGCCCACGCCTCGGCATCCCAGTACCGCGACGAGTCGCTCGTGAGCACCTCGTCGGCCAGGGTCAGCACGCCGTGCTCGTCAACCCCGAACTCGAACTTGGTGTCGGCGAGGATGACCCCGCGCTCCTCGGTCGCCGCGGCGGCGCGCTCGTAGACCTCGAGCGACAGGTCGCGCAGCTCCTCCGCACGCTCGGCGCCCACGATGTCGATCATCTGGTCGAACGAGATGTTCTCGTCGTGCTCGCCCTGCGGCGCCTTGTACGCGGGCGTGAAGATCGGCGCGGGCAGCTTGTCGCCGTCGGAGAGGCCGGACGGGATCCGGATGCCGCACACCGTGCCGCTCTGCTGGTACTCCGCCCAGCCGGATCCGGTCAGGTAGCCGCGCACCACGCACTCGATCGGCTGCATGTCGAGCGCCTTCACGAGCATGGCGCGCCCGGCCACCGCATCGGGGATGTGCCCGGCGGTGAGGTGATTGGGGATCGCGCGGCCGCCGTCGCCCCCGGCGAGGCGGTCGAACCACCACAGGCTGAGGGTCGTCAGCAGCACCCCCTTGCCCGGGATGCCGGGGGTCAGCGCGAAGTCGAAGGCGCTGACCCGGTCGCTGGCGACGAGCAGCATCCGGTCGGGTTCGCCTCCCGACGGAGGGTCGGGAACGTAGAGGTCGCGGACCTTGCCGGAGGACACGTGCCGCCATCCCGGCAGCTGGAGGGGGGATGCCACCCGCCCATCATCCCAGACCCGCGCCGCCCGCCGAATCCGCGCCCCCCATTCCGTTGACTTGCCTGAGATGTACGCGACACGCCGCGCGCCGCGTACATCCAGGGCAAGTCAACGAGCTGGGGAGGGCGGAGCCGGGAGCGGAGCAAGCGGAAGGCGGGTCAGGATGCCGGGGTGATCGAATCGACGAAGGCGTGGGCCTCGGCGACGATGGGGTCCCACGTGTCCGGGCGGGAGGGGTCGAGGGTCACCCACTCGCGCATCGGGCGGCCGCGCATGACGGCGGGGGAGGCGTCCCCGGCCTCGATCAGCTCGCCGACGCGCTGCTCCGGCAGCTTCGCGAACAGGCTGCCGCTGAACCCGACGAACGCGAACACCTTGCCGCGCACGCTCAGCCCCTCCGACGCGAACATGCGGCCGAGCGCGACATCCGGCCGCTCGCTGTACTCCGCCACCAGCCGGTCGAAGATCGCGTACGACTCGGGGAACCTCTCGCGGCGCGACGGAGCGGAAGCGGATGCCATGGGGTCACGCTACTCGCCCACCCCGCGACCGGGCGATGGACGGCCGGGTAGTCGGTACGGTATAGTCCATATGGACTAATCGGAACGGAACATGTCGTGAAAGACCCCGCCTGCAAGCTCACGCCGCTCGGCGTCATGACGCTTGCCCTGCTGCGCGAGCGCGACATGCATCCCTACGAGATGCTGCGCCTCATGCGGCAGCGGCATCACGACAAGCTCGTGCCGATCACGAACGGCACGTTCTACCACACCGTCGCGCGGCTGCAGAAGGCCGGCCTGCTCGCCGAGGTCGGCATCGACCGCGACGGCAACCGCCCCGAGCGCACCACCTATACGGTGACGGATGCCGGAACCGACGCGGTCGTCGACTGGGTGCACGCCGAACTGCCCCGCATCGACCACCCGCTCGAGTTCCGGGTCGCGCTCGCCGAATCCCACAACCTCCCGCGCGAGGCGGTCGTCGACCTGCTCAGTGAGCGCCGCGCCGCCCTGACCGGCGAGCACCGGCTCTACCGCGACGGACTCGAGGGCGCGCGCGCCAAGGGCGTGCCCGAGCAGTACCGCGTGCAGACCGAGCGCCAGGCCGCGCTGCTCGGCGCGGAGCTCACCTGGCTCGACGCCCTCATCGAACGACTCGCGGCATCCGCATTCCCCTGGGGACCGGATGCCGAACCCCACCACGTGACCACCGAAAGGCGGCTCAGCGAATGACTGAACCACACACCCGCGCCGAGGCCAAGGCGCAGGCATCCCCTCCGGTCGGCGGCCCGACGCCCGGCCCCATCACCGGCACGTACGCGACCGGCCACAAGCCGAAGAGCCCGTGGCCGGCGCTCTGGGCGCTCGTCATCGGGTTCTTCATGATCCTCGTCGACACGACGATCGTCTCGGTCGCCAATCCCGCCATCAAGGCCGCGCTGGATCCGCACTCGACCAACCTCGACAACGTCGTGTGGGTCACGAGCGCCTACCTGCTCGCCTACGCCGTGCCGCTGCTGATCACCGGCCGCCTCGGCGACCGGTTCGGCCCGAAGAACATGTACCTCATCGGGCTCGCCGTCTTCACGCTGGCGAGTCTCGGCTGCGGCCTGTCGACGTCGCTCGGGATGCTGGTCGCGTTCCGCGCGGTGCAGGGCCTCGGGGCATCCCTGATGACCCCGCAGACCATGGCGGTCATCACCCGCACGTTCCCCGCCGAGTCGCGCGGCGCGGCCATGGGCCTGTGGGGCGCGACCTCGGGTGTCGCGATGCTCGTCGGCCCGCTCGCCGGCGGCCTGCTCGTGGACGGCTTCGGCTGGGCGTGGATCTTCTTCGTCAACCTGCCCGTCGGGGTCATCGGGTTCGTGCTCGCCGTGATCCTGGTGCCGAAGCTCCAGACGCACGAGCACCGCTTCGACCTGCTGGGCGTGTTCCTCTCGGCCGTGGGCCTGTTCTTCATCGTCTTCGGCCTGCAGGAGGGCGAGAAGGAGAACTGGGATGCCTGGATCTGGACCATGATCGCGGGCGGCGTCGTCGTCATGGCCGTGTTCATCCTGCAGCAGTGGAAGACGAGGTCCGAGCCGCTCGTGCCGCTGCGCCTGTTCACCGACCGCAACTTCTCGGTCGCGAACGGCGGGATCGCGGTGGTCGGCTTCGTCGTGACGAGCATGTCGCTGCCGATGATGTTCTTCATCCAGCTGGCCCGTGGCCTGACTCCGACGGATGCCGCGCTGCTGCAGGTGCCGATGGCGATCATCGCCGGCGTGCTGTCGCCGCTCGCGGGGCGCCTGCTCGACAAGGTCGACCCGCGGGTGCTGCTCGTGCCCGGTCTGCTGATCATGGCCGGATCCCTGTTCTGGTACTACTCGCTGATGACGCCGGACACCCCGATCTGGATGTTCCTGCTGCCGTCGGCCACGATCGGCCTCGCGAACGCGGGCATGTGGGGGCCGCTGGCGACCACGGCGACCCGCAATCTGGAGCCGCGCCAGGCGGGCGCCGGCGCCGGCATCTACAACACCACCCGCACCATCGGGTCGGTGCTCGGCTCGGCGGCGATCGCCGCGTTCATGCAGGGACGCCTCGTCGCGAACTTCCCGAATGCGGGCAGCAGCTCGTCGACCTCCGGCTTCGGCACCGGACAGCTGCCGTCGTTCATCGTCGCGCCGTTCTCCACGGCGATGGCCGAGTCGCTGCTGCTGCCGGCGTTCGTCATGCTGCTCGGCGTCGTCGTGGTGCTGTTCATGCAGACCCCGAGGCACCTGCGCAAGCCCGGCCGCTGACCAGGGCGTCGGCCCCGGGCGAGCGTCCCGGGGTCAGCTCAGGCCGTGCGCGTCGAGCCAGGCCCGTGCGACCGTCTTGGGCGCGCGGGTCAGCCAGGCGTCCGTGACGAGTTCGGCCAGCCGCTCGCGGTCGATCGCCGCGAGCCGCACGAGCAGCGCCGGATACCCGCGGAAGTGCGGGATGTCGAACAGCAGCTCGGGCTCGGCGGCGAGCAGCGCGTCCTTCTCGCCGAGCGACTCCGTGCGCACGGCCAGCACGTCGCCGTCCGGCCAGGACCGGCCCTCGGCGGCGAGCTGGTGCAGGTCGGTCTGCCGGGGACCGCGCAGCCACGCGAACTGCCCGGTCCCGGTGCGCCAGCTCGGCGCGCCGGTGTGGCCGCTCAGCTGTTCCTCGGTGCCCGGCAGTGCCAGCGCGACGGCGCGCACATCGTCGATCGTGGCCATGGCCCCATCCTGCTCCGCGGGGCGGGGTTCCGTCTCGTCCGGCGTTCGGCCCGGCCCCCTCGAGTCTCCGGTGGAGTGCGCGTCAGTCTTCGGGGTCGAACGGATCGATGGGGGCGTGGTGGTCCCACGCGACGACCCCGGTGCGCCAGTAGCCGCTGGTCACGGCCTGCGCGGACGCGAGTCCGAGCTCGCGGCGCAGATACCGCCGCAGCGGCAGCAGGGCGGATGCCTCACCCGCCGCGAACACGAACGTGCCGGCATCCGGGGCCAGGTCCCGCGCCTCGTCGGTGAGCTCCAGCTGCGCTTCGGTGACGGTGTACCGGCGGGAGTCGCCGAGGTAGTCGCGGGCGGCATCCTCGGTCACCCCGCCGCACACGAGCACGTCGATCTCGGTGGAGTCCGGCAGCAGGTCGACGAATCGGGATGCCGCCGGCAGCGCCGTGCCGTCCACCACCAGCAGCGCGCGCTGTGCGCCCTGCGGGGCCGAGACCGAACCCTTCGGTCCCACCACGACGAGCTCGTCGCCGACCGTGGCACGCGCCGCCCACAGGGCCGCGGGTCCGGCATCCGCGTGGCGCAGGATGTCGATGTCCACGGTGCGGGTCGCTCCCGCGTCGCGCACGTTCAGCGGGGTGAAGTCGCGCCCGAAGGTCTGGGCGGCGGGCCGGGTGATGCCGTCCTCGCCGTCGGCGGCGGGCGCCACGAGCTCGCCGGTCACCGGATTCGGGAAGTACACCCGCATGTGGTCGGTGGGGCCGCTGCTCGCGAAGTCGGCGAACGCGTCGCCGGTGAGGGTCACCCGCACGTAGTCGCCGACCTCGGCCACCGCGGCGACGGTCGCCGGGCGGGCGGTGAACCGGTGCCGGATGCGCTCGCGCTCGAACATCAGAGTCCCTCGACCACCCGGGCGGCGATGTCGGTGCGCACCTGGGCACCGCTCAGGTCGATGTTCTCGAGCGCCGTGTAGGCGCGCTCGCGGGCCTCGGCGAACGTGGTGCCCACCGCGACGACGTTGAGCACGCGGCCGCCCGTCGCGACGAGTCCGGCTTCGTCGCGGCCGGTGGCGGCGTGTGCGATGTGCACGCCCGGGACGGATGCCGCGGCATCCAGCCCGGCGATCTCGCGGCCGAGCACCGGCCGGGCCGGGTAGCCCTCGCTGGCGACGACGACGGTCACGGCGCAGACCTCGGCGAACGCGGGCCGTGGCTGGTCCTCGAGGGTTCCGGATGCCGCGGCCAGCAGCAGCTCCGACAGCGGGTCGATGAGCCGGGGCAGCACGACCTGCGTCTCCGGGTCGCCGAAGCGCGCGTTGAACTCGATCACCTTGACGCCCGCCTCGGTGAGCACGAGACCTGCGTACAGCAGACCGATGAACGGGGTCCCCTCGGCGTCGAGCCGGCGCACGACCGGCTCCGCGACGGTTCGGGTGACGAGGTCGACGAACTCCTCTTCACTGCCGAACCGGCCGTCGAGCCAGGGCAGCGGCGAGTACGCGCCCATGCCGCCGGTGTTCGGGCCGAGATCGCCGTCCTGCAGGCGCTTGTAGTCCTGTGCGGGGCTGAGCGGCAGCACGCGGTCGCCGTCGCTGAGGAAGAAGAGGGACACCTCCGGGCCGTCGAGGAACTCCTCGATCAGCACCGGGCCGGTCGGCAGGTACTCCTGCGCGTGCGCGAGTGCGGCGGCGCGGTCGGAGGTGACGATGACGCCCTTGCCGGCGGCGAGCCCGTCGGCCTTGACCACGTGCGGCGCGCCCAGCTCGTCGAGCGCGGCCTCGACCTCGGCGACGGTGTGCGCGTGCACGGCGCGGCCGGTGGGGACGCCGGCGGCATCCATGATCCGCTTCGCGAAGGTCTTCGAGCCCTCCAGCTGCGCGGCCGCCTTGCCGGGGCCGAACACCGGGATGCCGTGCTCGCGCACCTCGTCGGCGACGCCCGCGACGAGCGGCGCCTCGGGCCCGATCACGACGAGGTCGATGTCGTGCTCGTTGGCGAAGTCGGTGACGGCCGCCGGGCTGTTGGCGTCGATCCCGACGATGGTGGCATCCTGCGCGATGCCGGCGTTGCCGGGAGCCGCGAAGATCACGTGCTCGGTCTCTTCCGACCGGAGCGACAGGATGATGGCATGTTCGCGGGCGCCCGACCCGAGCACGAGGATTCTCACCCCGTCAGCCTACCGGCGGCGGATTCGCGCGAACGGGGTCGGCGTCGCCCCGTCGGCCGCTGGCGGGATGTCACCGTTCTCGGGACCCGTACGCATCGGCGTGACCGGGCAGAGTCGCGGTGGGACGTTCGTCCCGCTCGGGTGAAGACGCCACCGGCATCGTTGCAGCTGAGACGACCGGGAGGAATCGACATGGCTGAGAGAGAACGCAGGGTCAGCGTGGTGGAGCGAAACGGTGTGTGGGGATTCTTCTTCCTCCTCGCCTACATCGGGGCGGCGATCTACTTCATCTCCCATTCCGACGGCACCTTCGGGGCGGTCGTGCTCGGCCTGCTGCAGGCGATCGTGTGGCCGGTGTACCTCATCTACCACGCACTCGGATCGCTCGGGGTCTGACCCCCGACGTCCGGACGCGCCGCACGCAACGACAACAACGCCCCTTGACATCGGCTCGTCGAGGAGTAATCTACAACCAAATGGTTGTACGAAATGAGCTGAGCGATGAGCAGATCGATCGCGTGTTCCAGGCCCTCGCGGCCCGGACGCGGCGCGACATCCTGCGCCGCACCATCGATCACGAGCAGTCCGTGTCCGAACTCGCCCGCGATTACGACATGTCGTTCGCGGCGGTGCAGAAGCATGTGGCCGTGCTCGAGGCTGCGGAGCTCATCGTCAAGCGCGCCGAGGGACGCGAGCGGCTCGTCCGCGCGAATCCCGACATGATCGCCCACGCGCGGGCGCTGCTCGCCCGCTACGAGGAACTCTGGCGCTCCCGCATCGCCCGCCTCGACGACCTGCTCGCCGAGGACGCCGCGGGCGCTCGCGATGACCGCGGACCGGACCCGTCCGGCTCCGCCGACCGACCGAACCAAGGAGACTGACATGCCTGTCACCGACATCACCACAGACCCCGAGAACCTGGCGATCACCGTCGTCGCCGACCTCGCCGCCCCCGTCGAACGCGTCTGGCGCGCGTATTCGGACCCGCGTCAGCTCGAGCGCTTCTGGGGCCCTCCCGGATGGCCGGCCACCTTCGCGCAGTTCGACTTCACGGTCGGCGGCCGGGCGCTGTACACGATGACCGGGCCGCACGGCGAGACCTCGTCGGGCGCGTGGGAGTTCTCGGCGATCGACGAGCCGCGCGGCTTCGAGGTGATCGACGCGTTCGTCGACGACGACGGCGTCCCGCTCGACGGCGGGCAGTCGCGCATGACGTTCACGTTCGAGCCGTCCGACGTCGGCACCCGCATGACCTCGACCGCCCACTTCGCCTCGCACGAGTCGCTCGAGCAGATGGTCGAGATGGGCATGGTCGAGGGCACCCGGATGGCGATGGCGCAGCTCGACGCCGTGCTGCAGGACCTGCGCGACTACGCGGAGGGCAAGGGCACGCGGCTCGAACTGCTCGACGACACCCACGTGCGCATCACGCGGCTCGTCGACGGCCCGCGCGAGCTCGTCTGGCGCGCATACAGCGAGCCGGAGCTGATGCGGCAGTGGCTGCTCGGCCCCGACGGCTGGGCGATGACCGACTGCGAGCTCGCGTCCGCCCCCGGCGACGGCTACCGCTACAGCTGGGAGCCCGTCGGCGACACCCCCGGCCAGGCCTTCGGCTTCGAGGGCGAGGCGCTCGTCGTCGACGCGCCGCGCCGCATGGTGACCACCGAGCGCATGCAGGGGATGCCGGAGCCCACGACCCTCAACGACCTGAGCCTCTACGAGGAGGACGGTGCGACCCTCATCACGCTGCTCATCGAGTACCCCGACCTCGCCACGCGCGACATGATCCTCGCCACCGGCATGGTCGACGGCATGGAGGCCTCCTACGCCCGGCTGGAGCGCGAGCTGCTGATGGTGTGACGCCGCCGGGCGGGCACACCCCTCCCGGTCGTTGAGCGAGGAGCGAAGCGACGAGACGAAACGCGTCTCCGAAAGGGATCGGCGTTTCGTCTCGCTTCGCTCGCTCGACGACCGGTCGGGGGTGCGGCGCGCGTAGCGTGGAGGGATGCCTCTCCCCACGATCACGACGGATGCCGGACGCGCCGCGCTGGCCGCTGTGGCATCCGGCTCGGTGGCCCGCGCGGATCGGGCCACGGCGGTGCGCTACCTGCTGCAGCTGCTGGTGGAGAAGGCGCCGGGGCACACCGTGGAGGTGCGGGTTCCGCCGTTCGGCGCGGCTCAGGTGGTCGAGGGGCCGCGGCACACGCGCGGCACCCCGCCGAACGTCGTGGAGACCGACGCGGACACCTGGATCGCCCTGGCCACCGGGGCCGAGTCGTGGACGGATGCCGTCACCGCCGGCCGGGTCGCGGCATCCGGCACGCGCGCCGACCTGTCCGACCTGCTGCCCCTGCGCCCCTGACCGCCCACCCGGGGCCGGGGCCGCGGCTGCGTGAGACAATGGACTCATGGCCGAGATCGAGCACACCGAGACCGCGCGCGTCCGCCGTGCGCCCAAGGTGATCGTGTTCCTGGTGCTCGGAGCGGCGGTCGGGGTCTTCGTCGCGATGATCCTGACGTTCGCCTTCTCGGCCGACACCAGCGCCGTGACAGGGGTCACGTATTCCGCATCGACCGTCTTCGGATTCCTGGCGATCATCTGCGGTGCCGTCGGGCTGCTGCTCGGCGGCCTCGTCGCGGTCATCCTCGACCGGCGCAGCAGCCGCCGCTCGCACATCGTCACGATCGAGCGCGAGGAGTACCTCGGCGAGACCGACGACTTCGACTCCTGAGTCGTCGGGCGTCCGACGCGCTACGCCAGTTCGGCGATGATCGGCTGGATCGCGGCGTCGAACATCACGATGTCCTGCCGCAGGCCGTCGGTGACCGCGATCGTGAGCGCGCCGATCCACCACACGCCGCGCTGCACCAGGGGCAGCACCTGCACGTTGAGCTCGAACGCGTGCGCGCGGCGCCCGACCTCCCGCTCGTACTCCGCGATCGCACCGGCGTAGGCGCGGTACGAGACGCCGGGCGTGTGCGCGTAGCGCTTGTGCGCCGATTCCGCGTAGGCGACGGCGTCGTCGGCGTACGGCGCGATCGCCGCACGCAGATCGTCGAAGCCCTCGACGGGCAGCACGACGAGCATGTCGAACCCGTCCACGAGGTCGAGCGGCACCGGTGACGGGTGCGCGGTCGGCTCGACGGTCAGCTCCCAGTACTCCCGCCACTGCCGCTCGACCGCGGGCGTCGCGTCCGCGGTGTCGTGCCGGGGCGGGATGCCGCGCAGGTGCGGCAGTTCCTCGGGCGAGCGGATGCCGAGCACCTGCCGGAGATAGAGGGCGACGAGCACGGCGGTGCTGGAGTCCTCGCGGATGGTCCACTGCGCAGCGCCGGTCATGGCGCCAATCTTAGAGCGGGTGCGGCGGGGCGGCACCGGACCGAGGGATGTCGACGGACAGAGGCGCGGAATCCTGGTATTCCAGCCCCGGAACCGCGGAGCTTCGGCCCGGATTCTCCCGGTAGGCTGTTCTGGTGGCCGGACCCTCGCACGCCGATCCCTATTCCGCTGCCGGAGTCGACACTGCCGCGGGCGACCGCGCCGTCGAACTGATGAAGGCATCCGTCCGTCGCACCCACGGGCCCGAAGTGCTCGGCGGCGTCGGCGGATTCGCCGGGCTCTTCGATGCATCCGCGCTCGCCGCGTACCGGCATCCGCTGCTGGCGACCAGCACCGACGGCGTCGGCACGAAGGTCGCGATCGCGCAGGCGATCGACAAGCACGACACGATCGGGCACGACCTCGTCGGCATGGTCGTCGACGACATCGTCGTGGTCGGCGCGAAGCCCCTCTTCATGACCGACTACATCGCGTGCGGCAAGGTGGTGCCCGAGCGCATCGCCGACATCGTGCGCGGCATCGCCGACGGCTGCGCGCTGACCGGCACCGCGCTCGTCGGCGGCGAGACCGCCGAGCACCCGGGCCTGCTCGGCCGGGACGACTACGACGTCGCGGGCGCCGCCACCGGAGTCGTCGAGGCGGATGCCGTGCTCGGCGCCGACCGTGTGGTCGCCGGCGACGCGATCATCGCGCTCGGCTCGAGCGGCCTGCACTCCAACGGATACTCGCTGGTGCGCCACATCGTCACGAACAACAGCATCGTCTACGGCTCGAACGCCGCCGACTTCGGCACGACGTGGGGCGAGGCCCTGCTCGAGCCCACGCGCCTGTACACCGCGCCGCTGCTGCAGCTGCTCGCCGACCACCCCGGCGCCGTGCACTCCCTCAGCCACGTCACCGGCGGCGGCATCGCGGCGAACCTCGCGCGCGTGCTCCCGCAGGGCACCTGGGTCGACGTCGACCGGTCGACCTGGTCGCCGCTGCCGGTGTTCCGCGTGCTCGCAGGGCTCGGCGGACTCGACCTCACCCAGACCGAGGGCACCTGGAACCTGGGCATCGGATTCCTCGCCGCGGTGTCGGCGGATCAGGCGGAAGCCGTCATCGCCTCGATCCGCGATGCCGGCATCGAAGCATGGCAGGCCGGCGTCGTGCACGCCGGCGAACTGCCCGACGGAGACTACGAGCAGGGCGCGAAGGGCGTCGACGGCGGAGCCGTGCGACTCGTCGGCAGCTACGCAGAAGCAGGAGCGAACTGAAGCGATGTGCGGCATCGTCGGCATGGTCGGAAACGGCCCGGTCAACCAGGAGATCTACGACGCCCTGCTGCTGCTGCAGCACCGCGGTCAGGATGCCACCGGCATCGCCACCGCGGAGTCGAACGGCGTCATGCACACCGCGAAGGCGCAGGGCATGGTGCGCGAGGCGTTCCGCACCCGCGACATGCGCTCGCTCCTCGGCAGCGTCGGTCTCGGCCATGTCCGCTACGCCACCAAGGGCACGGCCTCCAGCGAGGAGGAGATGCAGCCGTTCTACGTGAACGCGCCGTACGGCATCGTCCTCATCCACAACGGCAACCTCACCAACACGCGTGAGCTCACGAGCGAAATGGCTCAGCGCGACCGCCGGCACCTGAACTCGTCGAGCGACACCGAGCTGCTGCTGAACGTGCTCGCGCACGAGCTGCAGACCACGACCTCGCCGGTCGACCTCGAACCCGACCGCATCTTCGAGGCCGTCGCGCGCACCCACGAGCGCATCGAGGGCGCCTACGCGGTGATCGCGATCATCGCCGGCTACGGCCTGCTCGCCTTCCGCGACCCGTTCGGCATCCGTCCCCTGATCCTCGGCCGGCGCACCGCGGCCGCCCCGGGTGACGCCGACGAGTGGGTCGTCACCAGCGAGTCGCTCGTGCTCGAGAACGGCGACTACGAGATCGTCCGCGACATCGCCCCGGGCGAGGCGGTGTTCATCACGAACGACGGCGAGCTGTTCTCGCGGCAGTGCGCCGCAGAGCCCACGCTCGCGCCGTGCGCCTTCGAGTACGTCTACCTCGCCCGTCCCGACTCGGTGATGAACGGGATCTCCGTGTACGAGTCACGGCTGCGCATGGGCGAGAAGCTCGCCGACACCATCGCCAAGCACGTGCCGCGCGACAAGATCGACGTCGTCATGCCGATCCCCGACTCGTCGCGGCCCGCCGCGATGGAGGTCGCCCGCAAGCTCGGCATCGAGTACCGCGAGGGCTTCTACAAGAACCGCTACGTGGGCCGTACCTTCATCATGCCCGGGCAGGCGGTGCGCAAGAAGAGCGTGCGTCAGAAGCTCAACGCCATGTCGAGTGAGTTCCGCGGCAAGAACGTGCTGCTGATCGACGACTCGATCGTGCGCGGCACCACGTCGAAGCAGATCATCCAGATGGCGCGGGATGCCGGGGCCGTCTCGGTCACGTTCGCCTCGGCCGCGCCGCCGGTGCGGCATCCGCACGTCTACGGCATCAACATGCCCTCCCGGCACGAGCTCGTCGCGCACGGCCGCACGATCCCCGAGATCGCCGAGGAGCTCGGCTGCGACCACATCGTGTACCAGGAGGTCGACGACCTCAAGTCCGCGATCCTGGACGGGTCGGACATCCCCGACCTCGACATGAGCTGCTTCGACGGCCGATACGTCACCGGAACCGTGACCGAGGAGTACCTCGCCTGGGTGGAGGGCTCTCAGCAGAGCTGAGGATGCCCCGCGCCATGGTGGGCGGACGCGCAAAAAGCACCGGATGCGTCCAAGCGCATCCGGTGCTTGCGTCGAAGCGACGACTCAGGCGGTCTGCAGGGACCCTTGGTCCTGGTCTTCGTCCTCGTCGTCTTCGTCGTCGTACTGGTCAGCCCACTTGTCGACGTACTGGTCTTCGCCGTTCTCGTCGGGGTGACCGAGCTCGCGCTCCAGCGCGGCGTAATTGACGCTCGGGCTGTACGACTTCAGTTCACGGGCGATCTTGGTGTGCTTCGCCTTTTGACGGCCACGCCCCATGCGCAACCCCCTCTTGTGTATCGCGGGTCGTGCCGGACCCGGTGCATTGCAAATGCCGGCCTGAGGCCGGGAAGAGTAGAATCCAGAATATCACGGCGGGTCCGGCCCGGCCCTTCTCCCCGGGTGAGACCGCCCCGGCGAGAGGGATGACGATGTCCGAACAACAGAGCCAGAACGACCCTGCTGACGAGGTCTCCGCCTCCACCACCGGGGCCGTGGTCGTGGGCGTGACGCCCGACCAGCCGCCGCGCGTGCTGAAGGTGGCCGCCCGTCACGCCGCCCTTCTCGGAGCCCCGCTCGTCGTGGTGAACGTGGACGTGATGCGGTTCGTGACCTATGAGGATCCGGATGGATCGGTGCATTCGGCCCCGATCGACATGGACATCGACACCGGCGGCGACGACCTCGCGGCCGTGACGACCCAGGCGACCAAGCTGCTCGAGGGCCACGAGGTGCGCTGGAGCGTGCAGCAGCTGGTGGGCGACCCGGCCATCGGGCTGAAGAAGGTCGCCGAGCAGTGCGACGCGAAGATGATCGTGGTCGGCACCCGCCGGCGCGGATTCGGAGAGTCCGTGCGCGAGTTCTTCACCGGGTCGGTCGCGGCGCGGCTCACGCACCGCCAGACCCGGCCGGTGCTCGTCGTGCCGCTCGGCGAGCCCGTGCCCGACGATGAGGACATCACCTGGGAGAAGGACTGACGGAGCCCGGTCGCCCGCTCAACGACCGGAGGTCGTGGAGCGGATCGCGCGGGTGACCTCGCGGGCGGCGGCATCCAGCGCCTCGGCCAGGTCGTCGACGACGGATGCCGCCAGCGAGC
>NZ_DATEJS010000192.1:0-2334 GCF_035277845.1 Microbacterium sp.
AACGGCGATCGCGACCGCGGTCCGGTGATCTGCGTGGAAGGCGAGTACCTCCTTGATCGGGGCTCCATAAGTAGGCGAGCCGACCCATCCCACGACCAGGTTGTCGATCATCACCAGTGCTGCCGACGCGATCGCCGCCGCGCCGACGACGCGCTCTCGGTGCCCTCGGGTCTCGGTGCGCTCCGTCGTTGCCGCTGCCGCGCTCACGGGTACGTGCAGGGACCCCAGCGCGGTGGCGGTTTTCTCAAGTGATCTCATCTCTTACTCCTTAGTTGCCGTCGGGATGATCGGTGACTCCACGGTCGCTGACTTCCGCTACGGGCCAATCAGCCTCAAGGCTCGTGTTCGACCGGCCGGTCGAACGGTCCTTGTCTCGTCCTTTCGGCCGATACGCCCCTCCCGAGCAGCCTCTTGTCAGCGGGGAGTTCGACGCCGCCTTCAGACCTGGAACACGACACCTCTGCGCCGGCCGCCCACCAGCCTCTGTGCGGAGTGAGAAGGTTCGGCGGCCTGAGGTTGCACGCGTGGGCGGCGTCGCCAAGGGGCGCGACGGGTGGGTTACTTGACCTCGGAGCGGCGCAGGGACAGCAGCCCGACGACGAGGGGAAGGACAATCCAGATCATCGTGGTCGAGCCGAGCATCGCCCACTCCTTGACAGTGTTCGTGGCGCCATCGAGGAGCGCCACCTGCGTGTGGTGCCAGTCGATCCACGGCTGCAGGTCCTCGAACCACGAACGCACCTGAGCCAGGAGCGCGAGAATGCCGGGCATGACTAGTGAAGCGACGAAGTAGCCCACGATCGCGGCCGCGGAGTTGCGCAGCACGACACCGAGTGCGAAGCCGAAGGCCATGCCCACCAGGTTGTAGAGCACCATCTGGAGTGCCATGGACAACGAAATGTCCCACGCGGTGTCGACGCCTGCGAGTGCTGACCCGGCCACGTTGCCGAGGGCGCCAACCGCAAAGGCGACGGAGACGGCGCCGAGGCCCACCAGGAGGGTCGCGATCGCCTTGGCGCCGATCACGCGTTCGCGGCTCGGCACCAGCGTGAACGTGGTTAGCCCACTTCGCTGGCTCCACTCACCCGTGACGGCCAGGATCGCGATGATCGGCAAGATCACTGACATCGGGAACCCGCTCGCCCTCACGAAGTTCTGGTAGGTGACGTCGCTGTTGAGGCCGAGGACGAGGAGCGACCCGGCCGAGATGGGCGACAGGGCGCCGATGCTGATGAGCATCCAGAATCCCGAGCGGGTGTTGAACATCTTGCGCAGCTCGACCTTGACGAGTCGGGTGGCCGGGATGGGTTGGGCGGTCCGTCGGGCCGGCTCGGCCTCGATGGTGTCGGGAGGGATGATCGTGGCGGTCATGCCGCAACTCCTTCGCGTTGGGTGTCGGCGGTGAGCGAGAGGAACATGTCTTCGAGCCCGGTGCCCTCGGCGGACCGGAGCTCGGTCAGAGGGATCCCGGCGGTCAGGGCCACGGATCCGACCCGAGCGGGGTCGGCGTCCGTGCGGACCGAGCCGTCTCCTGCGAGCGTGCTGGGGATCCCTGCCTGTTCGAGGGCGTGAGCGAGGTCGCGCGGTGACGTCGAGCGGGCGAGCGTCCCCGCTGCGGCCAGCAGCTCTTCCTTGCTGCCGGACGCGACGATCTTTCCGTTGCCGATCACGACCAGGTCGTCGGCGATGACCTCGATCTCGTGGAGCAGGTGTGAGGACAACAGGACGGTGCCGCCCTGGCTGGCGAAGCCCGTCAGCAGGTCGCGCATCCACCGGATCCCCGCGGGGTCGAGCCCGTTGGCGGGCTCGTCGAGGATCAGCACCTGTGGGTCTCCGAGGAGTGCGGTGGCGATGCCGAGGCGCTGGCGCATCCCGAGGGAGTAGTTGCGCACCCGGCGCTTGGCCTCGGTGGGTGTCAGACTCACCAGCTCGAGCATCTCGTCGACACGGCGGCGGGGCAGGCCGATGGTGTCGGCAGCGATCGTGAGGATCTCGCGTCCGGTGCGGCCGGCGTGCTGGGCGGAGGCGTCGAGGAGGACGCCGACCTCGAGGCCGGGGTTGGGCAGGTCGGCGAACCGGACGCCGTCGATGGTCGCGGTGCCGGACGTCGGGGCGGTCAGGCCGACCATCACGCGCATCGTGGTGGACTTGCCGGCGCCGTTCGGGCCGAGGAAGCCGGTGACTGTCCCCGGGCGCACGGAGAAGGAGATGGAGTCGACGGCCGTGTAGCGGCCGTACCGCTTGGTGAGCTGGTCTACGAGGATCATGTGTCGAGCCTGCGGGGCAGCGCCGCCGCCGCGCATCGGTCACCGGTCGGTCCCGGCTCGACCGAGG
>NZ_DATEJS010000193.1:0-8039 GCF_035277845.1 Microbacterium sp.
GTGTCGCGTTATCCGCCGATGGTTCCGATCGGGACGATCTTGCCGCCCTCGACCTTGTACCCGTAGACGGTCGGCGCCTGGAGCTCACCGGTGGAGTCCCACTTGTAGTGCTTGCTCAGGCCGTCCGCGTCGTAGTTCTTCACCCAGTCGAGCAGGCCCGCACGGGTGGTCTTGCCGTGATCGATGCCCGAGAGCAGGATCGTGGCGGCGTCGTAACCCTCGATCGAGTACGTGCCGGGAGCCGCGTTGGCGAGCTTCTGGTACGCGTCGGCGAAGGACGGGATCAGTTCACCCGGGATGCAGGGGCAGCTGAAGTACGTGTTGTTCGACGCGTTTCCGGCCAGCTTGATGAACTGGTCGTCCTTCACGCCGTCGGGTCCCACGAACGTGCCCTTGAAGCCCTGGTTGACCAGCTGCTGGTCGAACGGAGCGGCCTCGGCGTAGTAGCCGGCGTAGTAGACGGCATCCGGCTTGGCGTTGAGGATCTTCGACACCGTCGCGGAGAAGTCCTTCTGTCCGGTCGTCACCTTGTCGGTGCCGACGAGCACGGAGCTGCTGAGGCTCTTGGTGACCTCACCGGCCAGGCCGATGCCGTAGTCCGAGTCGTCCTGGACGACGTAGATCTTCTTGGCCTTGAGCTGGTCGGTCATGAACTTGGCCGCCGCCGGACCCTGCACGGCGTCGTTGCCGAGGCCGCGGAAGAAGGTCGTCCAGCCCTTCTGAGTGAGCGTCGGGTTGGTGGCCGACGGGGTGATGTGCACGAGGCCCGCCTGCTGGAAGATGTTGCCCGTGGCCTGCGACTCACCCGAGAACGGAAGGCCGACGACGCCGACGATGTCCTTGGAGTTGACCGCCTGCGTCACCGGGCCCGTCGCCTTCTGCGGGTCGCCCTCGGTGTCGAACTTCTTGAAGGCGACCTGGCACTTGGGGTTCGCCTGGTTGTGCTGGTTGATGGCCAGCTGGATGCCGTTGTAGATGTTGATGCCGAGCTGGGCGTTGGGGCCCGTCTCCGCGCCGATGTAGGCCAGAGACACGCCCGAGCACGTGGCCTTTCCGTCGCCGGCGGGGAGCACGGCGTCCTTGGGCGTCGTGACCGACGTGATCGCCGGGATGTTCACGCCCGGATTCGATCCCGTGGACGAAGTCGAGTTGGTGCTCGGCTGGTTCGCACAGCCGGCGAGCAGGAGCACGGCCGCCGCAGCGGAGATGCCTGCCAGTGTCGTCTTACGCAGCATGTATTCGCCTTCCAGGTGGGTGCCGTGGGACATCGTGCTGTCGACGCCGACGGTCAGGGTGCGCCTGACACTACCCGGCCCGGCACCGAACCACAGCACTTTTGCGAGCACCGTGTCGAAATTGTCACAATCTGGCCGTCTCGGCGGGTGGCATCCTTCTGTCCCAATCCGGTCACTGCCGCCATCGGCCGCGGCTGCGACTTGTCCTGCCCGACGACGGGGCGCTAGCGTGCCGATCGCGCGTGCGCCGTCCCGGCGCACCTCTCGAAAGGAGCGGCATGGCCGAGCACCAGGGTCGTCGATCACGCAAGCGCCTCACCGTCTTCATCGCCACCGGTGCGTGCGCCGTCGCGATGGCGCTGACCGGCTCGGGGGCCGCGAGCGCCGCCACCGCACCGGCGACGGTCCGCTTCCCCGGCTCCGTGCCCGCGTGGGCCACTCACGCGAACGACGCCGGAGCCCCGGCCACCGACACGACCGTCGAGGGCGAGCTCTACCTCGAGCTGCGTGATCCGGCCGGCGCTGCGGCTCTCGCCAAGGCCGTCTCGGATCCGATGAGCCGGCAGTACCGCCACGCCCTCAGTCCGGCGCAGTGGATCGCCCGGTACGCGCCCGCCCAGTCGACCTACACCCAGGTCGTGCGCTATCTGACGAGCAAGGGTCTGACGATCACCGGCACACCGGCCAGCCGCGAGTACGTCGTCTTCCGCGGCTCCGCCGATCAGGTGAACGCCGTGTTCGCCACGCGCCTGCACAGATACCGCCACGACGGGCGATCGCTCATCGCCCCCTCGTCGGCGCCTGTTCTTCCGTCCGGCATCGGCAGGTCGGTGCTCGCCGTGGGCGTCGATCAGTCGCGCGCGCTGACCCGGCCGGACTCCATCGACCGCGACAAGGATCAGGGCGGAAAGACCCGCGCCGTCCAGCGCACGATGCAGCAGCGCGCCGCGTCGCCGCGGACGCCAGCGACTCCGGCCGACGTGAGTGCGCCCTGCTCCACGTACTGGGCTCAGAACCAGGCCATCCTGCCCGCCGCGTACGGCACGACCTCGTTCAACACGAACATCTGCGGCTACGTCCCCGCTCAGCTGCGGTCCGCCTACGGCCTGTCGAAGCTCGAGGCCGCGGGGCTGCAGGGCCAGGGTCAGACGATCGCCATCACCGATGCGTACGCCTCGCCGTCGATCCTGCAGGACGTCGACGGCTACTCCGCGCAGAACGGGGAGCCGGCCATGACGTCGGACCAGCTGAGCCAGATCGTGGCCCCGACGATGTACGACGAGGCGGCGTGCGGCTACCCCAGCGGATGGCAGGGCGAGGAAACCCTCGACGTCGAGTCCGTGCACGCGATCGCACCGAAGGCGCACATCCTGTACCTCGGCGCGATGAACTGCGGAGGCGGACTCGACATCGCCCTCTCGACGGTGCTGGACAACCGCCTCGCGAACATCGTCAGCAACAGCTGGGGCGACGTCGGCGAGGACGTGCCCGCGGACGTCATCGCCGGCGAGCAGAACCTGCACATCCAGGCGGCCGGCGAGGGCATCGGGCTGTACTTCTCGTCCGGTGACAACGGCGACGAGACCGGAAACCTCGGCTACGCCTCGCCCGACTTCCCGGCATCCTCGCCCTGGGTGACCGCCGTCGGCGGCACCTCCCTCGGCATCGCGCAGAACGGTGGCATCGCCGTCGAGAGCGGGTGGGGTTCGACGCTGGACAAGGTCGCGAAGGACGACCAGACCGGCGCGCTCTCGTATCTGTCCCCCCTTCCCGGCGACTTCGGCGGGGGCGCGGGTGGCGGCGTCAGCGCCGTGAACCCGCAGCCCTGGTACCAGCGCGGCGTGGTGCCGGGCTCCCTCGCTCGCGGCATGCGCGTCTCCCCGGACGTCGCGGCCCTCGCAGACCCGTACACCGGGTTCGAGATCGGCATCAGCCCGATCACGGACGATGCCGCCCTGACCACCGGCGCCTACCAGAACGAGACGTACGGCGGCACGTCCCTCGCCGCTCCGCTCACCGCGGCGATGATGGCGCTGTCGCAGCAGCTGACCCACTCGGTGATCGGCTTCGCGAACCCGACCCTGTATGCGATCGACAGGATCGCGCCGCAGGCCTTCCGGGACGTTCGTCCGGCGCAGGGCGGCCTGGCCTACACGAGCGCGCACAGCGGCAACACCTACCTGGTGTCGTACGACACCGACACGTCGCTGACCACCGCCCGGGGCTACGACGACGTGACCGGAATGGGAGCGATCAACTTCGCGCTCGCGCAGCGGACGGGCCACGGTCACTGACCTTCCCGACTGCGCAGAAGCGGCGGGGCGGGCCTCACGGTCCGCCCCGCCGCTCTTTTCCGATCGGGCGGTGCGGTCCCCTCGGCGTGCTCCCAGCCCCGGACTCTTCCCCAGTCGGTCACCGGAGCGCTAGGTTTTGAATCGATGCGCGTAACCAGCGCGCCCTATGCGATCGCGATGAGCCCGAACTCACAGTCGCCGCATAGGATTACCAAGAGGTATCTGCGAGCCAGCACACAGAGAATCGAGGCATGACCGCCATGTCCCCCACCCAGACTCTTCAGCGCGCCGACGGGAGCGCTCCCCGCGTCCTCGTCGTCGACGATGAGCAGATGCTCACCGACCTGCTCTCCATGGCCCTTCGGATGGAGGGCTGGGAGGTGCGAACCGCGGCCTCCGGCTTCCAGGCCCTCCAGGTCGCCCGCGAATTCGAGCCCGACGCCATGGTGCTCGACATCATGATGCCGGACCTCGACGGGATGTCGGTGCTGCAGCGCCTGCGCCGCAGCGGCGACGACGTGCCCGTGCTCTTCCTCACCGCGAAGGACTCCGTGAGCGATCGGGTGGCCGGGCTCACGGCGGGCGGCGACGACTACGTGACGAAGCCGTTCAGCCTCGAGGAGGTCGTGGCGCGGCTGCGCGGCCTCATGCGCCGGGCCGGCACCGCCCGGGCGGGCGAAGCCGAGCCGATCCTGCGCGTGGGCGACCTGACGCTCAACGAGGACAGCCACGAGGTCGAGCGCTCGGGCACCGAGATCGAGCTCACCGCCACCGAGTTCGAGCTGCTGCGCTATCTCATGCGCAACCAGCGGCGCGTCGTGTCGAAGGCGCAGATCCTCGATCGGGTGTGGAACTACGACTTCGGCGGGCGGTCGAGCGTCGTCGAGCTCTACATCTCGTACCTGCGCAAGAAGATCGACGCCGGCCGCGATCCGCTCATCCACACGGTGCGCGGCGTCGGCTACATGATCAAAGCGCCGCAGTGACAGCAGAGACCGCGCCGATTCCGGAGGACCTGCCCGGTCACCGCCACGCGAAGCCGCTGACGCTGCAGACCCGCCTCATGGTCACCGTGATCGGCATGGTCGCGCTCATCCTGGTCGCCGTGGCGCTCGCCACCAGCACCATCCTCGGTCAGATCCTGATCGCGAACCTCAACTCGCAGGTGTCCGCCACGGCCGAACAGGCTCGCACGACACTGCTCGAATCCGCGCCGCCGATCACCCAGAGCGTCACCGCGGCGGCGATCCTCGCCGAGGGGCACTACCCCCCGGGCACGCTGCTCATCCTGCAGGCGGGCCCCGGGATCACCGGCGCGTACATGAACGAGCACAACGAAGTCGCGCGCCTGACGAGCGTGGAGATCATCCACATCGTGACGCAGGCAGGAGATTCGTCCGGTCCGCAGCAGAGCAACCAGCCGTACGTGACCGTGCGGGTCGACGGGGCCGGGGCGTACCGGATCACCGGTGAGAACTTCCGCCCGTACACGATCATCGTCGGCCTGCCGACGTCCGAGATGAACGCGACGGTCGCGCAGATCCTCACCACAGTGGCCCTGGTGACCACGGGTGGCCTGCTGCTCCTCGGCGTCGCGATCGCGCTCATCATCCGACGGGGCCTGCAGCCGCTGCGCGCAGTCGCCGACACGGCCGCGCACGTCGCCGCACTGCCGATGGCCGAGGGCGTGGTGTCGATCTCCGAGCGCGTCCCGGCGTCCCAGTCCGACGATCGCACCGAGATCGGCCGGGTGGGAGCCGCGCTGAACACGCTCCTCGACCATGTCAGCGCCTCGCTCACGGCGCGCCAGCGCAACGAGGAGCGGATGCGCTCCTTCGTGGCGGATGCCAGCCACGAGCTGCGCACACCGCTGGCATCCATCCGCGGCTACTCGGAGCTGTCGCTGCGGTCGCTACAGCGATCGGAGGGTCCGGCGGTGCTCGAGACCACCCAGCAGGCGCTCGAGCGCATCCAGGCCCAGTCGCTGCGGATGACGACCCTGGTCGAGGACCTGCTGCTGCTGGCACGGCTCGACGAAGGGCAGGAGCTCGTCTACGGCGCCGTCGACCTCACCCAGCTGTGCGTCGAGGCGGTCGCCGACGCGCAGGCCGCCGGCCCCGGGCACCGTTGGGACCTGGATGTCGCCGAGGTGCCGGTCGAAGTCGCCGGCGACGCGGCCCGCCTGCACCAGGTGCTCGCGAACCTTCTCGGGAACGCACGGACCCACACGCCCGAGGGCACCACCGTCACCACGCGCCTGCAGCGGGTCGGGGATCAGGCCCTCATCACGGTGCACGACGACGGGCCCGGTGTCGATCCGGCCGTCGCCGAGGAGCTCTTCGAGCGCTTCGCCCGCGCGGACAGGTCACGCGCCCGGAAGACCGGGGGGACCGGCCTCGGCCTGTCGATCGCGCGCGCCATCGTGCAGGCGCATCACGGCACGATCGCCGTGCGCAGCATTCCGGGCGACACCACGTTCGAGGTGCGCATCCCGGCCCTCGGCACGGTCGGCGCCCATGACATCACCACCGCGCAGCACGCGCGTCAGTAACCGCTGAACGCGTCCGTCGTGATGGACTTCGCCTTCTCGAGGGCGGGGGCGAGATCGGCGATGAGCGCGGCCGGACCGGAGATGTACGCATGGCGCGTCGCGAGGTCCGGCACGGCGAGCGGCAGCTGCGCGGCATCCAGCCGCACTCCCCCGGTCCACGTCCAGCCCGCCGGCAACGGGCCCGGATCATCCCGCATGAACACGACGACCGGGATGCCGGAGGCCGCGAGTTCGTCGAGATACGCCATCTCGGCGGTGTCGGAGACGACGTAGACCAGCACGATGTCGCGGGCGTCCCCGGACGCCGCGAGGTGACGCAGGTGCGAGACGAACGGCGTGACGCCGATCCCGGCCGCGACCAGCAGCAACGGCTCGGAATGGTGGCGGGGCAGCACGAAGTCGCCCCAGATGCCGGTGGCGGCGAGCACATTCCCGGCATCGGTCGCCGCCAGGGCGCGCTTGAAGGTCGACTGCGGCCCGCGGCCGTCCCGGAACGCGATGCGCACCTCGGGCAGGTCTTCGGGCGCGGAGACGATGCTGAACGGCCGGCGGGTGCCGCGCGCGTCCGGCCGGCGGTGCGGCACGTCGAGCTCCAGATACTGGCCGGCGGTGAACTCGAGACGGCGCTTGGTGGTGAAGGTCAGCTGCTGCACGGTGGGCGTCAGAGCCCGCCGCGACACCAGGGTGAGCCGCACCGCCTGCCGCAGCGCGAACGCGAACGCCACGGCGTTGCCGACGAGCAGCGCACGCTCGGCGCCGAGCGAGACCGGGAAGGAGCCGATGACCGGCGACCAGCCCACGAGCACGCCCACGATCGCCGCTCCGACGAGCTGCTGCCAGCGGCGCGGCGGCAGGGTCAGCGGCTCCGGGAGCATGAACGCGCCGAGGAAGAGCACCGGCGACGACCACAGCTGCTGCCAGAAGATCGTGCCGACATCCCACGGCGTCCCGGATGCCTGGTACTGCACGGCGATCGAGATCGTGCCGACCACCAGCGCTGCGCCCGCGAACAGCCCGACGACGCGCAGCTTCTCCACCCGCCACACGATGACGAGGCCGAGGAGCAGCACCACCGGGCCGAGCACCGGGGTGCCGACCCACCAGGCCGAGGTGCCGAGGCCGTACGCCCCCGACAGGGCCGTCACGAGGGTCAGCACGGCGGCGCCCGTCGCCGCCGGATTGAAGATGTGGCGTCCGCGCCACACCAGCATGTACTTGGAGAGGGATGCCACCGCGGCCGCGACGACGATGCCGACGAGACCGGCCGGGTCGATCGTGGGGCGCAGCACGAAGAAGAGGATGCCCGCCGTGATCAGCGACGACTCCACGCGCCACGGCAGACGCACGATGCGCTGGGCCGCGGCATCCACCCCCGCGCACACGGCGGCGAGCACGGCCGCGGTGACGAGGATGTCCGCCCAGCCCGGCGCCACCAGCCCCGCGAGCGACAGCAGCAGGGCGATGCCGGCCAGCACGGCGAGCTCGAGCAGCACGAGACGGTACATCGAGAACCGGCCCAGCAGGGCGAAGACGCGGTTGAAGGATGCGGTCAGCGCGACGATCACACGAACAACTCTGCCTCATTGCCGGGCGACCACTGCACACGGCCGTCGGTCAGCATGCGCACCCACGGCACGCCCCAGCGGTGCGCGACCTCCGGCCCGCCGTCGAAGAACAGGGCCGTGGCGGCGGCGTCCGCGCGCATGGCGGTGCCCGCCTGCGCCCACGTCGCCGCGACCGCATCGACGGGGACGCCGGTGCGGGCATCCAGCACGTGATGGAGGCCGCCGCCCCAGGCCCGCCGGTTCACCGCCGACGCGCACAGCGCACCGTCGGTCAGGGAGACGACCCCGATGGCACGCGCCGGATCGTACGGATGCTCCAGCGCGACGCGCTGCGGCATCCCGCGTGCGGCGATGTCTCCCCCGGCGTCGACGACGACACCTCCCGGAAGGGCGG
>NZ_DATEJS010000194.1:0-7828 GCF_035277845.1 Microbacterium sp.
TTGGCGCCGGCCGCGCGAGCGGCGCCGTTGGTGGCGACGATCACGACGGGACGCTCCCCCACGACCGCACCGAGGGCGACGATCGCGGCGTCGGCACCGAGGCGGTCGCGCACCTGCAGCGCGAGCGTGCGCACGTCGTCGCCGGAGCCCGCTGTGCCGATGCTCTCGGCGACGACCCGGGATCCTCCGACGTGCGAGGCGCCCGCGGCCAGCTGCGGGGCGCGGTCGGCGAGAGCCTGCTGCTCGAATGCCGCGATCTTCTTCTCCGCCGCCTTCAGGTTCGCGGACAGCTCGGCGATGCGGGCCGGGAGCTGGTCGCGCGGGATCTTGAGCGCCGAGGTCAGCTGCGAGACGATCGTGCGCTCCGCGGCGAGGTCGCGGAAGGCGTCCAGCCCGACGAGTGCTTCCACGCGGCGGTTGGATGCGCCCACCGAGGATTCGCCCACCAGCGAGATCAGGCCGATCTCGGCGCTGGACGACACGTGCGTGCCGGCGCAGAGCTCGCGCGACCACGGACCGCCGATGTCGACCATGCGCACCTCGGCGCCGTACTTCTCGCCGAACAGGGCCATCGCGCCGAGCGACTTGGCCTCGTCGAGCGCCATCACGCGCGTGGTGACCTCGAGGTTGTCGCGCACCGCGTTGTTGGCGATCTCCTCGATCTCGGTCTTGGTGGCAGCCGACAGGGCCTGTCCCCACGCGAAGTCGAAGCGCAGGTACCCGGCGCGGTTCAGGGAGCCCGCCTGGGTCGCGGTCTTGCCCAGGGTGTCGCGCAGTGCCGCGTGCACCAGGTGCGTCGCGGAGTGCGCCTGCCGGGCGGCCCGGCGGTTGGCGGCATCCACCACGCTCGTGGCGGGCTGACCGACGCCCACCTCGCCCGCGGTCACCTCGACGGTGTGGCTCACCAGTCCGGGCACGGGCTTCTGCACGTCGAGCACCTCGAGCTCGTACCCCGGGCCGACGATGACGCCCTTGTCGGCGACCTGGCCGCCGGACTCGGCATACAGCGCCGTCTCGGCGAGGATGACCTCGGCGATCTGCCCCTGCACGGCACGGTCGGCGGGCAGCCCGTCCACGAGCAGGCCGAGCACGGTCGACGCGGTCTCCAGGTCGGAGTACCCGGTGAAGACGGTCTCGCCCTGCGCGCGGAACTCGCGGTACACGCTCTGGTCGGCGAGGGCGCGCTTGCGCGACTTCGCGTCGGCTTTGGCGCGCGCCTTCTGCTGCGCCATGAGCTCGTCGAACGCGGCGCGGTCGACCTCGAGCCCGGCCTCCTGGGCGACCTCGAGGGTGAGGTCGATCGGGAAGCCGTAGGTGTCGTGCAGCAGGAAGGCATCGGCGCCGCCGAGCGCGGTGCCGCCCTTCTTCCTGGTGTCCTCCAGTGCGAGGTCGAGGATCGTCGAGCCGGATGCCAGCGTGCGCAGGAAGGTCTCCTCCTCGGCGAACGCGTACTGCGAGATGCGTGCCCAGTCGTCCGAGACGACGGGGTAGGCATCCTTCATGGCGTCGCGCGATGCCGTGAACAGCTCCGGGAAGGTCGGGGCGTCGACGCCGAGCAGGCGCATCGCCCGCACGGTGCGGCGCATGAGGCGGCGCAGGATGTATCCGCGGCCCTCGTTCGACGGGGTGACGCCGTCCGAGAGCAGCATCAGCGAGGAGCGCACGTGGTCGGCGATGACGCGGAAGCGCACGTCGTCCTCGTGCTCGGCGCCGTAGCGGCGGCCCGAGATCGCCGAGGCGCGGTCGAGCACCGGACGCACCTGATCGATCTCGTACATGTTCTCGACGCCCTGCTTGATGAACGCGACGCGCTCGAGACCCATGCCGGTGTCGATGTTCTGCTGCGGCAGGTCGCCCACGATGTCGAACTCGGTCTTGGACCGCACGTTCGTGATCGCGTACTGCATGAACACGAGGTTCCAGATCTCGGTGAAGCGGCTGTCGTCGACCGCCGGCCCCCCGTCGCGGCCGTACGCGGGACCACGGTCGAAGTAGATCTCCGAGCACGGGCCGGCGGGACCGGGCTGACCGGTGGTCCAGTAGTTGTCCTCTTTGCCCATGCGCTGGATGCGCTCGTCGGGAAGCCCGGCGACCTTGCGCCAATAGCCCGCGGCCTCGTCGTCGTCCTCGTAGACGGTGACCCACAGATCGCGCTCCGCGAAGCCGAGTCCGCCCTCGCCCTCGGGCCGCGTCAGCAGGTCCCAGGCGTACTCGATGGCGCCCTCTTTGAAGTAGTCGCCGAACGACCAGTTGCCGAGCATCTGGAAGAAGGTGCCGTGGCGCGCGGTGTGCCCGACCTCCTCGATGTCGTTGGTGCGGATGCACTTCTGCACGTCCACCGCGCGACGGTACGGCGCCGGGACGACGCCGGTGAGGTACGGGATGAAGGGGACCATGCCGGCGATCGTGAACAGGATCGACGGGTCGTCGCTCACGAGCGACGCCGACGGCACCACGACGTGATCGTTCTTCTCGAAGTAGTCCAGGTAGCGCTGGGCGATCTCAGCGGTCTTCATGGCGTGCGGATCCTCGGGTCGAGCAGGGGACTCCCGCCGGGGCGGAGAAGTCGGGGAAGGGAAGGTGTCAGTCGGCGCTGGCCGGGGACGGCTCGGCGGCGGCCAGGCGCTCCTGCTGGTCGCGGTACGCGTCGCCGACCCGGTCGGCGAACTCGTTCATGCGCGCATCCAGAGTGGCGAGGGCGACGTGGCCGCGCGGGTCGCGGTCGACGAAGTGCGCAGCGACGAATCCGGCTGCGACGCCCACCACGAACCACACCAGCTTCTGCATCCCCCCATCGTAGGCGCAATCGGCCGGACGCCGCCCGCAGACGCGACGAGGGCACCGGGTCTCCCCGGTGCCCTCGTGCTCACGATGTGATCAGCGAGCAGTGCCTGATAGGACGCGGCGCTGGCGCGCGCCTTCGGCCGCGGCCCTCAGCGGGCCGCGTAGTACTCGACGACGAGCTGCACGTCACAGGTGACGGGCACCTCGGCGCGCTTCGGGCGACGCACGAGACGCGCGTGCAGCTTGTCGAGCTCGACCTCGAGGTAACCCGGCACCGGAGGCAGAACCTCGGCGTGGCCACCGGCCGCGGCGACCTGGAAGGGCTCCGTGCCCTCGGAGCGCGGCTTGACGTGGATGAGCTGTCCCGGCTTCACGCGGAACGACGGGCGGTCGACGAGCTCGCCGTCCACGAGGATGTGGCGGTGCACGACCAGCTGACGCGCCTGCGCCGTGGTGCGGGCGAAGCCGGCACGCAGCACGAGGGCGTCCAGACGCATCTCGAGCAGCTCGACCAGGTTCTCACCGGTCAGGCCGTCCTTGCGGCGGGCCTCGTTGAAGGTGTTGCGCATCTGCTTCTCGCGGATGCCGTACTGCTCGCGCAGGCGCTGCTTCTCGCGGAGGCGGACCGCGTAGTCGCTGTCCTGCTTGCGCTTGGTGCGGCCGTGCTCACCCGGAGCGTAGGGACGCTTCTCGAGGTAGCGGGCGGCCTTCGGGGTCAGCGCGACGCCGAGCGCACGCGACAGGCGGACCTTGCGGCGGTCCTGGGACTTCGTTGCCACGAAGTGTTCCTTTCGATGACGCGGCCGTGTCTCTCACGGCTCGCGGACGTATCTCCCTCGCCTCGCCCTGTCCGGACTGCACGCCGGGGCATGCCGGAAGGTCGGTGAAGAAGAGAGGGGATGCCCGAAGACGCTGCTTCGAGCCGATCCATCCTATCAAACGCGGGCGGCGGGCTCAGTCCGCGTTCAGGATGCGGCGGATCTTCTCCAGCCGCGCCTGCACATCGCGCTCGGCACCGTGCCCGGTCGGCTCGTAGTACCGGCGACCCCGCAGGTCGTCGGGCAGGTACTGCTGCGGCGAGACGCCGACCTCGCTGTCGTGCGGGTACACGTACCCCTTGCCGTGTCCGAGGCGCTTGGCGCCGGGATAGTGCGCGTCGCGCAGATGCACCGGCACCCGCCCGAATCCGCCGGCCCGCACGTCGGCGATGGCCTTGTCGATGGCGACATACGCGGCGTTGGACTTCGCCGTCGTCGCGAGGTACGCCGTCGCCTCGGCGAGCGGGATCCGCCCCTCCGGCATCCCGATGAAGGCGACAGCGTCGGCGGCGGCGACGGCGATCTGCAGCGCCTGCGGGTCGGCGAGGCCGATGTCTTCCGCGGCGGAGATCACGAGGCGGCGGGCGATGAAGCGCGGGTCCTCCCCCGCCTCGATCATGCGTGCCAGATAATGCATCGACGCGTCGACGTCCGACCCGCGGATCGACTTGATGAAGGCGCTGATCACGTCGTAGTGCTCGTCGCCCTGCCGGTCGTAGCGCAGCAGCGCCTTGTCGACCGCCTGGGCGACGTCTTCGGCGGTGATCGTCGGGGCCTCCTCGTCGGCCGCCTGCACGGACGCCGCGGCCTCGAGCCCGGTGAGCGCGCGCCGGGCGTCTCCGGACGAGAGCCGCACCAGAGCGGCACGCGCGGCCTCGTCGAGCGAGACCGCGCCCGCGAGGCCCCTCGGGTCGGCGACGGCCCGGTCGATGAGCGTGCCGAGGTCGTCGTCGGAGAGCGGCTGCAGCGTCAGCAGCAGGGAGCGCGACAGCAGCGGCGAGATCACCGAGAACGACGGGTTCTCGGTGGTGGCGGCGATCAGCACCACCCACCCGTTCTCGACACCCGGCAGCAGGGCGTCCTGCTGCGCCTTCGTGAAGCGGTGGATCTCGTCGAGGAAGAGGATGGTCGAGACGCCGTACAGATCGCGCTGGTCGAGGGCGTCCTGCATGACCGCCCGCACGTCTTTCACGCCCGCGGTCACCGCGGACAGTTCGACGAACCGGCGCCCCGAAGACCGCGCGATCGCCTGGGCCAGCGTCGTCTTGCCGGTGCCCGGCGGGCCCCACAGGATCACCGAGACGGATGCCGCGACCTTCGCGTCCGGGTCGGCCAGCGCCACGAGGGGCGACCCCGGGCGCAGCAGGTGCTGCTGGCCCGCCACCTCGTCGAGGCTCGTCGGACGCATGCGCACCGCGAGCGGCGTCTGCCCGGGGAAGAGCGCGGTGGTGCTGGTCACCGCTCCAGGCTAACGGGGGTCTCGGACATCGGGCCGGGCGGGAGTCGTGTTCGCCGACGGCGTGACCGGGGAGGCGCGGCGGGGCGCACCCCGTGTCGTAGGCTGACGATGTCGCCGGCATCCGGCATCCCGTCACCGCCCAGAAAGGCTGCACTCCGTGGAGATTCGCATCGGCATCGCCAACACTGGACGCGAGCTCAACTTCGAGACGAACGACTCGGCCGACGCCGTCCGCGAGGCCGTCGCGACCGCGCTGGAGTCCGGCGCGGCGCAGGTGACCTTCGCCGACACCAAGGGCAACTCCTACATCGTCCCGACCGCGGGGCTGGCCTACGTCGAGCTTGGCACCGAGGACGTCCGCCGCGTCGGCTTCGTCGCCTGATGCAGATCATCCTCGGCCTGCTGTTCGGAGCATGCTGGGGGCTCCTCGCCCACTACACGCTCCCCCGCCGCGACACGCGCGGCCCGGCTCTCGCGCCCATGCTCGGCGCGGTGGTCGGCGGCGGCGTCTGGCTCGTCCTCACCTGGGCGGGCCTGACCGTGGACAACGGCTGGCTGTGGATCGCGTCGCTGCTGGCCCCCGCGGTCGTGTGCTTCGTCGCCGTGCCGGTCTCCACCCGCGTGCGCGTGGCGCACGACGTGCGCGAACGGCGGCGTCTCGGCGTCGGCTGACGCCACCGCGGCCGCTCAGGCGGCGAGTCCCAGCGCCTCCATGCGGCGGCTGTGGGAGGCCATCAGGTCGGTGAACATCGGCTCCACGCGCTTCTCGTCGTCGGCGTCCGCGGACTGCAGACGCAGCACGTCCCGGGCGACCAGCAGCGTGTCGCCGACCAGGCGGCGGCCCCACAGGGCCAGCAGCGAACGCCACTGCGGGTCCGCTGCCATGCGCGCCAGGAGGATCGCGACCAGCGCCTCGCGGTCGTCGTCGGCCTGCAGGATCCGCGCCACCCGGCGACCCGGCTCGCCGTAGCTCACCGCGAGCCGGTTGTAGAAGTCGTCGAGCAGCCCCGCGGTGAGATGCACCGTCAGCATCGTCTCCTCCGGGCGGATGCCGCGGGTGGCGCGGCGGAACGCGTCCAGCGGCTCCCGGAACGGACGCATGAGCTCGGTGGGGTCCTCCCCGCGGTCGCGGATCAGTGCGACGAGCGCCTGGTGCTTGCCGAGGGCGGCGCCGGCCGCACGGGAGAGCGCCTCCTTGTCGCCCAGCGACGGCGTCTCGGTGATCAGCTGGCTGAGCGTCTCGAAGTAGCCGAGCTGCAGGTACGCGGCCTGGCCGAGGTACGTGCCGACATCGGGCGCGAGCGTCTCGAACGCGACGCGGACGGCGTCGCCGACCTCGTCCCGCGACCGCAGCCGCAGGGTGCGCGCGGCGGGGGCACGACGGGTGAGCCATTCGAACACGCCCCCAGCCTAGGTGCGATCCCAGGCCGATCGTGGCCGCTCCGTTACAATCAGGATGCCCCGGCATCGGATCGGGGCCCCCGCGCCTGCGGTTCGAGAAGGGCGTGGATCGACGCCCGGGCGGCACGCCGCCCCTCACCGAACAGGTACATATCGTGACGACCTTCGCCGACCTCGGCGTGGACCAGGACATCGTCGAGGCGCTGAGCGCACGCGGCATCCAGGACACCTTCCCCATCCAGGAGCAGACCATCCCGCTCGGTCTTCCCGGCCAGGACATCATCGGCCAGGCCAAGACCGGCACCGGCAAGACGTTCGGCTTCGGCATCCCCGTGGTGCAGCGGCTCGGGCTCGACCCCGAGCCGGGCGTGAAGGCTCTCATCGTGGTGCCGACCCGTGAGCTCGCGGTGCAGGTGTTCGAGGACATCGACATGCTCACCGAGAACCGGTCCACGAGCGTCGTCGCGATCTACGGCGGCAAGGCGTACGAGGGACAGATCGAGCAGCTCAAGGCCGGCGCCCAGATCGTCGTCGGCACCCCGGGACGTCTCATCGACCTGGCCGGTCAGCGCCTGCTCGACCTTTCGAACGCGACCGAGGTCGTGCTGGACGAGGCCGACAAGATGCTCGACCTGGGCTTCCTCGCGGACATCGAGAAGATCTTCCAGAAGGTGCCGGCCGTCCGCCACACCCAGCTGTTCTCCGCGACCATGCCGGGCCCGATCATCGCGCTGGCGCGGCGGTTCATGTCCGACCCGATCCACATCCGCGCGACCGACCCCGACGAGGGCCTGACCCAGGCGAACATCCGGCACCTCGTCTACCGTGCGCACTCCCTCGACAAGGACGAGGTGATCGCCCGCATCCTGCAGGCGCGCGGCCGCGGCAAGACGGTCATCTTCACGCGTACGAAGCGCGCTGCGCAGAAGCTCGTCGACGAACTGGGCGACCGCGGCTTCAACGCGGCCGCCGTGCACGGCGACATGAGTCAGGAGTCGCGGGAGCGCTCGATGGCGGCCTTCAAGGCCGGCAAGCGCGATGTGCTCATCGCCACCGACGTCGCCGCGCGCGGCATCGACGTGGACGACGTCACGCACGTCATCAACCACACCATCCCGGACGATGAGAAGACCTACCTGCACCGCGCAGGACGCACCGGTCGCGCCGGCCGCACGGGCGTCGCCGTGACCTTCGTGGACTGGGAGGACCTGCACAAATGGGCCCTCATCAACCGCGCCCTCGAGTTCGGTCAGCCGGACCCGACCGAGACCTACTCGTCCAGCGCGCACCTGTTCACCGACCTGGACATCCCGGAGGGGACGAAGGGCCGCATCGCGACCGCGCCGAAGACGCAGCCGGTGCGCAC
>NZ_DATEJS010000195.1:0-3652 GCF_035277845.1 Microbacterium sp.
GGGCTCGGACGAGGCGGTGCGCACCGGCGCCGGCACGGTCGGCGGGCGCGACGTCGCCGTCATCGTCAGCGAGTTCGGCTTCCTCGGCGGGTCGATCGGCGTGGCCACCGCGGCGCGCATCGTCGCCGCGTTCGAGCGTGCCGCGGCCGAGCGGCGCCCGGTGATCGCCGGGCTCGCGTCCGGGGGCACCCGCATGCAGGAGGGCGCGGCCGCGTTCCTCACGATGCGGACCATCACCGCGGCCGTGCAGCGGTTCCGGCTCTCCGGCCTGCCGTACCTGGCCCATCTGCGGCATCCCGTCACGGGGGGCGTGTACGCATCGTGGGCGTCGCTCGCCGACGACGTCTGCGCGGAGCCCGGTGCGCTCATCGGGCTGCTCGGCCCGCGCGTCGTCGAGGGCCTCGCGGCCGTCGGCTACGGCGCCGGCGTTCCCCAGGGCGTGCAGTGCGCCGAGAACGTGCACGCGCACGGGCTGCTCGATGCCGTGCTGGATGCCGCCGGCTTCCGGGCGCGCGTGGCGACGCTCCTCGACGTGCTCGGCAGTGTGCAGAAGGGGGCGCCCGTGCCCGCGCTCGGTTCGGTGGCGGTTCCCGAGCGCACCGACGCGTCCGACTGGGCGGCGGTGCAGGCTGCCGCGCGACCCGGACGTCCCACGCTGCAGACCCTGATCTCGCGCCTGGACTCCTATGTGCCGCGCCGCGGCGGAGACGCCGAGCTCGTGACCGGATGGGGCCGTCTCGGGGAGCAGGGCTTCCTCCTGGTCGGATACGAGCGGTCCCGGGACGCGCACACGACGCCCGCCGACATCGCCGCGGCCCGCCACGCGTACGAGATCGCGGGTCGCCTCGGCATCCCCGTGCTGCAGATCGCGGACACGTCCGGTGCCGAGGTCAGCAGGGCGTCCGAGGAGGGCGGGCTCGCCCTCGAGATCGCCCGGACCCTGTCCGCCGGCACCGTGCTGCCCGTGCCGTCGGCCACGCTGCTGCTCGGTGACGGCGCCGGTGCCGCCGCGATCGCGCTGTGCGGCAGCGACCTCATCGTCGCGGTCGAGGATGCCTGGCTCGCGCCCCTCCCGCTCGCCGGCGCCGCCGCGCTCATGCACGACGACCCGAACGCGCAGGAGCACATGGCGCAGCAGCAGCGCGTGGGCGCGGCATCCCTGTTCGCCGACGGGCTCATCGACGGCATCGCGGTCGACGGCGCCGCGGCCTGGGCGCCCCACGTCGTCGGCCATCGGTCGGAGCGCATCGCCCGCTGCGCGCTGCAGCTCGCGACGTGCTGCGCCCCCGCCCTCGCCGCCTGCTGACGATCCGTCACGAACGCACGCCTGCCGGGGCCGAACGCGACGGATTCCCGCCACGAACTAGGCTGGACGACGACATGAACACCCCTGCACGGACCGCCCGCACCCCCCGCCAGATCGCCGTCTACGTCGGGATCGGCCTGCTCGCCGGGCTCATGTCGGGGCTGTTCGGCGTCGGCGGCGGCACGCTCATCGTGCCCATGCTCGTGCTGCTTCTCGCCTTCGACCAGCGGCTCGCCTCGGGCACGTCGCTCGCCGCGGTGGTGCCGACGGCCATCGTCGGCATCGTGACGTACGCGTCCAACGACGAGGTGGCCTGGATCCCTGCGGTCATCCTGGCGGCGGGCGCGATCATCGGCGCCCAGATCGGCACGTGGCTGCTGCACCGCCTCTCGCTCGGGTTCCTGCGCTGGATGTTCATCGTGTTCCTCGTCGCGGTGATGGTGAACCTGTTCTTCGACATCCCGTCGCGCTCGGCTGTGCTGGAACTGACCTGGCTCTCCGGCGCCGGCCTCGCGGTCGCCGGGGTGGTCACCGGCATCCTGTCCGGAATCCTCGGCGTCGGCGGCGGCATCATCATCGTTCCCGTGATGATGATGCTTTTCGGCATGAGCGACCTCATCGCCAAAGGCACGTCACTGGTCATGATCGTGCCGACGTCCGTGTCGGGCACCATCGCCAACCTGCGTCGGAGGAACACCGATCTCGTCGTCGCGGCCTACATCGGCATCGCCGCCTGCTTCACCACTCCGTTCGGCGCCTGGATCGCACGCTCGGTGACGCCGTTCGTGGGCAACATGCTGTTCGCGATCTTCATCGCGATCATCGTGACCCAGCTGATCGTGCGCGCGGTGCGGCAGAGGCGCACGGCGAAGCGCGTGGTCTGACCTTCGGGGGGCGCCTCAGGCCCGCTCGATAGGATGGCGGGGTGAGCGTGAATCCCGATCTTGCCGGGCGTGTGTTCCCGCCGACGGCTCCCTACCTCGTCGGGCGGGAGAAGGTGCGCGAGTTCGCGCGCGCCGTCTTCGCCGACGACCCGCAGCACACCGACGTCGACGCCGCGCGGGCCCTCGGCTACGCCGACCTCGTGGCGCCGCCGACGTTCGCTATGGTCATCCAGGACCTGACGCTCCAGCAGCTGCTCGCCGAGCCCGACTCGGGCATCGCGCTCGAGCGCACGATCCACGCCGAGCAGCGCTTCCGCTACACCCGGCCGATCGTCGCCGGCGACGAGCTCACCGGCCGCCTGTCCGTCACGGGCGTGCGCGCCGTGGGCAAGGGCGCGATGGTCACGAGCGAAGCCGAAGTGACGGATGCCGCCGGCGCCCACGTCGTCACGGCGACGTCCATCCTGCTGATCGGGGGAGACGAATGACCGACACGTCTATCGGTGCGGTGACCGGGGAACTGGCCGTCGGCGACGTCGTCGCCGAGCGCACCGTGCACCTGACCCGCGAGTCGCTGGTGCGCTATGCCGGGGCATCCGGGGATTTCAACCCGATCCACTACCGCGACGACGTCGCCGCGCGCGTCGGCCTGCCCGGCGTGCTCGCGCACGGCATGCTGACGATGGGCCTGTCGGTCGAGACGATCGTTCCGTGGCTCGGCGACTCAGGCCGCATCCTCGAATACGGTGTGCGCTTCACGCGCCCGGTCGTCGTGGATGCCGACGAGGGAGCCGACGTCACCGTGCGTGCCGTCGTCGGTGCGGTCGACGACGAGTCCGCCCGCATCGACCTGACCGTCCAGGCGGCCGACGTCACCGTGCTCGGCAAGGCACAGGTGCGGGTGCGCCGCTGACATGCCGGAGGTGACGCCGCTGCCGCTGAAGCAGCTCACGACGTTGCGCACCGGCGGCATTCCGGCGCGCATGATCGACGTCCACACGGCCGACGAGCTGATCGCCGCGCTGCAGGACGTGTGGGATGCGGGCGAGGACTGGTTCGTGCTCGGCGGCGGGTCCAACCTGTTCGTCGGCGACGAGCCCTTCGAAGGCACCGTCATCCGCATCCTGACCACCGGCATCGAGACCCTCGCCTCCCCGCACCCGGGCCACGTGCGGGTGCGGGTGCAGGCCGGACACAACTGGGACGACTTCGTCGCCTGGACCGTCGGGAGCGGGCTCGCCGGCATCGAGGCGATGTCCGGCATCCCGGGCACGGTCGGAGCCGCGCCCGTGCAGAACGTCGGCGCGTACGGCCAGGAGATCGTGCAGACCCTGGTCGAGGTCGAGCTCATCGACGAGGGCGACGACCGCGCGTACACCGTGCCGGCATCCGACCTCGGACTCGGGTTCCGCACCTCCGTGCTGAAGCACCACTACGGCGACATCGCCACGCGCCGTGCCGT
>NZ_DATEJS010000196.1:0-5047 GCF_035277845.1 Microbacterium sp.
CCTGCGCTCCATCGCCGCGATCGCCGAGGACGAACCCTGCGTCACCCATGTCGGCCACGACGGCGCGGGACACTTCGTGAAGATGGTGCACAACGGCATCGAATACGCCGACATGCAACTCATCGCCGAAGCGTACGACCTCATCCGCCGCGGCACCGGGAAAACCCCCGCCGAGATCGCGGACATCTTCGCCGACTGGAACCGCGGCGAACTCGAGTCCTACCTCATCGAGATCACCGCCGAAGTCCTCCGCCACCACGACACCGACACCGGACTCCCCCTGGTCGACGTCATCCTCGACCAAGCCGGCGCGAAGGGCACCGGCGCGTGGACCGTGCAAACCGCCCTCGACCTCGGCGTCCCCGTCTCCGGCATCGCCGAAGCCACCTTCGCAAGCTCCCTGTCCGCCCACCCCGAGCAGCGGTCGGTCGCGTGTTCCCTCCCCGGCCCGTCCGAAGCGGTCGCCGTGACCGATCCGGACGCCTTCATCGAAGACGTCCGACTGGCCCTGTTCGCCTCCAAGATCGTCGCCTACTCCCAAGGGTTCGACGAGATCCGCGCCGGCGCCACCCACTACGACTGGACCATCGACCTCGGCGCCGTGTCCCGGATCTGGCGCGGCGGATGCATCATCCGCGCCCAATTCCTCAACCACATCGCCGACGCCTACGCGGAATCCCCGGACCTGCCCGTGCTGATGACCGCCCCGTACTTCACCGACGCCCTGGGCCGCGCCCAGGACGCCTGGCGCCGCATCGTGCACACCGCCGCCACCACCGGCATCCCCGCCCCCGCGTTCTCCTCCTCCCTCGCCTACTACGACGGCCTCCGCGCCGACCGCCTCCCCGCCGCCCTCATCCAAGCCCAACGCGACTACTTCGGCGCACACACCTACCACCGCGTCGACAAACCCGGCACCTTCCACACCAACTGGTCCGGCGACCGCACCGAAACACCCGCCACCTCCACCCACTGACCCCGGATCGCACGATGACGCACCGATTCCCCCACGGAAGCCGTGCCGGATACGAGCAGGGATGCCGGTCCAAGGGCGCCTGCCTGTTCGACGCGGACAGCGAATTCCTGACCTGCGCGGAGGCGATGATCCGCAGCCGCTGGGACTACACGGCCGCCAAACTGCCCGCTCATCAGCCCCTCCCGCGCGCGGGCACCGTCCGCATCCGCATTCCCGCACCCGCCGCCGCGGCCCCGAAGCATCCCACGCCTCCCGCACAGGTGCACGGCACCCCCTGGGGCTACCAGCGCGGATGCCGAGAGAGCCGGGAGTGCCCGAACTGGCGGGCCGGCCGGATCACCTGCTCCGAAGCACGCTCCCGCTACGTCACCCAGAACAAGGAACGCCGCCGCCGCGGACACGGCACCGGCATCCAGCACGGCACCCCGGGCGGCTACCTCCTCGGCTGCCGCGACACCTGCCCCGGAGACACCACCGGCCGCACCTGCACCGAAGCCCGCTCCGCGCACCGGCGCGCCCTCGCCCGCAACACGGGCGTCAACCCGCGCACCGAGACCACCGACGCGGCGAAGGCCCGCCGCCGCATCCAGGCCTGGATCGCGGAGGGACTCTCGATCCGGCAGGTCGCGAAGCTCACCGGATGCGGCCGCACCACGATCACCGCGATCGTGAACCCGAGCGGCACCCGCGGCATGCAGATCACCCGCGAGACCCTGCACCGCATCTGCCACGCCTGACCGCCGGTCGGCCCCTCACAACCTCGCGCGTCCCGGCGTGAGGGAAACGTTCGCTCGCGGAAACGCCCCTCGCACCGGCGGGGTAACACCGCGCTTCTAGCGTCGATGCAACGATCCGCCGCACCGCGAGGAGAAGCAGATGACCGTCAAACGCCCGAAACAATCCGCTGACCGCGCCGCAACACGACCCGCGTACGGTCAGGGCATGTCAGTCTCCCCGGATCACGCACGACGCGTGGTCGTGGTGGGCGCGGGCATGGTCGCGCACCGGTTCGCCGAGAGCCTGCTGCGCCGCGCCGAGCATCCCGTCGAGCTCACCGTGATCGGCGAGGAGGGACGGCATCCGTACGACCGCGTGGCCCTCACCTCGTTCTTCGACGGCGCCACACCGGACGATCTGACCCTGCCCCGCGACGTCTTCGACGATGAGCGGGTGCGATTCATCGCCGGGGATCCCGTCACGCACCTGGACACGTCGGCGCGACGCGTCACCACCAAGCGCGGCCTCAGCGTGCCGTACGACCGGCTGGTGCTGGCCACCGGCTCCTACGCCGCGCGCCTCGCCGTCGACGGATTCGGACTGCCCGGATGCTTCGTGTACCGCACGGTCGCCGATGTCATCGCGCTACGCGCCTTCGTCGACAGGCGATCCGGCGAGCTGGGTCGGCCGCTTCGGGGAATGGTGATCGGCGGCGGTCTGCTCGGGCTGGAGGCGGCCGGCGCCCTGCAGGGACTCGGGGTGGGATGCACCGTGGTGCAGTCGAGCGACCGGCTCATGTCGGCCCAGCTCGACGGCCCGGCGGGAATCGCCCTGGGGCGGCTCATCGAGGCCAAGGGCATCGCGGTGCGCACCGACGCGATCACGACGCGGCTCGACCCCGACGGCAGCGGTCAGGTGGCCGGCCTGGAGTTCCGCGACGGCTCGTACGCCCAGGCCGACGTCGTGGTCTTCACCGTCGGGGTGCGCCCGCGCGACCAGCTGGCCCGCGACGCGGGTCTCGACACGCATCCCCGCGGCGGCGTGCGCATCGACGAGACCTGCACCACCTCCGACCCGCGCGTCTTCGCGATCGGCGAGGTGGCCAACTACGACGACGCGTGCGTGGGCCTGGTGGCACCCGGCTATGCGATGGCCGAAGTCGCGGCGACCCGGCTGCTCGGCGGGGCGGCATCCTTCCCCGGCTACGACCTGTCCACGAAGCTCAAGCTCAACGGCGTCGACGTCGCGAGCTTCGGCGACGCGTTCGGCACCACGCCCGGCGCACTGGACGTCGTCTACAGCGACCCGGTGGCCGGCGTCTACAAGAAGCTCGTCATGTCGGACGACGCGAAGACGCTGCTCGGCGGCGTGCTCGTCGGCGACGCGTCGGCGTACGGCATGCTGCGCCCCCTCGTCGGCGGCGCGCTCGGCGGCGACCCGGTCGCCTACCTGGTGCCCGGCGATCTCGAGCAGCCGGCCGGCGGCGAACTGCCGGATGCCGCGCTGGTGTGCTCGTGCAACGCGGTGACCGCCGGGACCATCCGGTGCGCGGTGACCGACGACGGCTGCACCGACGTGGCGGGCGTCAAGGCGTGCACGCGGGCCGGGAGCGCCTGCGGGTCGTGCCTGCCCCTCGTGCGCAAGCTCGTCGGCGCCGAGCTGGCCCGGGCGGGGATCGCCGCGCCGGAGGGCCTGTGCGAGCACTTCGCCTTCACCCGAGCGCAGCTGTTCGACCAGGTGCGCGTCTCGGGCCTGCGGACGTTCAGCGCGATCATCGGCCGCTTCGGCACGGGCCGCGGCTGCGACATCTGCAAGCCGGTGCTGGCCAGCATCCTCGCCTCGCTCGGCGCCGGGCACGTGCTGGACGGCGAGCACGCCACCCTGCAGGACACCAACGACCACGTGATGGCCAATCTGCAGAAGGACGGCAGCTACTCGGTCGTCCCCCGCATCCCCGGCGGCGAGGTGACCCCGGAGGGACTGCTCGTGATCGGGCAGGTCGCCCAGGACTTCGGCCTGTACACGAAGATCACCGGCGGCCAGCGCATCGACCTGTTCGGCGCCCGGCTCGAGCAGCTGCCGGACATCTGGCGGCGCCTGGTCGACGCGGGCTTCGAGTCCGGCCACGCCTACGGCAAGTCGATGCGCACGGTGAAGTCGTGCGTCGGCTCGACCTGGTGCCGCTACGGCGTGCAGGACTCGGTCGGGATGGCGGTGGAGCTCGAGCTGCGCTACCGCGGCCTCCGTTCGCCGCACAAGCTCAAGCTGGGCGTGTCCGGCTGCGCCCGCGAGTGCGCCGAGGCGCGCGGCAAGGACGTCGGGATCATCGCGACCGAGGCGGGCTGGAACCTGTACGTCGGCGGCAACGGCGGGTTCTCCCCCAAGCACGCGCAGCTGCTCGCCGAAGGGCTCGACGACCAGACCCTGGTGCGCACGATCGACCGCTTCGTCATGTACTACATCCGCACCGCCGACCGGCTGCAGCGCACGTCCGTCTGGCTCGAGGAGTACGAAGGCGGCCTCGACGCGGTCCGGGCGGTCGTCATGGACGACAGCCTCGGGATCGCGGCGGATCTGGATGCCGCCATGGCCGCGCACGTGGAGCACTACGAGGACGAGTGGAAGGCGACGCTGGACGACCCGGAGAAGCTGCGCCGGTTCGCCTCCTTCGTCAACGCCCCGACCACGCCCGACCCCTCCCTCGCCTACGCCCTGGAGCGGGACCAGCCGCGTCCGGCGACACCCGCGGAGCGGGCATCGGGCGCGGTGCTCGTGGCCGGCACGACCCTGGAGGTTCGGCGATGACCCTGATCGAGTCCCACAGCGCCACGCGCGCCGGGGCGTGGCTGCCCATCTGCCGCCTCGACGACCTGGAGGTCGAGCGCGGCCGGGCGGCGCTGCTGCCCGGCGGTGAGCAGGTGGCGCTGTTCCTGCTGCACGACGGCACCGTGCACGCCGTGCAGAACCTCGATCCGTACAGCGACGCCAACGTGCTCTCCCGCGGCATCATCGGCAGCCGGGCGGATGCCCCCACGGTCGCGTCTCCGATGTACAAACAGGTGTTCGACCTGCGCACGGGGATGTGCCTGGACACCCAGGGCGGCCCGTCGCACACGCTGCGGGTGTGGCCGGTGGGCGTCGTCGACGACATCGTGCACCTGCGAACGGAGGACTCCCCGTGACGACCCTGATCGGAGTGCGGCTGACCGGCCGACTCGTCGTGTTCGCGGGAGGCGGGCGCGCGACCGCGCGCCGCCTCCCGCGCTTCGTCGCGGAGGGCGCCCGCGTGCTGATCGTGGCGCCGGAGCTGTCCGCGCAGACCCGGGCACTCGTCCACGCGCACGGCCTCGGCTG
>NZ_DATEJS010000197.1:0-3108 GCF_035277845.1 Microbacterium sp.
TGAGCGATCCCCGGCTGCGCACGCGCCGCCGGGCAGGAGGTGCATCGTGACGGATGCTGTGGCACAGGTCGACGACCTGCGGGTGACGTTCGCGACCGACGGCGATCCGGTCGTCGCGGTCTCGGGCATCACCCTCGAGGCCCGCGCCGGGGAGGTGCTGGCGATCGTCGGCGAGTCCGGATCGGGCAAGACCGTCACCGCGAACACCCTGCTCGGGCTGCTGCCCGAGACGGCGACGCTCAGCGGCGCCGTCATCATCCGGGGTCAGGCGGGTGGCGAGACGGACGTCGTGCACGCCACGCACGCCCAGCTGCGCACGATGCGCGGCCGAGACGTCGCGATGGTGTTCCAGGAGCCCTCCACGGCACTGAACCCGGTGTACACCGTGGGGTGGCAGATCGCCGAGGGTCTGCGTGCGCACGAGAAGCTCTCCCGCAAGGAGGCGCGCTCGCGGGCCGTCGACATCCTGCGCCGGGTCGGCATCCCCGACCCCGACACTCGTATCGACGACTATCCGCACCAGTTCTCCGGCGGGCAGAAGCAGCGCATCGTCATCGCCATGACGCTGGTGCTCGGCGCCGGGCTCATCATCGCGGACGAGCCGACCACCGCGCTCGATGTCACGGTGCAGGCTGAGATCCTCGAGCTGCTGCGCGCCTGCCGCGACGAGTTCGGTGCGACGATCGTGCTGATCACGCACAACATGGGCGTCGTCGCCGACCTCGCCGACCGGGTCGTGGTGATGTACCAGGGCGACATCGTGGAGCAGGCGCCGGTCGGCGAGCTGTTCGCGCACCCGCGCGAGGAGTACACCCGCAAGCTGCTGGACGCCGTGCCCCACGTCGGGCGGGGAAAGAGCGCGACGCAGGATGCCGCGGCATCCATCCCCGCGCAGGCCCCGGCCGACGCCGTGGTCACGGCATCCGGGCTGCACATCGCCTACCCGGGCCGGTTCGGCCGGCGCGGCGTGGTCGCGGTGAAGGGCGTGGACTTCTGGATCGGCCAGGGCGAAGTGCTCGGGCTGGTCGGCGAATCCGGGTCGGGCAAGACCACGATCGGCCGGGCGATGGTCGGCCTCACGCAGGTGGTCGAGGGTTCGCTCCGGGTGCTCGGCACCGAGCTGCGCGGCTCCTCGTCGCGGAAGCTGGCGAAGCTGCGACCCGACATCGGGTTCGTGTTCCAGGACCCGGCGACGAGCTTCAACCCGCTGCTGTCGGTCGCGGAGTGCATCGCCGAACCGCTCGTCGTGCACGGCAGGGCAGCGAGCCCGGGCGCGGCACGCGGTCGGGTGAACGAGCTGCTGGATGCCGTGCGGCTGCCGGCTTCGTACGGCGACCGGTTCCCGCACGAGCTGTCCGGCGGTCAGCGGCAGCGGGCGTCCCTCGCCCGGGCCCTCGCGCTCGGCCCCAAGCTGCTGATCGCCGACGAGCCGACGAGCGCCCTGGACGTGTCTGTGCAGGCGACCGTGCTGGAGCTGTTCGCCGATCTGCAGGGCGAGCTCGGCTTCGCGTGCCTGTTCATCAGCCACGACCTCGCCGTCATCGACGCGGTCGCCGACCGGGTCGTGGTGCTGCGTCACGGGCTGGTGCGCGAGCAGGGCTCGACGCTGCAGGTGCTCACCGACCCGCACGACGAGTACACGAAGAAGCTGCTGGCATCCCTGCCGGTGCCCGATCCGGCCGCGCAGCGCGCCCGCCGCGCCGCCTGGATCGCCGAGCACGGCGTGTAGATCGGTCCGCACCCACAGGGTGGGTCACCGGAGCAGGGTCTCGGCGTCGAGACGCAGCCGACACGGGTCGGTCTCGACGCCGGGACCCTGTTCCGCGCGGGGATGCCGTTGGGTGGTCAGGAGGCGCGGTCAGGGGCCGTTCACCTCGTCCGAATCCCACGTGAGGCGGGTCTCGGCGGGGATGGCGGATGCCTCCAGGCCTGCGGTTGCGCAGGCGGCGGCGATCAGTGCCCGGCTGCCGGCGATGATCGTGGAGTCGTAGTCCACCTCGGTGACGAGCACCCAGGCATGGTCGTCCGGCCAGACGATGCTCGGCGAGAGGGCGCTCGGCGGGAACCCGTGCTGCTCGGCGGGCAGGTCGCGCCACGGCACGTGCAGTTCCCAGTCGGCGGCGGCGAACTCGCGGATGCCGCCCTCGAACAGCACGTGCTCGCGCATCGGAAGCCGCAGGCGCGTGCCCTCCGAGATCTCCCGGGAGAGGATGCCGTCCTGCCAGCGGCCCTTGAGGAACACCTCGTTCAGCACGTCCCGGGTGCTCCGGGCGAGGAAGTCGCGGGCACGGTCGACCGGATCGCCACCGAGGCTGAAGAAGCCACGGCCGTTGGTCCCGTAGCCGCCGAGCAGGCCGCCCCAGCCCTCCCAGAGGGCCACCCCGCCGGCGTCGGGCGTGGTCGTGTGCTCTGCCAGCACACGGGCGAGGATGCTCACGATGCCGGCATCCAGCCCGCCCTCCTGCGGCGCGAAGAACTCCCGGCCGTCGGGCGCGACCACCTGCTGGGCACCGTCCTCGGGCGCCACCCGCACGATGCGGTTCCACTGCGCGCGCGGGTGCATCGTGGTGCCGAACGCGTCGGCGGTCTCCGCCCAGGTGACCGCGTCGTCGCCGCAGAACGCGGGGTGGAACACGCGGGCGTAGGCGGCGAACCCGCGCGGCACGACGTCGTGCATCGTGAACCGCGGCGGGTCGTCGATGAGCCTCTTCAGCCAGTCGCCCGCAGCGGCATCCCCGGTCCAGCGCATGAGATCACGCTACCGACGGTTGCCGCGGTCAGGCGTGGAACGCATATTGCAGCGTGACGCACGGACCGATGATCACGATCCAGGATGCAGCGACGACGATCAGGTAGCCCGCCCCCGTGCGACGCGTGCGGCGGAGGACCGTCAGGACGACCCCGACGGCGGTCACCAGTGAGAAACCCGTCAACGTCGTGATCCAGGCCGGAAACCCGACGGTCCCGAGGTTCACGCCGGAGAAGGCGACGATCAGGCCGGCGACCAGGCCGAGCAGGCCCAGCCCGACGCCGGCTGCCACATGCCCGCCGACGGGCGAAGGCTCCGGATGCCGGTCCGTCGCGCCCGGCGGTCCCTCGGGCGGGGCG
>NZ_DATEJS010000198.1:0-4841 GCF_035277845.1 Microbacterium sp.
GGGGGTGTAGCCGCGCAGGGACTTGCCCTCGGGGACGGCGAACAGGGTCATGAGGGAGGTGTCCTTGTCGCCGAGTCCCCGGGCGACGAGCTCGTCGAGCTGGGCGAGGGCGAGGTTGGCGGCGGGCAGCGGGACGCCGGCCTCGTCGCCGGCGGCGACGGCGAGGGAGCAGTCCTTGCGGGCGAGATTCACCGAGAACGTCGCGTCGAAGTTGTGGTTCGCGGCGGCGGTGGGCACGACGCCCGGCGCCGGCCACCACGTGCGCTGCGGCCAGGACTGGCCGGACGAGGAGTCGGCGACCTGCCAGAACACCTGCTGGTCGAGGCCGAGCTGCTCGGCGAGCTGCGAGCCCTCGGCGACGGCGAGCATGTCGATGAACAGCATCATGTTGTTCACGAGCTTCGAGCCGATGCCGGCGGTCGGGCCGCCGCAGTCGATGACGTGCCCGGCCATGGCCTTCACGAACTCGTGGGCGCGGGCCGTGGCATCCTTCTCGCCGCCGAGCATGAACGTCAGGGAGTGCGCTTCGGCGCCGGCCGTGCCGCCGGAGATCGGCGAGTCCACGAACGAGAACCCGCGCCTCGTCGACTCGTCGTGGCACCAGCGTGAGGTCGCGATGTCGACCGTGGAGGTGTCGAGCAGCAGGGTGCCGGAGTCGGCGTGCGCCCAGATGCCCTCTTCGTCGGAGTACACCTCGTGCACGTGGGCGGGCATCGGCAGCGAGGTGAAGCACGCCTCGGCGCCGTCGAGTGCCTTCGCGATGCTGCTCACGATCTGCACCCCGTGGGAGGCCGCCGCCTCGCACGCGGTGGAGCTGAGGTCGTAGCCGCGTACGGTGTGGCCGGCCGCGACCAGGTTGGCGGTCATCGGCGTGCCCATGTGCCCGAGCCCGATCCAGGCGATCTGCGACATCCCGGCCTCCTTCGGTCGTACGGGCGCGCGAAAGCCCGCTGCTGGCCACCTTAGGCACCCGATGAGCGCGCGGCAACGCTCCCACGCGCAGGGCCGGCGTCATGAACGAAATCCGCTCTTGCGGCCCCGGACCGGCTCGCCCCTAGACTCCTGAGGGTGAAGGCCCTCCGAACGTTCACCGTCCGCCCCGTCCTCGCCGAATCGCTCTCCGCACTGGACCGTCTCGCCTCGAACTGGCGCTGGTCGTGGTCGCGGACGCCGCATGACCTCTTCGCCTCGATGGACCCCGACCTCTGGGTGGAGGTCGGCGAGAACCCGGTGCAGATGCTCGGCGCGATCGGCCAGGAGCGCCTCGACCAGCTCGCAGAGGACGACGAGTTCGTGCGCCGGGTGCAGGAGGAGGACGATCGCCTCAGCGACTACCTCACCGGCGACCGGTGGTTCCAGCGCCACGAGGGCGACAAGCCCGCGCACATCGCGTACTTCTCCCCCGAGTTCGGCGTCGACGGGTCGCTCCCCCAGTACTCCGGCGGTCTCGGCATCCTCGCCGGCGATCACCTGAAGAGCTCGAGCGACCTGGGCGTGCCCCTCACCGGCGTCGGCCTGTTCTACCGGGCCGGCTACTTCCGGCAGGCGATCGGCGACGACGGCTGGCAGCGCGAGAGCTACCCGGTGCTCGACCCGTACGGTCTCGGGCTGACGCTGTTGCGGGATGCCGCAGGAGCCCCGGTGGAGATCGCGCTCGACCTGCCCGGCGACCGGCGCCTCGCCGCACGCATCTGGATCGCCGACATCGGGCGCGTGCCGCTGCTGCTGCTGGATGCCGAGACCCCCTCGAACACCGAGGAGATGCGCCGGGTCACCGACCGCCTGTACGGCGGCGGCGGCGAGCACCGGCTGCTGCAGGAGCTGCTGCTGGGCGTCGGCGGCGTGCGCGCGGTGCGCGCGTTCAGCGCCGCGACCGGCCGCCCCACCCCGGACGTGTACCACACCAACGAGGGGCACGCCGGGTTCCAGGGCCTCGAGCGGATGTCGGAGTACCTCACCTGCGCCGGGCTCTCGTTCGACGAAGCGCTCGCGCAGGTGCGGGCATCCACCGTCTTCACCACGCACACCCCGGTGCCCGCCGGCATCGACCGGTTCCCGCGGGACCTCATCGCCGCGTACCTGTCGAGCGCGCTGTTCCGCGGGCTCGACCCGGAGCGCGCTCTCGCACTCGGCCTCGAGGACTACGACGGCGGCGACCGCGGCGTCTTCAACATGGCGGTGCTCGGACTGCATCTCGGCCAGCACGCGAACGGCGTCTCGCGCCTGCACGGCGACGTCAGCCGGCGCATGTTCGGGCAGCTGTGGCCGGGCGTCGACACCGACGAGGTTCCGATCACGTCGATCACGAACGGCGTGCACGGGCCGACGTGGGTGCACGGGCGGCTCAAGCAGCTGAGCGAGGACGCCTTCGGCGACTCGGCGGTGCCGACCCACGACTGGACCGACCACGCCCGCGTCTCCGACGAGGAATTGTGGGGCGTGCGGTACGAGATGAAGCGCGAGCTCGTTGCCGAAGCGCGGCGACGGGTGGCGGCATCCGCTCTGCAGTCCTCCCCCGTCGCGCCGGCCTGGATCGACGACCTGCTGAACCCGGACGTGCTGACCATCGGGTTCGCGCGCCGCGTGCCGACCTACAAGCGCCTCACGCTGATGCTGCGCGACCCGGAGCGGCTGACGAAGATCCTCACCGACCCGGAGCGGCCGGTGCAGATCGTCATCGGCGGCAAGTCGCACCCGGCGGATGACTCGGGCAAGATCCTGATCCAGCAGCTCGTCGCGTTCAGCCGCACCCCGGCCGTGCGCGGGCGCATCGTATTCCTGCCGGACTACGACATCACGCTCGCGAAGACGCTCTACCCGGGATGCGACGTGTGGCTGAACAACCCGCTGCGGCCGCTCGAGGCGTGCGGCACGTCGGGCATGAAGGCGGCGCTCAACGGCGCCCTCAACCTGTCGATCCTCGACGGCTGGTGGGACGAGTGGTTCGACGGCCGCAACGGCTGGGCGATCCCCACGGCCGACACCGCCTCGAGCGACACGGAGCGGGATGATGCCGAGGCATCCGCTCTGTACGACCTCATCGAGCACCGGCTGGTGCCGGCGTTCTACAACCGCGAGGACGGCATCCCGCGCGAGTGGATGGCCATGGTGCGGCACACGATGACCGAGCTCGGAAAGCGCGCCACGAGCGACCGGATGGTGCGCGACTACGTGACGCACCTGTACGCCCCGGCCGCGGCCCGCGATGCCGCGCTGCGCGCGGACGACCACGCCCGGGCCCGGGAGCTGGCCGCGTACATCGGACGGGTGCGGGCGGCGTGGCGGGGCGTCGGTGTCGCGCACGTCGACCAGTCCGGCATCCCGCAGCAGCCTCAGGCGGGCGACCTGCTCGAAGTGCGGGCCGCCGTGCACCTGGCGGGGCTGTCGGCGGATGACGTGGCGGTCGAGCTCGTCACCGGCAACACCGACGAGGACGACCGGCTGGTGGACACGAGCTCCACGCGGCTGGAGCCGGCAGGGCCGACCGGAGACGACGGGCTGACGGTGTTCCGCTGCGTGCAGCCGCTCACCGTGACGGGGTCGTTCGGCTACACCGTGCGGGTCGTGCCGGCGCATCCGCTGCTGGTCTCCCCCGTGGAGCTCGGGCTCGTGACCTACGCGTCCTGACACGCGCTCCCCGGCCTCCCCGAACGCCTCTGCGAGGCGTAAAGTCAAGGATTGCTCAGGATTCACGAAAGACTGAGGCAGTCCACGTGACGAGTCCGAGAAGCCCCCGTAGGGTGGGGCTTCGAGGGGTGGACGGGGAACCCGTTTCGGGAGGGGGAACGATCGTGAGAGGTCTCGCGCAGACGCTGGTGCTGACCGGCGCGGTCCGGGCGGCGGACATGTCCCACGCGATCGCGGAGTTCGGCGACGGCAACGATCTGGCGCAGCAGCTGGTCAGCGCGCGCCTCGTGACCGACACCCAGGTGGCCGAGGCCGTGTCGCTGCATACCGGCACCCGGTTCGTCGACCTCAGCCGGATGACGCTCGACCCCACCGTGATCAGCCTCGTGCCGGGGAGTCTGTGCCGCAACCACCAGCTGCTTCCGCTCGAGCAGGTGCGCGACACCCTCGTCGTGGGGATGATCGATCCCACCGACATCATCGCGATCGACAACGTCACGAGCGTCACCGACATGCACGTCGAGCCCGTGGTCGTCGCCATGGACGCACTCCGTCAGGCCTTCGACCGCTACCTGCGCAGTGACGAGGAGCTGAGCGACCTCTCCGAGCAGATCGGCGAGACCGCGAACGCGAGCGACGTCGGCATCTTCGCGTCGTCGCTCGACGAGCAGGACAGCGACGCCCCCGTCATCCGCTTCGTGAACCTGCTCATCACGCAGGCCATCAACGACCGTGCGAGCGACATCCACATCGAACCCGGCGAACGGCACCTCACGGTGCGGTACCGCATCGACGGCGTGCTGCACGAGATGCAGAAGGCCGACCGGGCGATCCAGGACGGCGTCATCTCGCGTCTGAAGATCATGTCGTCGATCGACATCGCCGAGCGGCGCAAGCCGCAGGACGGCCGGCTCAGCGTGACGCACGACGGCCGCACGATCGACCTTCGTGTCGCGACTCTGCCGACGGTGTGGGGCGAGAAGATCGTCATGCGCATCCTGGACACCTCCGGGCAGCTGCTGACCATGCGCGACCTGCGCTTCTCGTCGTTCAACGAGCAGCGCTTCACGGAGGCCATCACCCGCCCGCACGGCATGGTGCTCGTCACCGGCCCGACGGGTTCCGGCAAGTCGACGACGCTGTACACCGCGCTGCGCACGGTCGCCAACCCGGCGATCAACGTGATCACCGTCGAAGACCCGGTCGAGTACCGC
>NZ_DATEJS010000199.1:0-6155 GCF_035277845.1 Microbacterium sp.
GCTCGCTCAACGACCGGGGGGTCGACGACCGCGGGGGGCGTGGCATCGGCGGGGGGCCAGGGGGCGCCGCCGGGGGTGCGCGGCAAACCGCGGCGCAGCTGCACCGTGCCCACCGGTTACGCCTTCCGGGCTTCCAGGGCCGCGATCAGCTGCGGCACCACCTGGAACACGTCGCCGACCACCCCGAAATCGGCGATGTCGAAGATGGGGGCATCCTCGTCCTTATTGATCGCCACGATCGTCTTCGCCGTCTGCATGCCCGCCTTGTGCTGGATGGCGCCGGAGATCCCGAGCGCCACATACAGCTGCGGCGACACCGACACACCGGTCTGCCCCACCTGGTACGACTGCGGCACCCAGCCGGAGTCGACCGCGACGCGGGACGCCCCGACCGCAGCCCCCAGCGCATCGGCGAGCTGCTCCACGAGCGCGAACTTCTCCGCCGACCCGAGCCCCCGGCCACCGGAGACGATCTTCGCCGCCCCGCGCAGCTCCGGCCGGGCGGATGCCACCACAGCGGCATCCACCGAGTCCACGGACCCGGCCCGGCGCTGGTCGGCCGGCACCTCCAGCGCGGTCACGGTCGCGGTCACCGGATCGCTCCGGTCGTCGATCGCGCCCTGCCGCACCGTGATCACCGGGGCGCCGTAGGTCGCCGCCGACTCGGCGGTGAACGCGCCGCCGAACACGGAATGGCGGGCGACGATGCCCTCGTCGTCGCGGGCGACGCCGATCGCGTCGACCGCGAGCGCCACCCTCGCACGTGCGGCATACCGGGCCGCGGCATCCCGCCCGTCCACGGAGTTCGAGACGAGCACCGCATCCGGGCCGACCAGCTCCGCCGCGGCGGCCAGTGCGGCGACCGTCGGCAGCGTCAGCTGCGCGGCATCCCCAGCCGCCCACAGCGCGTACGGGGCGCCGAGGTCGCCCGCCTTTCCGGCGAGGCTCTCGGCCCGCGGACCGACGACGAGCGCGACCGGAGTGCCGATCACGGATGCCGCGCCGATGAGGGCGGCGGAGCTCTTCGCGAGCTCGCCGTCAGGGGTGACGTCCAGCAGGACGAGGACGGGATCGGTGCCGAAGTCGGTCATCTGCGCTCTCCTCAGGCCAGCCGGTTGTCGACGAGGAACTTGGCCAGCTGCTCGCCGGCATCCCCGGAATCGGTGATCTTCACGCCCGCGGTGCGCGGCGGCCGCTCGGCGACCGCCGTCATGATCGACCACGGCTGCGCGGCGGCATCCGCATCCACGTCGAGCTCCGCGAGCGACCACGTCTCGAACGGCTTCTTCTTCGCGGCCATGATGCCCTTGAAGCTCGGCAGCCGGGGATCGGGCATCCGCTCCGTGATCGACACCACCGCCGGCAGGGATGCCGACACCTGCGCCGTGCCGCCGTCGATCGCGCGCTCCCCCGACACCCGGTCGCCGTCGACCTCGATCGTGTTCAGCGCGGTCAGCTGCGGCACGTCCAGCAGCTCCGCCACCATCGCCGGCACCACACCGCCCGACCCGTCCGTGGACTGGTTGCCCGCGATCACGAGGTCGAACCCGATGCGGCGCAGCGCCGCGGCCAGCACCTGCGCGGTCAGCGACACGTCGGCCCCGACCAGCTGCTCGTCCACGACCTGCACCGCGGATGCGGCACCCATCGCGAGTCCCTTGCGCACGGTCGCCTGTGCGGCTTCGCCGGCCATCGACAGCACCACGATCTCGGTGTCGTCGGCCTTGCCGCCGAGGGTGATGGCGGCTTCGAGGGCCCGCTCGCAGATCTCGTCGACCACGCGATCGCCCGAGCGATCCGCCAATCCGGTCTCGAGTCCCAGCTTGCGGTCACCGTAGGTGTCGGGCACCTCTTTGACCAGCACGACGATCTTCATGCGCACTCCTTCGTCACAGTCGCCACGTCGACTGCCTTCCGAGTCTATTGAGACTCGTGGAAACCGATAACGTTGAAGATCTACGAGGAGGTCCGCCCAAGTGGTTGCCAAACGAGCCGGACGCACCCTGCGCATCGATCCGATCGCCGAGGCGAAGCGCCAATGGGTGGAGCACGGGTGGACGGATGCCGCCCCGGGAATGACGGTGGTCACGTCGATCATGCGCGCGCAGCAGCTGATGCTGGCGCGCGTCGAGCAGACGCTGCGGCCGTTCGGGCTGACGTTCGCCCGCTACGAGATGCTCACGCTGCTGCACTTCAGCCGTCAGGGACGCATGCCGATGGCGTCGGCCGCGGTGCGCCTGCAGGTGCACCCGACGAGCGTGACGAACACGGTCGACCGGCTCGAGGCATCCGGACTCGTCAAGCGCGAACCGCATCCCGAGGACGGTCGCGCCACCCTCGTGGTGCTCACCGACGCCGGGCGTGCGCTCGCGATCGAGGCCACGGACGCCCTCAACCACGAGGTGTTCGAGAAGCCGGGACTGTCGCCGGAGGATGCCGACGCGCTCGTGTCGGTGATCGCCCGGATGCGGCGGGATGCCGGCGACTTCGCCGACCCCCGCCCGGCCCCCGAACCGCTGTAGGCTCATCGGCCGGTGAACTCCGGCGGCCGCTTCTCGCGGAACGCGGCCATGCCCTCCTTCTGGTCCGCGGTGTCGAACAGCGCGGCGAACGCGTGCCGTTCCAGGCGCAGGCCTTCGGCGAGGCTCGTCTCCATCGCGGCATCCAGCGCGGCCTTCGCGGCGTACACGCTCGGCAGCGACTTGGCGGCGATCGTGTCGGCCATGCGGCCCGCCTCGGCGAGCAGGTCGGCGGCGGGGACCACGCGCGAGACGAGTCCGGCACGCTCGGCCTCGGCGGCATCCATCATGCGCCCGGTCAGCACGAGCTCCGCGGCCTTGTAGTACCCGACGGCGCGCAGCAGACGCTGCGATCCGCCCATGCCGGGGATCACGCCGAGGTTGATCTCGGGCTGACCGAACTTCGCGGTGTCCGCGGCGAGGATGATGTCGCACATCATCGCCAGCTCGCAGCCGCCGCCGAGCGCGTAGCCCGAGACCGCGGCGATCACCGGGGTGCGGACGGCGGCGAACCGCGCCCACTCCCCGAAGTGGTCGCCCATGATCATGTCGAGCCCGGACTTCGACTCCATCTCCTTGATGTCGGCTCCGGCCGCGAACGCGCGCTCGGAGCCGGTGACGACGATCGCACCGATGCCCTCGTCGGCGTCGAACGCGGCCGCCGCCGCGACGACGTCGTGCATCACCTGGCTGTTGAGGGCGTTCAGGGCGTCGGGCCGGTTCAGCGTGATCCAGCCGACGCGGCCGCGGGTCTCGACGAGGATCGTCTCGTATTCGGTCATGCCCTTCATCGTTCCACGGGCTGCGTTTCGTCTCGCCACGCTCGCTCAACGACCGGCGAGGATGCCACGGCCGATGATCACGCGCATGATCTCGTTGGTGCCCTCGAGGATCTGGTGCACACGCAGGTCGCGCACGATCTTCTCGATGCCGTAGTCCTGCAGGTAGCCGTATCCGCCGTGCAGCTGCAGGGCCTCGTTGGCGACGCGGAATCCGGCGTCCGTCGCGAAGCGCTTCGCCATGGCGCACTGCAGCGAGGCATCCGGGGCCTTCGCGTCGAGCGCCGCGGCGGCGTCGCGCACCAGGGCGCGCGAGGCCACGAGGTCGGTGGCCATGTCGGCGATGGCGAACGCGATGGCCTCCTTCTCGGCCAGAGGCTCGCCGAAAGCGGAGCGCTCGTGCACGTACCGCACGGTGCGGTCGAGCGCCCACTGCGCGCCGCCGATCGAGCAGGCGGCGATGTTCAGGCGCCCGCCGTCGAGGGCGGACATCGCGATCTTGAAGCCCTGGCCCTCGCTGCCGAGCAGGGCGGATGCCGGCACCCGCACGCCGTCGAAGATCACCTGGCGGGTGGGCTGGGCGTTCCAGCCCATCTTGCGCTCGGGCTGACCGAACGACAGGCCGGGCAGCGTGCCGTCGACGAGGAAGGCGCTGATGCCGCGGGCGCCGGCATCCCCCGTCCGGGCCATCACGACGTACACGGATGCCTCGCCGCCGCCGGAGATGAACTGCTTCACGCCGTCGAGCACGTAGTCGTCGCCGTCGTGCACGGCGCGGGTCTGCAGGGCCGCGGCATCCGATCCCGCTCCGGGCTCGGTGAGGCAGTACCCGCCGAGGTCGGCCATGGTGACCAGCCGGGGCAGCCAGGTCGTGCGCTGCTCCTCGGTGCCGTAGCGGTCGATCATCCACGCCGACATGTTGTGGATGGAGATGTAGGCCGCGACGGCCGGGTCGCCCTGGGCGAGCGCCTCGAAGATCTGCACCGCCTCGCTGCGGCCGAGGCCGGCGCCGCCGACGTCCTCGCGCACGTAGATGCCGCCGAGGCCCAGTTCCCCGGCCTTGCGCAGCGTGTCGCGCGGGAAGATCTTGTGCTCGTCGCGCTCGAGGGCGAACGGGGCGAGCTCGGCGTCCGAGAACTCGCGCACCGCCTCGAGGATCGCGGTGCGCTCATCGGCGGTCAGCAGCGGGGTGGTCGACATCAGCATGGGATCTCCACGGTCATCGGGACGTGGCATCCGTCGCGCCACGTCACGCTTGTTCGGTCATCCACCATTATAGTCGGACATCCGAGTGTCCGCGCACGGACCCTGCCCCGCCCCGGGCCCCACACCCCCGCGCACGACGCCGCGAACCCTCACCGGATGACGCGAACCCTCACCGAAAAGCTGCTGGAGGGCGTATTCGGGTCAGGGCTCGCGTATTCGGGTCAGGGTTCGCGAAGGGGTCGGGCGGCTGCGGGTCAGAGGCGCTCGAGGATGGTGGCGTTCGCCATGCCGCCGCCCTCGCACATCGTCTGCAGGCCGTAGCGGCCGCCGGTGGCCTCGAGGTGGGCGACGAGGGTGCCCATGAGGCGGGCGCCGGATGCCCCGACCGCATGACCGAGGGCGATCGCGCCGCCCCAGGGGTTGAGCCGCGCCGGGTCGGCGTGCAGCTCCGCCTGCCAGGCGAGCGGCACCGACGCGAAGGCCTCGTTGACCTCGTAGGCGTCGAGGTCGTCGATGGTCAGGCCGCTGCGGTCGAGGATGCGACGCGTGGCCGGGATCGGGCCGGTGAGCATCATCATCGGGTCGTCGCCGACGACGGCGAAGGAGTGGAACCGGGCGCGCGGGGTGAGGCCGAGCTGCGCGGCCCGCTCGGCGGACATGATCAGCACGGCGGCGGCGGCATCCGTCAGCGGCGACGAGTTGCCGGCGGTGATGCGCCACTCCAGTTCCGGGAAGCGGGTTGCGAGCTCGTCGGTGCGGAACGCCGGGGCAAGGCCGGCGAGGCCCTCGACGGTGGTGGACGGCCGCACGGTCTCGTCGCTCTCCGGACCGCCCGGCACGGGGATCACCTGGCTGTCGAAGAGTCCCCCGGCCCAGGCCGCGGCGGCACGGCGGTGGGACTCGGCGCTGAACGCGTCGAGCTCGTCGCGCGTGAGGCCCCACCTGTGCGCGATGAGCTCGGCGGACACGCCCTGGTTGACGAGTCCGTCGGGGTAGCGGGATGCCACGCCCTCGGACACGTGCCCGCCGTGCGCGTTCGAGCCCAGCGGCACGCGGCTCATCGACTCGACGCCCGCCGCGATGACGATGTCGTAGGCGCCGGCGATCACGCCCTGCGCGGCGAAGTGTGCGGCCTGCTGGCTGGACCCGCACTGCCGGTCGATGGTCACGGCGGGCACCCGCTCGTCGAATCCGGCGGCGAGCGCGGTCTGCCGCGCGATGTTCAGCGACTGATCGCCGATCTGGGTGACGCAGCCCATGATGACGTCGTCGACCTGCGCGGATTCCAGCCCGTTGCGCTCGAGCAGGGCCCGGAGCGTCGCCGCGGCGAGATCGACGGGGTGGATGCCGCTGAGCCCGCCGCCCGGCTTTCCCCTCCCCGAGACGGTGCGGACCACATCGACGATGACGGCATCCTGAGTCATGCCGCCAGCCTAGGTGCCCCGCGGGAGGCCGGGGTCGGGAACGTCCACCCCGAGAAGGGACATGCGTTTCGTCTCGTCGCTGCGCTCCTCGCTCAACGACCGGTGGTGGTGGTGCTGCTCCCGGCCCCCGGACGTTGAGCGAGCGAAGCGATACGAAACGCAACCCCGGAAGGGACATGCGTTTCGTCTCGTCGCTGCGCTCCTCGCTCAACGACCGATGGTGGTGT
>NZ_DATEJS010000200.1:0-4376 GCF_035277845.1 Microbacterium sp.
GCCCTGGAAGTGGTCGGGGTCCGCCCGCTCGATCGGGATGACGGCATCCGCCCCGGCGGGGATCGCGGAGCCGGTCATCACCGGGTTCGCGCTGCCCGGCTCGAGCAGGCCGGGGGCGTCGCCCGCCGCGGTGGTCGGGCCGACCCGCAGCGCGACGGGGGAGCCGGCCGATGCGGCCGCGAGCTCCGCGCTGCGCACGGCGTAGCCGTCCATCTGCGAGTTCGCGAACGGCGGCAGGTCGATCGGGCTCAGGATGTCGGCGGCCAGTACGCGTCCGGCGGCATCCGCCAGGGGCAGCGACTCGGCGCGTTCCGCGACCCGGGCGAGGAACGGGGCGAGCAGGTCGGCGGTGGCCTGCTGGTGCTCGAGGTGGGTGCGCATGTCATCCCCCCGCGAACGGCGGCAGCACGTCGACCGACCGCGAGATCGGGGTGGCGGGGTCGCGCCGCACGACACCGTCGACGAGAAACGAGCCGGATCGGAGCACTCGGTCCATCGGCCCGCCATACTGGGAGAGCAGGTGATCGCGCAGGGCGCCGACCGTGGGGAGCGCGTCGGCGAGATCGACGAGTTCCTCCTCGCGCCCGGCCGCTTCCGCGGCTGCGGCGAAGTACCGCACTGTGACCGTCACCATGTCTCAAGCTTACCCGTGATACGGAAAAAAGCATCCATATTGCGGAAACTCTGAGGAACTCCGACGCTCCCGGCGCGTAGAGTTGGAGGATGCCCACGCCCGCTGAACGACCGGTCGTCGAGCCCGGTCCGGAGCTGACCGCGGAGCAGTTCGCGCGGTACAGCCGGCAGCTCATGCTGCCCGGCTTCGGCGACACCGCCCAGCGGCGTCTCGGCGCGGCCCGCGTGCTGATCATCGGGGCCGGCGGACTCGGCACCGCGGTGGCCCCCGTGCTCGCGGCATCCGGCATCGGCACCCTCGGCCTCATCGACGACGACGTCGTCGAGCTGTCCAACCTGCACCGCCAGCTCGCGCACGGCGTCGCCGACATCGGCCGGCCCAAGGTCGACTCGCTCGCCGACGCGATCGCGGCGATCGATCCGGGATGCCGCGTCATCCGGCATCCCGAGCGCGTCACCGCAGCGACGCTTCCCGGCATCCTCGACGGGTACGACCTGGTCGTCGACGGCAGCGACAACTTCCCCACCCGCTACCTCGCCAACGACGCCGCGGTGCTCGCGGGCGTGCCGCTCGTGTGGGGTGCGATCCTGCGGTTCCACGGACAGGTCGGCGTCGCGTGGCACGGCCGCGGACCGACGTACCGCGACCTTGTCCCCAGCCCGCCGCCCGCCGACGAGGCGCTGTCGTGCGAGCTCGGCGGCGTGCTGCCGACCCTGTGCACGGCGATCGGCTCGTTCCTCGCGACCGAGGTCATCAAGCTCGTCACCGGGATCGGCGAGCCGCTCATCGGCCGCGTGCTCACGTACGACGCGCTCACCGCGCGCACGCGGGAGATCCCGTACGCCGTCTCCCCGGAGACCCCGGCCATCACCGGGCTGATCGACTACGACCTCTTCTGCGGGGTGCCGGACGACAGCGACCTCACCGCGCTCAGCGCCGCGGCCCTCGCCGGCCGCCTGCGCGCGGGCGAGCGGCTGACCCTGCTCGACGTGCGGGAGCCCGAGGAGGTCGCCGCCCGCCGCATCCCCGGATCGGTTCCGCTTCCGCTCGCGGAACTGCGCGCGGGAGCCGTGCCGGATGCCGCGGGCGCGCCCCTCGTCGTGGTGTGCGAGCGGGACCCGCGGGCGCGCACGGCGGCCCGGATGCTCGCCGAGCGCGGGCTCGCGGACGTCGCGTATCTGGCCGGGGGCATCCAGTCGTACGTCGCCGTCGGCGGCGAAGTCGAAGGAGACGACATTGTCTGAACAGGTGGTGGGCTTCGAGCTCATCAGCGAGACCCCGCTCGACGAGGCCGCGATCCGCGCCGCGGTCGAGGGGGATGCCAACGGCGCCGTCGTCATGTTCTGCGGCGTCGTGCGCGACCACGACGGCGGCAAGGCGGTGCGCTCGCTCGACTACCGGGCGCATCCGGATGCCGCCCGCTTCCTCGCGGACTGCGTCGCGCGGGTCGCGGCGGAGACCGGGTTCGCGATCGCGGCATCCCACCGCGTCGGCGACCTGCGGATCGGCGACGTCGCCCTGTTCGCCGCGGCCGCCGCCCCGCACCGGGGTCAGGCGTTCGACGCGTGCGAGCGCGTGGTCGAGCTCATCAAGCACGAGGTCCCCATCTGGAAGCGCCAGCACTACGACGACGGCGTCTCGGAGTGGGTCGGCCTGTAGCCCGCCCCGCCCCGCCATCCAACCATCCGCCAGTCCTGCCGGCGCGCGCCCGGCGCGCGCCCCGCCCCGCGCCCCGCGTGATCAAGGGTCACGTTCTGCGGCTCGAACCCACAGATCGTGACCCTTGAGCGTCGCAGGGTGACGGCCGAGGCTGGGGGCCAAGGGCGCGCGCCGAGGGCGCCGAGGGCGGCGTGGACATGGCGACGGCGTGGCGGTGTTCAAGGGTCACGTTTTGCGCGTTGCACCCACAGATCGTGACCCTTGAACGTCGATGGTGTGGGCATGGCGACGGCGTGGCTGTGTTCAAGGGTCACGTTCTGCGGGTTGCGACAGCAGATTGTGACCCTTGAGCGCCAAGAGGGGAGCGCCGAGGGCGACGGTGAGGGGGAGCGAGTGCGACGCAAGCCCGCGCCCCAGGGAGACCGTGGGGTGGGCGTCAGCCGCCGATGTAGCTCATCTCGACGCGGTGGCGGGCTTCGCGGAGCTGGGGCGTGAGGGAGGAGCGGATCTCGCTGTAGCGGTCGTCGCGTGCGCCCCAGATGCCGCCGAGCGCCGCGCGCAGCTCGGCATCCGTCGCGCCGCCGCGCAGCAATGCGCGCAGGTCGTGGCCCTCCGTGGCGAACAGGCACGTGAAGAGCTTGCCCTCGGTCGAGATCCGCGCCCGGTTGCAGGTGCCGCAGAACGCGTTCGTGACCGACGAGATGACGCCGATCTCGCCGCCGCCGTCGGCGTACCGCCAGCGCTTCGCGGTCTCGCCGGGCACCGCGGCGCCGAGCGGCTCGAGCGGGTGCAGGGCGCTGATGCGCTCGACGATCTCGGCCGACGGCACGACCTCGTCCAGGCGCCAGCCGTTCGTGGTTCCGACATCCATGTACTCGATGAACCGCAGCGTGTACGGGGTGCCGCGGAACCGCTCGGCCATGGGCACGATCTCGTGGTCGTTGAGCCCCCTCTTGACCACCATGTTCAGGCGGATCGGCCCGAGCCCCGCCTCGTGCGCCGCATCGATCCCCGCCAGCACCCGCGACACCGGGAACTTCACGTCGTTCATCTGCTGGAACAGCGCGTCGTCGAGGGAGTCGATCGACACCGTCACCCGGTCGAGGCCGGCATCCTTCAGCGCCTGCGCCTTGACGGGCAGCGCGGACCCGTTCGTGGTCAGGGCCAGCTCGAGCTTCTCGCCCTCGGGCGTGCGCAGCTCGGCGAGCCGGGCGATGAGCTCCTCGATGCCGCGGCGCAGCAGGGGCTCGCCGCCGGTGAGGCGCAGCTTGTGCACGCCGAGGGATGCCGCGGCATCCGCGATGCGCACGATCTCCTCGAACGAGAGCAGCTCGTCGCGGGGGAGGAACGCGTAGTCGCGGCCGAACACGGTCTTGGGCATGCAGTACACGCAGCGGAAGTTGCAGCGGTCGGTGATCGAGATCCGCAGGTCCCGCAGCGGCCGGTTCAGGCGATCGGCGAGGCCGGTGGATGCCAGCGCGCGCGCACGACGGACGCGATTGCGTCCGTCTGACGTCTCTGTCTCCGCAGGTTCGGAACCGCGCGTGATCGACACTTCGACCCCCTTACGGATCGACAACCGTAGCACTCGGATCTGGCAGATGACCTGCGTCGTCTTCGACCGTCACGGTCAGGCGCAGCCGCGCGCCGGGCGCGAGGCCGTCCGCCACGTCCGCGGGCACGACGAGCGGGGCACCCGGCCGCTCGACGGTGTGCACCCGCACGGCCTCCGGGCCGCGCTCGATGCGCGCGACGGTCGCGGTCCACGCCCCCGGCGCATGCAGCGCGGCGACGAAGGCGGTGGATCGGCGCTGCAGCACGGCGTGCGTCGGGCCCTCGTCGACGATGCGCCCGGACTGCAGCCCGATCGTGCGGTCGGCGAGCTCGCGGGCATCCTGCGGATCGTGCGTGACGAGCAGGATCGGGATGCCGGCATCCTTCGCGAACCCGGCCACCACGCGCCGTGCCTGCGCCGCGGTCTGCACGTCGAGCGCGGCGAACGGCTCGTCGAGCAGCAGCGCGTCGGGGGATGCCGCGAAGGCGCGCGCGATCGCGACCCGCTGCTGCTGGCCGCCGGACAGCT
>NZ_DATEJS010000201.1:0-13902 GCF_035277845.1 Microbacterium sp.
CCGTCATGCGGTGCGCCGTGCTGCGACAGCTCCGTCTCCATGTCGACGTACACCGCGCCGGGGATGTGCCCGGCGGCGTAATCGTCGCGCCCGTCGGGTTTGTCGAGGCGGTAGCGCACGTCCAGGATCCGCACATCGGCGAGGGAGTTCAGGGTCTCGGCGTCGATCAGCACGTTCACGCTCCCACGATGACACACGACGTCACATCCCCCGGGTCGGGCGAGCGGCATCCGCGAGAATGGGACAATGCCCGAAACGACCGTTCCGCACGCCGCCGCCTCCTCTTTCGCGACGGCGCAGGTGCAGGCGGGCTATACCGCCGGTGCGGTCTCGCACACGGCGATCCCCCCGATCTACCAGTCGAACGCGTTCGAGTTCACGTCGCTGACGCAGGCGCGGGAGCTGTTCGCCCTGCAGCGCGAGGGCGACATCTACAGCCGGGCGGCGAACCCCACCGTGTCGGTGTTCGAGCAGCGCATCGCGGCGCTCGAGGGCGGCATCGCCGCCGCGGGCGTGGCATCCGGCCAGGCGGCGGTCGCACTGGCCCTGCTCGCGCTCGTCGGGCGCGGCGGCCACATCGTGGCGGCCGCGCAGCTCTACGGCGGCACCGTGGACCTGCTGACCGACACGTTCCCGGACTGGGGCATCGAGACCACGCTCGTCGACCAGGACGACCCGCAGGCCTGGCGCGACGCCGTCCGCCCGGAGACGCGCGCGTTCTTCGGGGAGTCCGTGGCGAATCCCATCGCGCAGGTGCTGGACGTGCGCACGGTCGCGGACATCGCGCACGCGGCGGGCGTGCCCCTCGTCATCGACAACACCGTGGCGACGCCGTACCTGCAGCGTCCGCGCGAGCACGGAGCCGACATCGTCGTGCACTCGGCGACCAAGTTCCTCGGCGGACACGGATCCTCGCTCGGCGGCGCGGTCGTCGACCTCGGCACCTTCGACTTCACGGCCGAGCCCGCGAAGTGGCCGCAGCTCACCCTGTCGTACGCCCGCGTGCCCGGCAAGAGCCTGGTGGAGCGGTTCGGGGCATCCGGCTCGCCGTACATCTCGCTCGTGAAGACGAAGTACTCGCACGACCTCGGCCCCTCGCTCTCCGCGTTCAACGCCTTCCAGCTGCTGCAGGGCATGGAATCGCTCGATCTGCGCATGGGCCGGCACAGCGCCTCCGCGCAGAAGGTCGCCGAGCACCTGGCGACCCTGCCCGCGGTCGCCGCCGTGCACCACCCGGGCCTCGCGGACAACCGCTGGAACGCCCTCGGCGCCCAGTACCTCCCCCGCGGCAACGCGTCCGTCTTCTCGTTCGACCTGGTCTCCACGGGCGACCCGGAGGCCGACTTCGCCGCCGTCGAGACGTTCATCTCGCGGCTGCGCGTGCTGCGCCTCGTGGCGAACATCGGCGACGCCCGGAGCCTCGTCGCCCACCCGGCATCCATGACGCACAGCCACATGACCCCGCAGCAGCTGTCCGACGCCGGCATCGCCTGGACGACGGTGCGCCTGTCCATCGGCCTCGAGGACGCCGACGACCTCATCGCCGACCTCGACCAGGCACTCGCCGCCGCCTGACCGCGGCGCGGACGCAGGCAGACGCCCGAAGACAGGCGGTTTGCCGCCGCATCCGCCTGTCTCGGCGTGATCGCCCGTTCTGCAGGGCAGACTCGGGGGATGCCCGCACCCCATCACGACGGCCTCCTGCCGGCCGTCGACACCCCGCTCGCGGGTGGGGCCGCGCAGACGCGACTGGCATACGACACCGTGGCACCGGACTACGCCGCACAGTTGCCGGATGCCTCGTTCGAGGCCCCGCTGGACCTCGCGATGATCGGGGAATTCGTGCGTCGGCTCCCTGCGACTGCACACGTCCTGGATGCGGGATGCGGCACGGGCCGGATGCTGCGGCACCTCGCCGCGATCGCGCCGTCCCTGCGGCTCGAGGGCGTCGACCTCTCCCCCGGAATGGTCGCGCAGGCGCTCGCCGCATCGCCGGGCGCCCCGATCATCGTGGGCGATCTCGCATCGCTCCCCCACGGCAATGCGGCCGTCGACGGGGTGCTCGCCTGGTACTCCCTGATCCACACGGCCGTGCTCGCCCCGGTGCTGACCGAGCTGCACCGGGTGCTGCGTCCGGGCGGACTGCTGCTCACCGGGTTCCAGTCGGGCAGCGGGCAGCGCCGCGTCGAGCGCGCATACGGCCACGACGTCGAGGCGCGACTGTTCCTGCGCCGCCCGCAGGAGGTCGCAGACGTCGCCCGCGCAGCCGGGTTCGAGGTGCTGGTCAGCCTCGAGCGCGCACCGCGCGACGTCGAGCGCGATCCCCAGGGGATGCTGCTGCTGCGGCGCGGCTGAGGTCAGTCCTCCGAACCGCGGTCCCGTTCCGCCCGCTTGCGGGCGATCTCGGCGCGCAGGCGGTCCTCCTCGATCTCGCGCTCGAGGTCCGCGAGCTGCTGCTCGGTCGTGCGCACATCGCGACCCTGTGACGGCGCGGGCGGCGCGGCCGGACGCGACACGCCGGCCGGACGCGACACGAGGGTCGGCCGCGGGCGCGACAGCCGCTGCGGAACGTCTCGCCCCAGCGTGAACCAGAGCACCGTGCCCAGCAGCGGCACGAGGATCACGAGGAACAGCCAGGCCACCTTCGGCAGGTGCTTGATCTCCGCATTGTCGCGGAGCACGATGTCGACGATCGCGAAGACCATCGCAGCGAGCAGGAGCAGCGACAAGAACCACATGTCGCCGACCATACTTGATGCATGGCCGACACTCAGGATGCCCGCGTCGCGGTGTACCTCGACTTCGACAACATCGTCATGAGCTGGTACGACCGCGTGCACGGTCGCAACTCGTATTCGCGCGACCGGCAGAAGATCGCGGCCGGAGACGCGGAGAGCCTCGACCGGCTCGCCGGCGCCACCATCGACGTCGGCGCGATCATCGACTACGCGGCATCCTTCGGCACGCTCGTGCTCACCCGCGCCTACGCGGACTGGTCGTCGCCGGTGAACGCCGAGTACCGCTCGCAGCTCGTGGCGCGGGCCGTGGACCTCGTGCAGCTGTTCCCCGCCGCCGCGTACGCGAAGAACGGCGCCGACATCCGGCTCGCCGTCGACGCGGTGGAGGACATGTTCCGCCTGCCCGACCTCACCCACGTGGTGATCGTCGCCGGGGACAGCGACTACGTGCCGCTCGCGCAGCGCTGCAAGCGGCTCGGGCGGTACGTCGTGGGCGTCGGGGTCGCGGGCTCCACCGCCAAGTCGCTCGCCGCGGCCTGCGACCGCTTCGACGCCTACGACTCGCTGCCGGGCGTGCAGCCGGCCGCGGCATCCGAGCCGGAGAAGAAGGACGCCCCGGCCTCGCGCACGCGCCGTTCGAAGAAGCCCGCGGACCCGGCGGGCGCACTGCTCGAGCGCGCCCTGCGGCTCGAAGCCGACAAGGACGGCGACGAGTGGCGGCACGCCAGCGCGGTGAAGGACCTCATGAAGAGGCTGGACTCCTCGTTCAGCGAGCGCGCGCTCGGGCACCGATCGTTCTCGGACTTCCTCAAGGCGCACGCGGACATCGCCGAGATGGACGAGTCGGGCAACATCGTGCAGATCCGGCTCGTCACCCCGAAGCGCTGACAGATTCAAAGTTCCGTTCGACTTCGGATGCCTTTGGCATACCGTTCCACCGACCCGCGGTATGGTGTGATCCATGTCCGCGCAGCGCCGCACCCCGGGATCGCAAGCTTCACTTCGTGAAGCCAACCGTCAGCGGATCATCGACGCCGTCAAGAAGCACGGCGGGCTCACCCAGGTGGAGCTGGCCACCGTCACGGGCCTCTCCCCCGCCACCGTCTCCAACATCGTCCGCGAACTGTCCGCCGGCGGCGTCGTGAACACGTCGCAGAGCATCCGCAGCGGCCGCCGCGCCCAGCATGTCACGATCGCGCACGCCGTGGGGCTCGTCGCCGGCGTGCACTTCGCCGCCCGGCACATGCGCATCGCGGTCGGGGACGTCTCGGCGACGATCGTCGCCGAGAACCACATGCCGCTGGCGCGAGATCACCGCGCCGACAACGAGATGGACCGCGTGACGATCCTGCTCGCGGACATGCTCGATTCGCTCGACGCCGGCCTTCCCGACCTCATCGCGCTGGGCATCTCGATCCCCGCCCCGATCGACACGGCGACCGGCGTCATCGCCCGCCCCGGCATCATGCGCGGCTGGGACGGGCTGCCCATCGCCGAGACCATGGAGCGCCGCATCCAGCGCCCGGTCTTCGCGGACAACGCCGCCAACCTGTCCGCCCTGGCGGAGCACCGCCTCGGCGCCGCGCGGGGCAAGGAAGACAGCGTGTTCGTCGAGGTCGACGACGGGGTGGGTGCCGGCATCGTCATCGGCGGCCACCTCTACCGCGGCGGATCGGGCACCGCCGGCGAACTCGGCCATACGGTGATCCGCGAGAACGGGCCGCTGTGCCGGTGCGGCAACCGCGGATGCCTGGAGGCGGTGGCCTCCGGGCGCAGCCTGCTGCGCGACCTCGCCGAGGTGCACGGCGCGCTGAAGCTCAACGACATCGTCGTGAAGGCGATGAGCGGAGACGACGCCTGCGTCCGCGCCCTCGGTGACGCCGGCCAGAGTCTCGGCATCGCCATCGCCAACCTCTGCAACATCCTCGCCCCGGACCGCGTGGTGGTCGGCGGCGAGGTCGGCCGCGCCGGAGAGATGCTCCTCGGCCCGATCCGCCGGGAGCTCGAGCGCTCCGTGCTCACGACGCCCGGATCCCTGCCCGAGCTGGTGCCGGGTCAGCTCGGGCGGCGGGCATCGGTGATGGGCGCCATCCTCAACGCCGCGGAGCGCGCACAGGCGTAGCCCGAGCCTCCGCGCGCGCCGTTACCCTTTCGTTGTCTTCAAGACTTGACGCCAAGAATTCAACCTGCGAATCTTGTCAACGTCGCCGACGAGGGCGGCACGACACCGGAGGTTTCAATGAAGAGGTCCAGGATGGGGCGCCTTGCCCTGGTGGCCGCGACCGTCGCCATCGCCGCGACGGCACTCACCGCTTGTTCGAACGGTGGTTCGTCCAGCGGCGGCAGCACGTCGGGCACGTCCGGCGCCTCGACCGCGAAGGTCGGCCTGCTGCTCCCCGACTCGGTGACCGCCCGCTACGCCGCCGCGGACCGCCCCTACTTCACCGCCAAGATGAAGTCGCTGTGCCCCAAGTGCTCCGTCCTCTACGCGAACGCGGACGCCGACCCGGCCAAGCAGCAGCAGCAGGCGCAGTCGATGCTCACGCAGGGCGCCAAGGTGCTCGTGCTCGACCCCCAGGACGGTGAGGCAGCAGCCGCGATCGTCGCCGCCGCCAAGCAGAAGAACGTGCCGGTGGTCTCGTACGACCGTCTCATCGACAGCGCCGACCTGTCGTACTACATCTCGTTCGACAACCAGAAGGTCGGCCAGCTGCAGGCGACCGCACTCGTCGACAAGCTGCACGCCGACGGCGTTCCCGCGGGTTCCGGCATCCTCATGGTCAACGGTGCCCCGACCGACCCCAACGCCGCGCAGTTCAAGGCGGGCGCGCACAGCGTCATCGACAAGAGCGGCTACAAGGTGCTCGCCGAGTACGACACGATCCAGTGGCTGCCGTCGAACGCGCAGTCGTGGGCGGCGAGCCAGATCACGAAGTTCGGCACCAAGATCAAGGGCATCTACGCCGCCAACGACGGCACCGCGGGTGGCGTGGTCGCCGCCGAGAAGTCCGGCAACTTCACCCCGGTCCCGCTGACCGGTCAGGACGCGCAGCTGTCCGGCATCCAGAACATCCTCGCGGGCACGCAGTACATGACGGTGTACAAGGCCGTGAAGCCCGAGGCCGAGGACGCCGCGCAGATGGCCTGGGCACTGCTGAACGGAAAGAGCTGGAGCGGTGCCACCACGACCGTGTCGCCGAAGAACGGCGGAACGGTGAAGGCCGAGCTGCTGCAGCCGGTCGCGGTCACCGCCGGCAACATCGAGTCGACGGTCGTGAAGGACCAGTTCTACGGCTCCGACTCCGCCGCGCAGATCTGCACCGCCGCGTACACCACGGCCTGCACGAAGAACGGCATCAAGTAACCGATCCGGTGACGGGGATGCCCGGCCGCGCAGGCGGCCGGGCATCCCGACATTCTCTGAAGGAGACAGCGTGACTCTGCAGGCAGACGCCGCGACCCAGCGGGAGCCCGTCCTCTCGCTGCGCGGCGTGTCCAAGACCTTCGGCGCCGTCCAGGCGCTCAAGGACATCGACCTCGACGTGTACCCGGGCGAGGTCGTCGCCCTCGTCGGCGACAACGGCGCCGGAAAGTCGACCCTCATCAAGATCCTCGCCGGCGTGCATTCGCACGACGAGGGCTCGCTGCGGTTCGACGGCGACGAGGTGGTGCTGCACAGCCCCACCCAGTCGCAGGCCCTCGGCATCGCCACGGTGTTCCAGGACCTCGCTCTGTGCGACAACCTGGACGTGGTCTCGAACCTGTTCCTCGGCCGTGAGATCCTGCACGGCGGCGTCCTCGACGAAGAGGAGATGGAGTCGAAGTCCTGGGAGCTGCTGCGCCAGCTCGCCGCCCGCATCCCCTCGGTGCGGATCGCGGTCGCCGGTCTTTCCGGCGGGCAGCGTCAGACCGTCGCGATCGCCCGCTCGCTGATCGGCGACCCGCGCATCGTGCTGCTCGACGAGCCGACCGCCGCGCTGGGCGTCGCCCAGACGGCCGAGGTGCTGAACCTCATCGAACGGCTGCGCGACCGGGGACTCGGGGTGCTGCTCATCAGCCACAACATGGCCGATGTGCAGGCGGTCGCCGACCGCGTCGCGGTGCTGCGACTCGGCCGCAACAACGGCGTGTTCAGCGTGCAGGAAGTCTCGTACGAAGACATCATCGCGGCGATCACCGGTGCCACCGACAACGTCGTGACCCAGCGTGCCGCCGCGCGCACCCCCAAGTCCGACGATGCCGTCGGCACCGAGACGGAAGGCGGCGCGCGATGACCGACACGCAGCACACCAAGATCCAGCGCGAGGTCGCCACCGGCACCCTCAGTCAGACCGCCGCCGATCTGCAGGACGAGCGCCTCATCCGCAACGAGGGACTGGGCGGCGCCGTCCAGTCGTTCTTCGGCCGTGTGCGCCGCGGCGACCTCGGCCAGCTGCCGGTGATCATCGGCCTCATCGTGATCTGGGCGATCTTCACCGTCCTGAACCCGACGTTCCTGTCGGCCGACAACCTGTCGAACCTGGTGCAGGAGATGACCCCGACGGGGATCATCGCGCTCGGCATCGTGCTGGTGCTGCTGCTCGGGCAGATCGACCTGTCGGTCGGCTCGGTGAGCGGCCTCGCGTCCGCGGTGGTCGGCGTGCTCGCCGTCCAGGTCGGCATGCCGTACCTCGTGGCCATCCTCATCGCGATGGCGGTGGGCGTGCTCATCGGCCTGCTCTACGGGTTCCTGTTCATCCGCTTCGGCGTTCCGAGCTTCGTCATCACCCTGGCGGGCCTTCTCGGCTTCCTCGGCATCCAGGTCTGGATCCTCGGAGCCAACGGCTCGATCAACATCCCGTTCCAGAGCTGGTTCACGCAGTTCGCGTTCGCGTGGTTCCTCCCGCCGTGGGTCGCCTACCTGCTCGCCGCACTCGCGGGCGGAAGCATCCTGTACGGGGACCTCATGCGCGCACGTCGGCGGCACGCTGCCGGACTGTCGACCACCGCCCTGAGCATCACCCTCGTCAAGGCGATCTCGCTCGCCGTCGTGCTGGCCTTCGTCGCGTGGTACTTCTCCACCTCGCGCGGGACCGGCGTCATGTTCACCCTCTTCGTCGTGCTGGTGGTGCTGTTCGACTACCTGCTGATCCGGACGCGGTGGGGCCGGTCGATCTACGCCGTGGGCGGCAACGTCGAGGCCGCGCGACGAGCCGGCATCCGGGTGAACTGGGTCTTCATCTCGGTGTTCATGCTCTGCTCGTTCCTCGCTGCGACCGGCGGCATCCTGCAGACCGCCTACGGGCAGTCGGCGAACCTGCAGTCCGGCACCGGTGACGTGAACCTGGACGCGATCGCGGCGGCGGTCATCGGCGGCACCAGCCTGTTCGGCGGCCGTGGCCGGGCGTGGTCGGCGCTGCTCGGGATCATCGTGATCTTCTCGATCACGAGCGGCCTGAACCTGCTGAACCTCAACTCGGCGGCGCGCTACGTGATCACCGCGATCGTGCTGCTGCTCGCCGTCATCGTCGACTCGCTGTCGCGTCGCTCCCGCGCCGCGCACGGTCAGGCGTAGCCCCGACCACACGCGACGAAGCGGCCCGGGTCCTCGGATCCGGGCCGCTTCGTCGCGCACGGGGAATCTAGAGCAGCGCGGCGGCCTGCTCGATGAAGCGCAGATAGTCGTGATCGTCCTCGCCGGGCGTGATCGCGCGCAGCACGACCTCGTCGACAGCGCTGCGGTAGGCGGCGACCCGCTCGGCGGCATCCCCCGGGGTCACCACGGTCTGGTCGGCGCCGAAGCCCAGCCGGGCGAAGTTCGCGGCGTAGTTCGGGTACGAGGCGTAGCGGGCGGCCTCCGTGGTGAGGCGCTCCACCGCCGCCGGATCGAGGGCCGCCCGCACATACAGGGCGACGTGGGCATCGGGGTCGGCGCCGTGCGCCTCGGCCGCCTGCGCGGCCGCGGCCTGCGGGGTCAGCCAGCTCAGCAGCGGCCCGTCGGCATCCGTCGCCGCGAGTCGCCGCATCTTCGGCCCCAGCGCCCCCAGCATGACGCGGGCGTCGGTGTCGCGCTTCAGGTCGGCGATCGCGCCGCGCATCACGGCGAGGATGCCGGTGCGCGTGCCTCCGGAGCCGATGCCGAGCACCAGGCGGTGCTGCGGGAGCTCGGCCGCCTCCGCGGCGATCTGCGCGGCGGGGCGGCGGTCGACCGGCACGACGCCGGTGCCCAGCACGAGCGATTCGGTGGATGCGGCCGCTGCGGCGAGGGCCGCCAGCGAGTCAGCGCCCGGGGTGTCGTTGACCCAGATCCCGTGGAATCCCGCCGCCTCGACGGCGGCGGCGATCCGCGCGATGCGCTCCGGCCCGAGGGCACCCGCGACGCCGATCGACAGCTTGGCGATGTTCGTCATCCTCCGAACCTACGCCGTCGGGTGCCCCACCGCCCGCCGCTCAGGCGGCGGGCGTCAGCGGCGTCGTCGCGGTCGCGGGCGGTGCGGTCACGGTGAGGGCGTCTCCGGCGACATCCACCGAGACGAGGCCTCCGTCGACCAGGGTGCCGCCCACCAGCAGGTCGGCGATGCGGTCGTCGATCTCCCGCTGGATGAGCCGCCGCAGCGGGCGCGCACCGAACTCCGGCTCGTAGCCGTGCTCGGCGAGCCACTGCACGGCGGCATCCGTGGTCTCCACCGCGATCCGGCGCGCCGCGAGCCGGCCCGCCGTCCCGGCGAGCATGAGCCCGACGATCCGGTGCAGCTGGTCGCGGTCGAGGCGGCGGAACAGCACCACCTCGTCGATGCGGTTGAGGAACTCCGGACGCAGCTGCTCGCGCAGGCGCCCCATCACCCGGTCGCGCAGATCGTCGTCAGCGTACTCGCGACCGCTCGTCGTGAATCCGATCGCCCCGGCGCGGGATGCCAGGAACTCGCTGCCGAGGTTCGAGGTCATCACGATCACCGTGTTGCGGAAGTCGACCGTGCGACCCTGCCCGTCGGTGAGCCGGCCGTCGTCGAGCACCTGCAGCAGCAGGTTGAACACGTCAGGGTGGGCCTTCTCGATCTCGTCGAACAGCACCACGGCGTAGGGCTGGCGGCGCACCCGTTCGGTCAGCTGCCCGGCCTCGTCGTACCCGACGTATCCCGGAGGGGCGCCGACGAGCCGTGAGACGGTGTGCCGCTCGCCGAACTCGCTCATGTCGAACCGGATGACGGCCTGGTCGTCGTCGAACAGCGACTGGGCGAGGGCCTTCGCCAGCTCGGTCTTGCCGACGCCGGTGGGCCCGAGGAACAGGAACGAGCCGATCGGGCGGTTCGCGTCGCCCATGCCGGTGCGCCCGCGGCGCACCGCCTTGGACACGGCGCTCACCGCGTCGTCCTGGCCGACGACCCGCGCGTGCAGCTCGTCCTCCAGCGTGGCGAGGCGGTCGCGCTCCGTGGCCGTCAGACGGGCGACCGGGATGCCGGTGGCCCGGCTGATCACGCCGGCGATCTGGGGTTCGTCGACGACGGCATCGTGGGCACGCTCGCGGGAGGCGACGTCCGCCAGCCGGTCGTGCACTTCGCCGATCGCGTCGCGGATCCGCGACGCCTCCTCGTAGTGCTCGGCGTCGACCGCCTGGTTCTTGTCGGCCTCGAGCTCCGCCAGCCGCTGCAGCAGGGTGGCGGCATCCTGCTGCACTCCCAGTTGCAGCCGCAGCCGCGCGCCCGCCTGGTCGATCAGGTCGATCGCCTTGTCCGGCAGCACGCGATCCGGAAGGTACCGGTCGCTGAGCTCCGCGGCGGACTGCAGCGCGTCGTCGGTGTAGGTGACGCCGTGGTGCTTCTCGTACGCGGGCTTGAGACCCTGCAGGATGCGCACGGTGTCGCCCACCGACGGCTCGCCGACCTTGATCGGCTGGAAGCGGCGCTCGAGGGCCGCATCCTTCTCGATGGTGCGGTACTCCTTGAGCGTCGTCGCCCCGATGAGGTGCAGGTCTCCGCGCGCGAGGCGGGGCTTCAGGATGTTGCCCGCATCCATGGCGCCCTCGCCGGACGCGCCCGCTCCGACGACCGTGTGCAGCTCGTCGACGAAGACGATGATCTGGTCGCGATGCGCGGCGATCTCGTCCATGGTGCGGGTCAGGCGCTCCTCGAAGTCGCCGCGGTAGCGGGTGCCGGAGAGCATCGCCGCAAGGTCCAGCGCGATGACGCGCTTGTCGCGCAGCTGCTCGGGCACGCGCTCCTCGATGATCTCGCGGGCGAGACCCTCGACGATGGCGGTCTTGCCGACGCCGGCCTCCCCGATCAGCACCGGATTGTTCTTGGTGCGGCGACTCAGGATCTCGATGGTCTGCTCGATCTCGTCGGCGCGCCCGATGACAGGGTCGAGCTCCCCGGCGGCGGCGCGCGCCGTGAGGTCGGTGCCGAACTGGTCGAGCATCGGCGTCTCGGCGTCGCCGGACGCCGGAGCCTCGGACGTCTCGACTCCGGCCGGGGTGACGGTCTCGCGCATACCGTGCACGAGCGCCTCCACGGTGACGCCGGCGGCAGCGAGCACCTGACCCGACGGGGTGTCCTGGCCGAGCACCAGAGCGAAGAACAGGTGCTCGGGGTCGATGTAGGTGGAGCCGGACGACCGGGCCACCTGAAGTGCGTGGAACAGCAGGCGCTGCACCGACGGCGTGACGGCGGCACCGTCGGCGTCGTTCGCGGCGGTCGCACCCGGCAGCCGTGACTCCACGGCCGCCGCGATCGCGACGGGATCGATGTCGAGACGGGCGACGGCGTCCCGCGCCTCGCCCTGCTGCATCAGAACATGGAGGACGTGCAGCGCATCGACCTCGCGCTGCCCGCGCTGCAGGGCGAACTGGGCCGCTGCCTGCAGCACCTGCTGGGTGCGCGTGCTGAGGAACCGCCCGATGTCGATGGGGCGCTGCTCAGACCGCTGGCGCTCTCCCGCGAGGTATCGGGCGAGGAACTCCTCGAACGCGCCGGCGCCCCCTTCCGGGGGTGTGACGTTTTCGGACATCTCGCGTGCCTCCTGATCGTGAGCCACCCCAACTTGAGCCGGCTCGTATCAAGTTCAACGTCGAGACCGCGGCAGTATTCCCGGGTCGACCTCGTTCCACCGCTCGACGGTCTGCGCAAGCCAGAACACGAGGAACAGCGCGAGGGCGATCGCCTCGCCCACCAGCCAGCTGCGCGCGAAGGCGAGCGAGACGAGGTCCACGACGATCAGCACCGCGATGACCGCGTACACGACCCGCCAGACCCGCGCGGAGGCAGCGGACGACACCAGCGCGGTGAGCGCGAGCAAGGCGAAGAAGCCGACGGCGGCGACGACGTGCCCGTGCTGCACGAACGCGACGGGACCGAGGAGGAACCAGGACGCCATGCCGGCGACGATGACGACCGCCGCCGCGAGCGCCAGCACCTTCGCCGTGCCCATCGTGTGCTGCAGGAGGCTGAGCACGACCGCTGTCGCGATGGCTGCGGCCGCGATGACCACGAGCGTCGTCATGCCGAGCCGGATGCCGGCCACGTCCGCCGCCGGCACGCACCGGCCCGCGCAGCCGGGATCGAATCCCGGGATCTCGCCCGCGCTCACCGGCGTGGGCACGATCGCCATGACCGGCGCGAACAGCGCCGCGAGATCGAGCAGCACCTGCTCGAGGCTGTGCCCGGACAGCGCGACGAGCGCGAGGGAGATCGCGAACATCACGCCCACGAACACGTTGCGGGCCGGGGTGTAGTAGGTCGCGCTGATGGACGACACCGGACCGATGGTCGCAAGCACCTGCACCACCGCGACGCCCAGCGTGAGCGCGGCACCGACGAGCGCGAGCCGCACGTACCGATAGGTGCGCTGCGACGACGTGCTCTTCAAACGCATGCGCCCATCATGGCGCGCGGTCCCGACATCACCCCGGGGACACACGACGGTGGGAGACAATGCCTTATGCCCCTGCTGCCCGACCGCACGACCGATCCGTCCGCACCGGCCATCCCGAACGGAGCCGCGCTCGTGCAGGCCCCACCGCCGGAGATCGATGAAGCGCAGGCGGCGGCGCTCGCGCAGGACCTGTTCGGCGTGACCGGCCGGGCGGCATCCCTCGGGAGCAACCAGGACCTCAACTTCGTGATCGACACCGGGGCGCCGGACCGCCTGCTGCTGAAGATCGCGAACCCGGCGACCGACCCCGCCGAACTCGAGGCGCAGTCCCTGGCGGCGGGCCTCATCGGCGCCCGCGCCGGCATCCGCGTCCCGCTCGCGCAGGGCTTCCCGGACGGCACGACCGTGCGCCCGGTGGCCACGGCGGACGGAGGGACGGCGCACGCCCGCCTGCTGCCGTTCCTGGCCGGGTCGACGCTGGGCGGCAGCGCCTACCTCGCCCCCGACGTGATCGCGCGCTTCGGCGAGGTCGCCGCCGCCGTCGACACGGCACTCGCGGGATGGCGGCATCCCGGCACCGAGCGCGACAGCCAGTGGGACCTGCGTCACGCCCCGGCCGTGCTCGCGGAGCTCCTCCCCTCGGTCGCCGACGACGGGCTGCGTCTGCACCTGCAGCAGACGGCCGACGACGCCTGGGCTCTGATCGCCCCGGTCGCGACGACGCTCCCCCAGCAGGTGATCCACGGCGACCTCACCGACGACAACGTCGTGGCCCTGGACGGGCGGATGCCGGACGGCGTCATCGACCTCGGCGACCTCGGCCGAACCTGGCGCGCCGGGGAGCTCGCGATCACCCTGACCGGCATCCTGCACCACGACGGCGTGACCGTGGGCGACGCCATGACCGCGGTCACCGGCTACACGCGCACCCTGCCGCTCACCGAGCCCGAGCTCGACGTGCTGTGGCCCCTCGTGGTGGTGCGTGCCGCGGTGCTCGTCGCGAGCGCCCACCACGTGCTGCGCACCGACCCCGGGAACGCGTACGCGGCCGAGAACCTCCAGCACGAGCAGCTGATCCTGAAGGCCGCGACCTCGCTGCCGCTGCCGGTCGCCACCGCTCTCGTGCGCCGCGCCGCGGCCGTGGCCGTCGAGCCGCTCACTGTCCCGCCCGCACGGCCGATGCTCGCCGGCGCGGTGACCGTGCTGGACCTCTCCCCTACGAGCCCTGCCCTCGATGCCGGGCGCTGGCTCGAGCCGGGCATCGAGCACACGCTCGTCGCCGAGGCGCTGCGCGCCGGCGCCACCACCGTCGCCACGC
>NZ_DATEJS010000202.1:0-2264 GCF_035277845.1 Microbacterium sp.
AGAACGGAAAGTTCCCATGGGGAGACTCCTACTTCCTTCGCCGGCATTACCCGGACAGGTTCGAACGGTCGCAGGCCGCGTCAGCCCGATCTCAGCCCTTGCGAGGGCTCCCGTGTGGATACCCGAAACCCTACAACACGATTCGCGGAGGCCCCGTCCGTCTCCCCTCCGGACCTGGGCGGAGTTTCAAACCGCAACCGTACCCAGCAATCTGTTCGGCAACTGCTATGTTTCCCTCAGTTTTTCGTCTGCTGCCGATCACGGAGGACGCCATGAGCGATTCAGTGCCGCCCACCCCCTTTTCTCAGACCTCACCCGCGCCCGGCAGCCACGCCGTCCCGCCGCAGCCGCAGTATTTCGTCATGCCCTCGCAGAGCCCGGTCCGCTCGCTGCGCGGTATCGGCGGCGCCACCCGCGCGCTGCTTCTGGCCTATGCGGTGATCTCTCTGGCGTCGCTTCTGGTCACCGGCTGGGGCATCGTCGAGCTGAACGCATACAGCGCCGGCACGGTGGGACCCGACGCGCTTGAATCGTATGGTTCCGCGGCCGTCATCGTGAGCGGGATGTCGCTCATCGCGCTGCTCTCCACGGGGATCTGCTGGCTGGTCTGGCAGCGTCGCGCCGCGGATGCGTTTCCTGTCGGCACCTTGCGCCGCTCGCCTGGCTGGCACGTCGGATCGTGGTTCATTCCGGTCGTCTCGGCGTGGTTCCCGTTCCAGAACGTCTCGGATCTGGCGCGCGCATCGCACGCCAGGCTCGGTCGCGGCGTCCTGGGGACGTGGTGGGCGGCATGGCTGGTCGGCGGACTCACGGGCGGGCTGACGCGCAGCTTCTCCACGGCTCACACGATTCCGTCGCTGATCAACGGCCTGTCGATCACGATCCTGATGGACGCGCTCTGGATCGTGGCGGCGATCTTCGCGTGGATCGTGGTGTCACGCATCACCGCGGCGATCGATCCGAGCTGACCCCGGGTCGACCTCGGCGCGCATCACCCAGCGCCACTTCGCGATCTGCCGGGCACGCGTGAATCCGTAACGCGCGAAGAGCTCCTCGGGCCCGGTGTGCAGGTACGCCCCGCGCTGCGGAGGGCGCTCGACCGTCTGCTCCGGATACGCCTCGACCGTTCCGCCGCCTGCGGCGCGGATCTCCTCCATCACCGCGCCCACTGCTGCGGAGGCGATGCCCGTGCCCCGCCGCCGTGACGTGGTGAACACGCATCCGATCCGCCAGTCCGGCGGCGGGTCACCTGCCTGCTCGTACGTGCGCCGGCTCTTGATGTTGGGGAGTTCCACCGGATGTCCGAACTGGCACCAACCCACGCAGTCATCACCGTCGTAGACGAGCATCTGATGCACCTCGCCCGCGGCCACCAATCGGTGCTTCGCCTCGCGGTTGTGCTCGTAGGTCTGACCCGGCTTGCCCACGCCTTCCGGATGGAAGCCCATGCACCAGCATCCGCCCCACACCCCGTTGTTCGCCTCGACGAGGCGCGCGAAGTCAGGCCACGTGGCCTCGGTGAGAAGCTGCGTCGTGTACATCCGCTGAACCCCTGAGCCACGATACGCCGCATGCGCCACCGCCCGTTCGGCAATGGGGCGGTCGAGTTCGTCTGGAACAGCCACGTCTTCGACGTCGTCGGCGACACCGTGCCGGCGTCGTGCTCGAGGACACGACCGAGGCGTCGCGCCGCGCACTCGATAGGCATCTCGGCGATCAGACGACCGGGATCGCCGGGGCATCCACCGACTCGATCTCATCGAGCGCAATCGGAACCGGGGGACGTCGGAAACCCCGGCTCTTGATCGCGATGTAGACCACGCCGAGCGCGAGCCAGCTCAGGCCGAGCACCTTCGCCTGGACATCGAGGCCGACCCACAGAACGACGCAGATGGCGATTCCCAAGCTCGGCATGACGAGGTAGCGCAAGACATTCACTCCCTGCCGCTGCTTTCCCCGGATGAAGTAGCGGCTGATGACCGAGTAGTTCACGAATGCGAAACCGGTGAGGGCCCCGAAGCTGACGAGCGACGTCGCACCGAGCAGATTGTCGGCATAGAAGATCGCAGTGAGTGCCAACGCGGACGTGATGAGGATGTTCCAGGTCGGCGTCTGGAACCGGCGTCCGAGGTGACCGAATACGCGCCGCGGAAGCACGCCGTCGCGGCCCATTCCGAAGAGGATGCGTGAGACCGCCGCGAGCGCCGCCATGGCGCAGACGATGTTCGAGGCGTTGTCCACGATGAGGAACGGCGTCTGCATCC
>NZ_DATEJS010000203.1:0-4926 GCF_035277845.1 Microbacterium sp.
GCGATCATCACCGAGACATGGGTGAACTGGGCGATCGCGGCCAGCACGAACAGCACCAGCAGGCTGACCCGCAGCTCGAGGGCGAACCGGCGTCGCTCCGAGAACTCGTGGATGCGGGCGCGCACGCCGGTGCGCGAGATGACGGAGACGGCGACGCCCGCGACCACGGCGAGCACCGTGATGGCGAGGGCGCCGAGTGCGGTCCCGAGAACCCGGGAGGGCTCCATCACGAGCGGCAGCGCGACGATGCAGGCGATGTCCGCCACCGCGATCTGGGCGACCAGTCGGGGCACGGCCTGCGCCGAGATCCCGAGCGACTGCAGCATCGGCAGCACGAGCGCCGCCGACGAGGATGCCAGCAGCACCCCGTACAGCGCCGCGTGGCCCGACCCCACGAGGGCCGCGATGCCCACGCCCAGCCCGGCCGCGACCACACCCACGGCCAGCGCCCCGACGAGACCGCCCCCGATCGCTGCGCGCACCGCGGCGTCCCGCACGGGGATGTGCGATCCGATGACCACCATCGTGAGGCCGAAGCCGATCTCGGCGAACATCGACAGCGTCGGATCCGCCGGGTCGACCAGGTGGAAGCCGGAGACCCCGATGACGAGGCCCGCGAACAGCTCGCCGATCACGACCGGGATGTGCCACGACCCGCGCGCGCTCAGCGCCGGGCCGACGAGTCCGGCCAGCACGATGAGCGCGAGCGTCGCGAAGGTCACAGCGAAACGCTAGCCCACCGCGTGCCGGTCGGGTCAGACGAGCGCGAGTGCGTCCTCGGTGGCCCGCAAGGTGTGCCAGGGGCGGGTCGCATGCTCCGCCGGCGTGCCGTCGAGCACCCGCGCCTCGTGTTCGGCGGGATCGAGGATCACGGTGGCGAGGCTCGCCCAGCGGTCGCCGAGCACCGCATCCTCCTTGGGCACGCACGTGAGCGCCGGCTCCCCCTCGCCCGTCACCAGCTGAGTGAGCAGGGCCTCGGGGGTCTGCGGTGCGGATGCCGCGAGGCGCCCGAGCAGGAACGCATAGCGCTCGCCGGAGTCCGGCTGGTAGGCCGCCTTCTCGGCGGCCGCCGGAGGCGCGGTGAGGAAGTGGTTGGTGCGCACACGGGTGTCCGGCAGGGCGGCCGGCGCCTCGAACACGCCGACCGGGCTGAGGTCGAGCAGCACGGCCCGGTCGCGGTCGAAGATCAGGAACGAGCCGGACGACGAGATCGGCGCCTCGCGCACCAGCTCGACGGCGTGCGCGGCATCCTCCGCCTCTTCGAGCACGAGGGCGGCGAGCACGTGCATCGGGATGCCGCCGATCGCGTCCTGCGCGTGGCCGAGGATGTTGAAGTGCAGCGCGACGCCGGCACTGTTCACGCCGATCTTGGCGAGGATGCCGTCCTCGGTGATGCCGGCATAGCGGTGCGCGCCGCCGCCGGCGTCGAGCGTGTGCCAGTAGTCGCTGAGCTCTGCGTGCCAGTCCCAGGTCTGCACGCCGACGTTGCGGGTCCCGTCGGCGCCGGGCAGGGCGCGCACGATGGTCGAGCACTCGCCTGGGGGCACGGTACGGCTGCGGGCGAGGATCTCGGTGCGTGCGTTCAGCGCGGCGACCCGCCACACGTCGACCCCGGCGGCCTCGGCGACGCCCACGATCTGCTCGGCCAGTCCGGTGCGGTGCGCGGCGATCGTGTCGAGCGCGCGGGCGGCGTCGGAGCGCACCGTCGCGGTCGTCAGTCCGCCGGCCGCGAAGAGCCGGTCATACGCGTCGATCGCGCCGGGAAGGATGCCGGCGAGCGCTGCTCCGCGCTGGCGGCCACGCTCTTCGGGATCGGGGGCGGTCGTGCTCACATGCAGTCGGGTGTCGGGTCGGGGGAAGGACACGGGGTTGCTCCTGTTTCGGGCGGGAACTTTATTGGGTATCCGCTCAACATAACATCGGGGCCTGAGCACGACCTGCGGGCGTAGCCTGACCCCATGCGCTCCGGCATCCACCTCTGGAATTACACCGCCCCCGGAACCTCCGCCGATCTCGCCCCACTCGTCACGCGCACCGCGCAGGTGGCCGAGGCCGGCGGCTTCGACCAGTTCACCGTCATGGACCACTGGTTCCAGATGGACACCGCCGGTCCCGCCGAGGATCCCATGCTCGAGGCGTACACGACCCTCGGCTTCGTCGCCGGCCAGACCTCCCGCATGCGGATCGGGCCGCTCGTGTCCGGCGTGACCTACCGGCATCCGGGCCTGCTCGCGAAGATCGCGACGACCCTCGACGTGCTGAGCGGCGGCCGGTCGTTCCTCGGCATCGGCGCCGCGTGGTACGAGCGGGAGCATGACGCGCTCGGCGTGCCGTACCCGGCGATCTCCGAGCGCTTCGAGCGCCTCGAGGAGGCCCTTCAGATCGTGCTGCAGATGTGGGGCGCGGACACGGCGCGGTACGACGGCGCGCACTACCGCCTGGCGGAGACGCTCAACTCGCCGCAGCCCGTGACCCGGCCGCACCCGCCGATCATGATCGGCGGCAAGGGCGAGCGCAAGACGCTGCGCATCGCGGCGCAGTACGCGCAGATCGTCAACCTCACCGCCTTCGAACCGGAGGCCGTCGCGCACCTGCTCGACGTGCTGCGTCGGCACTGCGACACGGTCGGCACCGACTACGACGCGATCGAGAAGCAGATCATCACCACGCGCCTCGACCCGTTCGCCGACGAGTACCTCGCCCAGGCCGAGCAGTGGGCGAAGCTCGGCATCGACCTCGTGGTGATGGGCGTGCGCCCGAACGACCAGGTCGGGTGGACGGAGCGCCTCGCCGCCGATGTCGTACCCCGTCTCGCCGAGCTGTGAGCCGGATGCCGTAGCGTCGCAGGAATGCGGACGATCACCTTCCCGAACGGCCGGGTCCTCCCCGCGATCGGTCAGGGCACCTGGTATCTGGGCGACTCCCCCGCCCGACGGGACGACGAGATCGCGGCTCTGCGGGCGGGGCTTGATGCCGGCCTGACGGTGGTCGACACGGCGGAGATGTACGGTGACGGGCGCAGCGAAGAGCTGGTCGGCGAGGCGATCCGCGGCCGGCGCGACGAGGTCTTCCTGGTGAGCAAGGTGCTGCCCTGGAACGCGGATGCCCGGGGCACCAGGGAGGCGCTCGAGGCATCCCTGCGGCGGCTCGGCACGGACCGGCTCGACCTGTATCTGCTGCACTGGCGCGGAAACGTGCCGCTGGAGGCGACCGTCGACGTGTTCGAGCAGCTCGTCGCCGAGGGCCTCATCGGCCAGTGGGGTGTGAGCAATCTCGACGTGGACGACCTGGCCGACCTGCCGGGGTCGCCCGCGACCGACCAGGTGCTCTACAACCCGTCCCGGCGCGGCGTCGAGTTCGACCTGCTGCCGATGCTGCAGGGGCGGCGCATCCCGGCGATGGCGTATTCGCCGCTGGAGCAGGCCCGTCTGCTGGCCGACCGCCGTCTCGGCGCGATCGCCGCCGATGCGGGCGTGACGACCGCTCAGCTGCTGCTGGCCTGGGCGGTGCGCGGCGGCGACGTGCTGGCGATCCCGAAGGCGGCATCCCCCGCGCACACCGCCGAGAACGTGGCCGCGCTGGACCTCGAGCTCGGTGCCGATGTGCTCGCGGCGATCGACGCGCGCTTCCCCGCCCCGAGACGCCCGGAGCCGCTCGAGATGCTCTGACCGATCAGCCTCCGCTCGGCCTGCGGTTGAGGAGGGTGCGGGAGCGGTGGTGCTCTTCGGTGAGGTCGTGGAGACGTGCCGACAGCAGATCCCGGATCCCGACCGTGCCGAGCATATCTCCCCCGGGCCCGATCACCACCGCGTCGGTGGCGTCGTATTCCGCGAACAGGTAGGCGACCGTGCGCAGGGTCGTCTCGGGTCGCACCTCCACCGCGGACTCGTCCGACATACCCGGGCGCTCCGTAGCGGCCGGCACGGGATGCATCACATCCTTGGCGAAGAACGTCTCCAGCGGATCGGTCGAGTACTCCCGGGTGAGGTGCAGCCCGCGGCGCGCGATCTTCTCGGTGAGCACGGACCGCTTCAGCACGAGCACGGAGAGCGCGTACGCCGCTGTCGACGCCAGGAGCAGTGGCAGCACCGTGCCCCAGGCATGAGTGAGCTCGAGGGTGAAGACCACTCCCGTGAGCGGCGAGCGCATGACGCCGCCGAGCACCGCCGCGAGTCCGCAGAGCGCCCAGAAGCCGGGCATGACGTCGGGCAGCAGGGTGCCCTCCAGCGCGCCGAGCGCGCCGCCCACCATGAACATCGGTGCCAGCACGCCGCCCGAGGTCCCCGACCCGAGCGACAACGACCAGATGAGCGTCTTGACGATCAGGATGCCGATGATCAGCGACATCGTCGCGCGGCCGGTCAGCAGCTCGTCGATGACGTCGTAGCCGACGCCGAGCGCCTGGGGTTCGATGAGACCGCCGACGCCGATGACGAGGCCGCCGATCGCCGGCCACCACATCCAGTGGAACGGGAGCCGGTTGAAGCCGTCCTCGGCCTTGTAGACGAGCCACGTGGCCGCGACGGCGAGGATGCCACCGGAGAGTCCGACCGCCGCGGCGCACAGGCAGACGAGCGGGGTGAGGTGGAGGGGCGGCGCGGCGACCGGGAAGACGGGTGCGGTGCCGAGCAGGAACCCGCGCACGATGGTGGCGCTTCCGACGGCGGCCACGACCGGCACGAAGCTGCGCGGGCGCCATTCGAACAGCAGCAGCTCGACCGCGAGCAGCACCGCGGCCAGCGGCGAGTTGAACGTCGCCGCCATACCGCCGACGGCTCCCGCGACCAGCAGTGCCTTGCGTTCGTCCGCACTGAGCTTGAGCAGCTGGGCCAGCAGCGAGCCGAGCGCGCCCCCGGTCATGATGATGGGCCCCTCCGCGCCGAACGGACCACCGGTCCCGATGCTCACCGCCGCCGAGACCGGCTT
>NZ_DATEJS010000204.1:0-13552 GCF_035277845.1 Microbacterium sp.
TCGGCGCCGTCAGGAGCAGGGAGTGAGCAGCGCCTCCTCCAACTCGCCGTCGATGCCCGGCACCGCATCGCGGGGAACGGCGAGGGCCAGCAGCGACCGGCTGAAGTAATTGCGCACCGCGGCGGCCAGGGTGATGTCGACGATCTGACGGTCGGTGAAGCCGACGTCGCGCAGCGCCTGCGAGTCGGCGTCGGTCATCGCGGCGGCATCCGTCGACAGCTTCTCGGCGTACGCCATGACGGCGACGTCCGCCGCATCCAGGTCCGCGTCGCGGTAGTCACGACCGAGGCGCGTGAGCTGGTGCTCGTCCATCACGCCGGCGCGCAGGGTCTTGCGGCCGTGCGCGAGCAGGCAGTGCGACGAGCGGATGCCGCGTGCGGCGCCCAGGGTCGCCAGCTCGAACACGCGCACCCCGATCGAGGGCACGACCGCGCGCACCAGCGCCTCGAACGCGGCGTGGGCCTCCGGATTGAGAGCCATGGCCCGGGTGTGGCCGAAGACGAAGCCGTCCGCGGCGAGGTCGCTGGCGTACATGTCGGCGGCATGCCCCTCGACCTCGTCGGGAGCGGGCGGGATGACGATCATGAGTCCTCCACAGGGCGGCGTGGCCGACGTCGAGCGGAGTCCGGCGTCGACGTACGCGACGAACGTCGGTCGGGTACGGCCGGCACCCCCAGTGTGGACCCTCCGGCCGCGACCGTCGAGCGCTGGCCGCCGGCCGGCTCGTGCGGGCTCAGGCGGCGAGCACCCGATCGAGACGGCCGCGCGAGATCTGCGCGATCTGGCGCAGCGCCTCCTGCCGCTCCGAGGCCGAGTCTGCGTCGATCCGACGCTCGAACTCCGCGAAGATCGACTCCTTCGTGTGCCCGCGCACCGCGATCACGAACGGGAACCCGTGCCGCGCCTGGTAGTCGGCGTTGAGGGCGGAGATGCGGGCGACCTCCTCCGCGCTCAGCGCGTCGAGCCCGGCGCTCGCCTGCTCCCCCACCGACTCCGCGGTCATCTCCCCCGCCTGCGCCTCCTTGCCCGCCAGCGCGGGGTGGCCGTTGAGGAAGTCGAGGACGGCCTGCTCGCCGGCGCCGTCGACGACGGCGAACATCGCCGCGTGGAGTGCGGAGGCGTCCGCGAACGGACGCGCGTCCCAGGCCGCCTCGGCGACCCAGGGCGAGTTCTCGAAGATCGGCCCGAGGACGGCGACGAACTCCGCCTGATCCATCGCGTTGATCTGCTCCAGCGTCACGAGGTCGGCGGATGCTCCAGCTTGCGGTGTCGACACGAAATCTCCTTTGATCGCCCGGCTGCGCCTGTGCTTTCGGCGCTGTACAGGGATCCTACTCTGGGATACCATTTTGGGATACCATCATTTCGTTCCGCGGAAGGCTCGGAGGTCCGAACTTCACTGGGTGGCAACAATTCCACCCAGTGAAATTCAAATCTCCACTTGCGGAATCTGTCAACGCAGACCTACTGTGAGTTCACCCCACCTGGTGGGGCCCACGACGAAGAAGGATCAGCTCTGAATCATGGATGCTTCAGAAGCTCGAGTGCCGACGGCTGACTCGGCACTCGCAGACGCAGGAACCGCTGTGACGCGTGCCTCGCGCGTCGACGGGAGCCTGTCATGAGCATGCAGAGCGAGACGATCGCGCCGTTGGAGCGCTTCGCCGGCCGCATCCCCGTCCCCGTCCTCCAGGAGCGCGTCGCAGGCGTCCGTGCGACCCTCGCGGAACAGGGCATCGACGCCGTGGTCGCCTTCGGCGCCCCGCGGATGCTCGGCTCGCGCACCAAGACCAGCGGCTACGTGCAGTATCTGGCCGGGTTCGCGGCGAAGCCCACCCCCTCCACCGTCGTGCTCACCGCCGCCGGCGACGCTGCGGTGCTGACCTTCGGCCCGCACGAGACCCGCGAGTGCACCGAACGCTCCGGCTGGCTGGGAGACGTCATCCAGACCGGCGAGCAGCGCCTGCACCCGGCCGCCGCCGCCCGGTTCCTCTCCGACGCGGGCATCCACGCCGGGTCCCGGATCGGTCTCATCGGCGTCGAAGAGCTCAGCCACGCCGCCCACCTCGCCCTCGAGCAGGAGTTCTCGGCCTACGAGACCGTCGCCGCCGACTCGGTGCTGGACCGTCTGCGGCTGACCCGCGCACCCGAGGAGGTGGAGATGATCCGCATCTCCGCCCGGATCTCGGATGCGATGGTCGCCGCCGCGTTCGCCGAGTCGACGCGCCCCGGGGCATCCGGCCCGTCCGTCATGGCGGAGATCGAGCACACCGGGCGCCTGCTCGGCGCGGACTCGGCCACGTGCTGGCTGTCGATCGGTGAGGCCCCGCCGACCACCTACTTCGAATTCATGGAACTTCCTGCACAGGTCACCGACCGTGACCGCGTGCAGCTGGGCACGACCACCGCCTACGAAGGCTACTTCGGTCAGTGCCTGAGGATGGGGGTCCGCGGTACTCCGGGCGCAGAGCTCGCGACGTACGGCGAGATCCTCATGGAAATCCAGGATGCGGCCCTCGCGGCCATGCGTCCTGGGGAGCCGCTGCATCGCGTCATCGACGTCATCGAAGACCAGTACGCGAAGCACGCTCCCTTCACTCGGGAGACGGACCCGTTCCGCTTCCAGAGCTGCCACGGGCTCGGCCTCAGTTATGTCGAGCCCGGGATGGCGAGGGACCTCAACCCCCTGCGGGACAAATCCCTCGACCCGTCCGGCGTACTCATCGAACCGGGAATGGTCATCGAAGTGCACCCCAACTTCACCGTTCCCGGGCTCGGCTGCGTCGTCGCAGGCGACATGGCCCTCGTCGACGACGATGGAGCCGAATGGATCACCGAGTCCCCCAGAGGCATCTGGGAACTCTGATCCCGAACCACAACTACACACTGAACACCGGAGCACTCCACAAGAGCCATCGCATGGCAGGCCCTCACCCTCAAGGGTCTTCCGTGATGGTGATGCCCGAAATCCGAGCAGGGCGCAGCCCCGCGCCCTGAGAAACCACCCTTTTCTCAATCACAGGAGTTCTCCATGTTCTCTCAGAACCGTCGCCGCAGGTTCGTCCTCGGCGCCGCACTTCTCGCCGTCCCCCTCGTCGTCGCCCTGAGCGGCTGCACCGCAGGCGGATCAACCGGCGGCGGCGCCGCGACCAGCGGCTCCACGTCGGTCGTCGTGGGCTTCAAGCACGAGTTCAACACCATGGATCCGCTGCACGCCGACTACGCGCAGACCAACATGGTCGACAACATCGTCTACGAGCCGCTCGTGCAGTTCGACGCCACCGACGGCAACAAGATGGTCGGGATGCTCGCGACCGCCTTCACGGTCGCGCCCGACGCGAAGTCGATCGACTTCACCCTGCGCAGCAACGTGACGTTCCACGACGGCACCCCGTTCACGGCCAAGGACGTCAAGTTCAGCCTCGACCGCTACATCCGTCTCGGCCAGGGCATCGCCTCGCAGCTGCAGGGCTACAAGTCCACCACCATCGTCGACCCGACGCACGTCGTGGTGAACCTCACGGCGCCGAACGCGTTCTTCATCAACGGCCTGGCCAACGTGTACATCATGGAAGCGGCCGCCGTCTCCACGCACGCGGGCACCGACGACAGCCAGGGCTGGCTGCAGTCGCACGAGGCCGGCACCGGACCGTACCAGGGCACCGGCACCTCGTCGCCCGACGGCACGACGGTCAAGCGCTACGACAAGTACTGGGGCTTCGATCCGAAGCGGCCCACCCAGCTGGTCTTCCGCCGCATCGACGAGAGCGCCACCCAGCGCGACGAGCTGAAGGCCGGCAACATCGACGTCGCCTTCGGTCTCACCGCGAGCGACGCCGAGAGCCTGAAGGGGACGTCGGGCATCGACGTCAACTTCGTGAAGACCTCGGGCCAGACGCAGCTGTTCTTCAACACGTCGACCGGCGCCACCGCCGACCCGAAGATCCGCGAGGGCCTCAAGCTGGCCTTCGACTACGCCGGCGGCTACTCGAAGATCCTCGACAGCGAGGGCACGATCTCCAACGGCATCCTCTCGCCTGCGTTCACCTGCCTCGCCGCCCCGACGCCCTCCGCGCAGAACAAGGCCAAGGCCGAGCAGCTGCTCGCCGGCCTCGGCTCGACGACGCTGAACCTGCGCTACCAGTCGGTCGACGACACGCAGACCCAGCTGGCGACGCTGTTCCAGTCCAACCTGAAGGACCTGGGCGTGAACATCAACCTCGTGCCGATCGCCTTCCCGGACTACCTGAAGACGCTCTCCAACCCGTCGACGATCCCGTCGCTGATGCTGCTGAACGACTACATCCTGACGCCGGACCCCGGAGCGGGCCTGGACAAGTTGTACAACTCGGCCAACATCGGCAGCACCAACAAGGGCGCGTACAAGAACCCGAAGGTCGATGCTCTGCTGAGCAAGGCACGGGTCACCACCGACGCCACCCAGCGCTGCGACCTGTACAAGCAGATCGAGACGCAGGTCGAGTCCGACTCGGTGGCAGCCAACATGTACCAAGTGGCGTTCCCGGTGGGCTACCGCAGTGACCTGAAGGGCATCACGTTCTCCTGGTCCGCGACGCCGATCTCGTTCCAGACCCTGCGTCTGGGGTGAGCCCCATGTCGAACAATCCCGCACGGCAGACGACCGTCTTCCTCTTGCGGAAGGCCCTCTCGTCGGTCATCACCCTGATCGGGCTGAGCGTGTTCGTCTTCCTGATGGTCAAGCTCATCCCGGGCGACGAGGCCCGCGTGGCGGCCGGCGAGAACGCCACCCCCGCGCAGGTCGAAGCCGTCCGCAAGAGCCTGGGACTGGATCAGCCCTTCTTCGTGCAGCTGTTCGGCTTCTTCGGACGCCTGCTGCACGGAGACCTGGGCACCTCGATCACGACCCACCAGTCGGTCACGCAGGGGATCGCGCAGGTGCTGCCGCAGACCATCGAGCTGGTGGTCCTGGCCGTGCTCATCGTGGTCACCGTGGTGACGCCGCTCGCCACGCTGTCGGCACTCCGCCGCGACGGGGCGACCGACTTCGCGGTCAAGCTCCTCGTGATCCTCAGCGCCGCGATGCCCACCTTCTGGCTGGCTCTGCTCCTGCAGTATCTGCTGGGCACCCTGCTGGGGCTGGTGCCGATCTCGGGTCGCCTGTCCCGCCAGTTCAGCATCCCCACCCACACCGGATCGGTGGTGGTGGACTCGCTCCTGGCGGGCAACCCGCTGGCTGCCTGGGACGGCCTGCAGCACCTGATCCTGCCGGCCGTCGTCCTGGCACTCCCGTTCGGAGCCCAGCTCTACCGCATCCTGCGCGCCGAGCTCATCCAGGTCCTGTCCCGCGAGCACCTCACGGTGGCGCGTGCCAAGGGCGTGCCCCAGCGCCAGCTGGTCTGGCGGCACGTGCTGCCGAACTCCATCGGCCCCGCGATCACCCTCGTGGGCATCCAGTTCGGGGCCATGGTCGGCGCCGCGGTGCTGGTGGAGGGCGTGTTCGGTCTGGTGGGAGTCGGCTCCTACCTCACCAACGCGGTCGCCCAGAAGGACACCTTCGCCGCCCTCGGCGGGGTGCTGGTGATCGGCGTCCTGGTGGTCGTATCCAACTACATCGTCGATGTCCTGCAACTGATCCGCGACCCGCGTCTGCGGGCAGGGCAGCTGGGCTAGGAGACTGAAATGGCCAACACACTCACAATGATCGCGCCCCTGCGGCGCAGAACCGCCCGGGCGATCACCGGCGTCTCCGGAGCCCAGATCGTCATCCCCATCCTGGTCGCGCTCCTGGTGATCCTCGCGATCGTCGGACCTCTGATCGCGCCCTTCGACGCGGTCTACCGGTCCAACATCCTGGACGCGCTGCAGGCTCCGAGCGCGGCGCACTGGCTCGGCACCGACGAGCAGGGTCGCGACGTCTTCTGGCGGATCATCGCCGGGGCGCAGTCCTCGCTGCTCTCCTCGGTGGCGATCGTCACGGGCTTCTCGGTGCTCGGCGTCCTGGTGGCCACCCTGGCCACCGTGGGCGGCAAGTGGGCCGACGAAGTCATCATGCGGATCGTGGATGCCGCCCTGGCGTTCCCGCCGATCATCTTCGCCCTCGGTGTCGCCGCGGCGCTCGGCCCCAGCCTCAGCTCGGCCGTCATCGCCATGATCCTCACCGGGTGGCCCGTCACGGCCCGCGTGCTGCGCGGCGTCATGAAGGAGACGATGAGTCAGCCGTTCGTCGAGAACGCCCGCGTGCTGGGCGTCTCGAGGACCCGCCTGATGCTCCACCATGTGCTGCCGAACTCCCTCGACGTGCTCGTGGTCAAGTGGGCCGGCGACGTCGGCAACACGATCCTGATCCTCGGCGGTCTGTCCTTCGTCGGCGTCGGCGCGCAGCCGCCGAGCGCCGAGTGGGGCGCGATGGTGACCGGCGCGAAGAACGTGATCGCCACAGCTCCGTGGGCGGCCCTCGCCCCCGGCTTCGCGATCGCCGTGACCGCCGTCGCCTTCGGTCTTCTGGGCGACATCCTCCAGGTCCGCTTCAACCCCGCACTCCGCAGAAGGTGAGTCCGGAACAATGAACACATTGACGACTGCCCCCACCGGGCAGACCGACATCCGCCCGGAAGCCACCGCGCTGCTGTCGGTACGCAACCTCACGATCGACGCGGGCCCCAAGGACGATCCCATCCGGCTCGTGCAGGACTTCAGCCTCGACATGTTCCCGGGCGACCGGGTGGCCCTGGTCGGCGAGTCCGGATCCGGCAAGTCCGTGACGGCCCGCTCGATCATGCGGCTCGACCCGGACTTCCGGCTCTCCGGAAGCGTCCAGTTCCAGGGACAGGATCTGCTGAAGCTGAGCGACCGGCAGATGGTCCGCGTCCGCGGGCACAAGATCGGCATGGTCTTCCAGGATCCGATGGGCGCGCTCAACCCGCTCATGACGATCGGCGAACAGGTGATGGAGCCGCTCCGGATCGCGGGCGTGTCCCGTGCCGAGGCGGAGCGCCGCGCGAAGGACGTCCTCGAAGAACTCGGGGTGGTGAACGTGGAGGCCCGCATGAAGGCCTACCCGCACGAGTTCTCCGGCGGCATGCGGCAGAGGGTCGTCCTCGCGATGGCGCTCATCTCGAACCCGTCGCTGATCATCGCCGACGAGCCCACCACGGCCCTGGACGTGCGCGTCCAGGAGCAGGTGCTCACGCTGATGGACAAGGTGTCCAAGGAGCGCGGCCTCGCCGTGCTGCTGATCACCCACGACCTCGGCACGGTGGCCGGCTTCACGGACCGCGTCGCGGTCATGTACTCCGGCCGCAAGGTGGACGAGGCGTCCGTGGACACCCTGTTCGATCACCCGGCCCACCCCTACACACAGGGTCTGCTGCAGGCGGTGCCGCGCATCGATCAGACGGTCCCGCGGCTGCTCACTATCGCCGGCGCGCCGCCGCACCCGGCCGCGCGGCCCGCGGGCTGCGCGTTCAACCCGCGCTGCCCGCGTGCCTTCGACCTGTGCCGCCAGGAGGTGCCGGAGCTCCGGCCCGCCCCCGGCGGCGGGGTCGTGGCCTGCCATCTGTACCCCGAAGCCGGAGAGGAGCAGGGAGCATGAGCCTGCTGGAACTGCACGACGTGTGCAAGACCTTCCACGCCCTGGGCCGGGAGCCCGTCAAGGCCCTCCGCGACATCAACTTGACGGTCGAGGAAGGCACCATCACCGGCCTCGTGGGCGAGTCCGGGTCCGGCAAGACCACCATCATCAAGAGCATCATGGGCCTGGAGAAGCCCACGAGCGGCACGATCACCTACGACGGGATCAACATCCCCGAGGCCAGGGGTGAGGCGCTCCGACGCGTCCGCCGCGAGGTGCAGTTCGTGTTCCAGGACCCGACCTCGAGCCTCAACCCGCGCATGACCGTGGAGAAGCTCGTGGGCGAGGGGCTCCTGGTGCACAAGCTGGAGCCCAACCGGGCGCGGCGCCGTGCGCGCGTCGCCGAACTGCTCACCATGGTGGGACTCAGCGACCGGGACCTCGATCGCCACCCGCGGTCGTTCTCGGGCGGTCAGCGTCAGCGCATCGCGATCGCACGTGCGCTCGCGATCGGGCCGAAGCTGCTGATCTGCGACGAGCCGGTGTCGGCACTGGACGTGTCGGTGCAGGCTCAGGTGCTCAACCTGCTGCAGGACATGCAGGAGGAGCTGGGCTTCACGGTGCTGTTCATCGCGCACGACCTCGCCGTGGTGCGCCAGATCTGCTCGCGTGTCGCGGTCATCCAGCTCGGCCAGATCGTGGAGGAGGGACCGTCGGAGACCGTGCTCGCGGCGCCGTCGCATCCCTACACCCAGGCTCTGCTGAGGGCCGTCCCCAACCCCAACCCGACCATCGCGCGGCAACGGGCGAAGGAACGGCTCGCAGAGGAAGAGAAGGTGGCGTGATGGTCGACTCGACGACATCGGCCCACCGCATCCGCGTGGGGGTCGACGGCAAGAAGATCCCGGAATCGGCCAAGCGAGGACCGCTCGCCACCATCGACCACGCGCAGGAACTGGGCATGGACGGGCTGTTCTTCCGCAGCGTGCTGGACATGAGCCCGACGCTGGATGCCGGTGCGCTGCGCGCCCTGCGTCAGCGGGCGGACGAGCTGGACCTGTACCTGGAGACCGGACTCGGCAAGGTGAACCCGTACGCGAATCCGGAGGCGCCGGAGCTCCGGGCCATCGGCGACGGCGACATCCTGCGCGGCTTCCGGCGGATGATGGAGGCCTGCGCCGCCATCGAATGCCGTGAGCTGTGGGTCGCGACGGCCAACTTCAAGGGGTCCTTCTTCGGCCGGCTCGCCTACGACCGGTTCCGCACCGACGTGGACTGGGCGGATCAGCTGGCGGCGACGGAGAAGTTCCTGAAGCGTCTGGCGCCGATCGCCCGGGATCTCGGGATCCACATGAACATGGAGACGCACGAGGAGGTCACCAGCTTCGAGCTGGTGCGCCTCGTGGAGGCGGTGGGGCCGGACACGACCGGCATCGTGTTCGACACGTCCAACGTCCTCCAGCGCATGGAGCATCCGCTGTTCTCGGCGCGGCGCGTGGCGCCCTACGTCCGCCAGACGCACCTCAAGGACGCGTACGTCGCGCACGAGGAGGGCGGTCTCGCCCACCAGCTGCGCCCGTACGGGGACGGCGTGGTGGACTTCGCGGGCGTGCTGCCGATCATCGTGGCCGCCAACCCGACCATCAACGTGACGATCGAGCCGCCGCAGTCCTACCTGGACAAGGCGCCGGCGCAGCGTCCGCGCGTGATCGAGGCGTTCGATCCCGAGTTCCTGGCCGGGCACCCCGACCTGGGGGTCGAGGAGCTCGCCGCGTACCTGGACATGATCCACACCTACGAGGAGCGGATCGCGTCAGGCGAGGTGCCGGACTGGCGCCGGTACCTGACGCAGCCGTACGAGTACGACGAAGCGGTCGAGACCATCCGGGCGGGCGCCCGCATGGCCCGGTCCATCATCGCCGACGCGGGCTACCCGGTGCACACCCCGGTCGCGGAGACCGCGGGCGCGGCTCGCTGACCGAGCGGAACGCGCGACCGCACGCACCGGTCCGGTGCGCATCCGAGTGGTGCGCACCGGACCGGTGGCTGCCGAGCACGGATGACGAAAACACGATTCGACGAATGAATGATGACGAAGGACGAGACATGATCAACCCCAACCGCGAATACCGGGTCGAGGGAAGCCACTGGGTCAGCCCGGTCAACTTCGATGACGAGGTCACCCGCGACTTCGACTTCCCCCGCCCGCTGGGCCTGATCGACAGCACGCTGCGCAAGATCAACTACACCGCGGGCAACCGCACCACCATGGACGGCTACCTCCGGGTCGCGCGGGCGCTCGAAGACATCGGCATCCGGGATGAGAGCCTCAACCTGGACTGGTGGGGCGATGACGAGCCGAACGCGCGGGAGCTCGCCCTCGTGCGCGAGATCCTGGCCGGCGGTTTCGCGTTCACCTGCAACGTGTACGCCGACACCCTGCTGGGCAACGGAGACGGGACCCCGCGGATCGACCCGCGCTCGACCGTGGACCTCCTCCTCTCCCTGGGGGCGAAGGTGATCGGCCCCGGGATCGTCGAGGCGTCGTCGCCCGAGGCGGAGGCCCGGCAGCTGCGGCAGCTCGCGGAGGTGACGGAATACGCCGCCTCGTGCGGGCTGGAATGGACCGTCACCCTCGCCCAGGCGGGACGGCGCGGCTTCGACGCCATGCTGCGGGTGGCCGACGAGGCCGTCGCACTGGGCGCGAAGCGGATCGACCTCATGGATTCGACCAGCAGCCTCAGCCCCGAGGCGATGCGCGTGTTCATCCGACGCTTCCGCGCCGGGCTGACCACCGCGGTGCCGATCACGATGCACGTGCACGACGACTTCGGACTCGGGACGGCGGCCGCCATCGCCGCGGCCGCGGCCGGCGCCGCACCCGACGTCTCGGTGAACGGCGTCTCCTACCGGTGCGGCTTCCCGCCGCTCGAGGAGGTGGCCACGAGCCTCGAGGTGCTGTACGGCGTCGACACCGGCATCAAGCTCGAGGGCCTGCAGGCCCTGTCGGATCTGGTGTACGAGGAGACCGGCATCCCGAACCCGCCTCTGAAGCCCGTCACCGGCGGCTACGCGTTCCTGAAGAGCACCGCGGCCGATGCCCTGAGCGCCCTGCGCGACGGGGTGCGGACGTTCCCGCCGATCTCCGGCTGCGTGCACGCCGACGTGGTCGGCGCCGACATCCGCTGGGTGTGGGACCGGCTCAGCACCCGGGCCATGGTGCGCCAGTTGGCCGCCAACCTCGGCCTGGTGCTCGACGACGACGAGGTGGAGGCCGGATACCGGGCCCTCAACGACGCGATCGACGAACTCGTCGAGTACCCCCGCTGGCTCTCCCCCGAGCAGGCGGAAGCCGTGCTGCGGGCGTCGGTCCGGGTCGTCGAGCCGAGCACGGCATGACCTCGCAGGCCGTCGATGCGTTCCGCGTGGCCATGGGCGGCCTGCGGGACGTGTCGGGGCTCGTGCAGCTCGTGTCGGACGGGCGGCTGAACCCCGACGACATCGTGGCGGTCACCGGCAAGACGGGCGGCTGGGGCGACACGTACGACTCGAGCCGGGTGGATGCCGACCAGGCCGTCCGCCGCTTCCTGCTCGACCACGGCAGCCGCCTCGCTGCGGCCGTCGAGGAGATCCCGATGGCGTTCAGCGCGGGTGTCGGCACGATCATGACGCCGCACCTGGTCGTGTACACGCGCACCCGTGCGGAACCCGCCACGGACGGCCGCCCCCGGCTCGCCATCGGCAGCGCGGCATCCGCGACGATCCTTCCGGAGTGGATCGGCGCCGCCGAGCATGTCCGGGCCAATGCGGATGCCGTCCGGGCCGCCGCCGTCGACGCGGGGATGGCGCCGGACGACATCGAGTTCGTGATCGGAAAGTCGTACTACCCCGCGCTGGAGGACATCGCCGCGGCCCGCGCAGCGGGCGCGCCGATCCCCGAGCTCGCCCCGCAGGAGGTGTTCCACTTCTCCAGCGGCAGCATCGCCCAGGCGGTCAGGGCTGCCGTGGACGGCGCGCCGCTTCCGGATGCCGCCGCCATCGGCACCGATCCGGGGCTGTGGAGCGACAAGGTCGCGGTGTCCTCGAACATCTGGGAGCACGTGGGCGGCTCGGGTCCGCAGACGCACCTGCTGGCACTCGGCAACCGCCGGGGCGCGGGCGGCCGGCTGCGCGTCGGACGCGCTGTCATCGAGGACCTCCTCGACATCGCGGCCGTCACCCGGGCCGTGCGCGACGCGGGAGTCGAGGTCGGGGACGGCCCGCTGCCGCCCGAGGTGCGGTCGCGGATCATCGCCACCTACGTCAAGTATCAGGAGCCCGTCGGCGGCCGCATCCGCGGCAGGCGGCTGGTCACCGACGATCCGGTGTACGTCAAGAACCTCAAGACGGTCGTCGCCAGCGCGTTCTCCGCCATGCTGCAGGACAACATGATCTGGATCTCCGCGGGCGGTGTCCAGCAGGGTCCGCCCGGCGGTGGCACCCTCGCGATCGTCCTGGATGTGGGCTGACGAAGCGGTGCAGCGAACGGTGCGGTGGCGGCTCAGACCGGGGTCGCCACCGCGCTCTCCTGGAAGCTCGCTGCTGCGTCGGCTCCCTCGAGCCGTCCATCGAGGCTGTAGGCCGTGCCGGTCGAGTCCTCGGCCGACAGGACCGCCTGCGCAGCACGGTCTGCCGGAAATGCCAGCGCTCCGAACGACCCGATGACTTCGACGATCGTCGCGTCGACGAGGACCCGGACCGAGCCCGTGCACGGCACGGACCAGTGGCCGGCGTCCGCGGTCGCGCTGAGCGTGGTGCCGGTGCGCTCGAGCCGGAACACGTTGCGGAACCCTTCGTCGAGGGAGAGGACCCCACCCGCTTCCCACTCGACCTCGAATGCGGTGTCCATCTCCGCGGGTGCGTGCGCGAGTCCCGCGAGCGCGATGCCCGGCCCACGGCGGTCGGCGACGCCGGCAGGGAGGCGCACCCGGAGGTGGTCGCCGTCCAATTCCAGCCGGTGCGGGATGCTGTGCGCGCCGGCCCACCCCTGTTCGGCATCCGAGACGCCGCGCAGCCAGTACACGATGCCGGGAGTGCCGTCGCGGTCCCGGAAGACGGCACCGGCGTAGTACGACGGTCCATGGGTGAGGCGCTGCCAGGGCGACTCCGGGATGAACCGGCCGTCGACGACATCACCGACGGCGTACGCCGTGTAATGGGGGCGAACCGGCTCCCAGACGGAGACCAGCAGAATCCACCGCCCGTCGATCTCGAGCAGCTGCGGGCACTCCCAGGTCGAGCCCGTCCAGAGGTCCTCCCGCTCGCTCCGGTGCCGTGAGGCGAAGACGCCGTCGTAGCGCCACGAGTCGAGGTCGTCCGCGACGTATCCGTATGCCAGCGCGGTTCCGTCGGTGCGTCCGGCGCCGATCAGCATCCGCCAATCGCTGCCGTCGTGGAAGACGAACGGGTCCCGGAACGCCACGGCGCGCTCGTCGTCGGGGATCGCAGCAACGACCGGGCCCTTCTCCCAGTGCAGCCAGCTCTCCTCGCTGCCGATGGCAGGGCGGGCGATGCGCGGCCGACCGATCTCGAACGCGTGCGTGTCCACCGACGTGTAGAACATCGTGGGGTCGCCGTGCTCGTCCGTGATGATGCTGCCCGACCAGCATCCGCCGTCGCCGTCCCCGGGTTCGAGCGCGATGGGCCCGGTCGTCCAGGTCAGCAGGTCGTCGGAGGTCGCGTGGCCCCAGCGGCAGTCGGGCGCCCAGTCGATCGAGTCCGGAACATGCTGATAGAAGAGGTGGTACCGGTCACCGTGGAAGCTCAGACCGAGCGGATCGTTGATCCAGCCGGAGGGCGACGTGAAGTGGAGTTTCGGGCGCACGGGATTCCTTCCTGAGCGGAACGGGCTGCGTCAGCGGGCGGCTGCGGCGACGGAGTCACCGACGACGATCGGACAGGGCAAGAGCACCGGATGCGCACCGGGAAGACCGGCGTCCGTGCCGCCCGCGAGCAGCTCGG
>NZ_DATEJS010000205.1:0-2060 GCF_035277845.1 Microbacterium sp.
GCGACGGGCTGGGCGCCTGTGGTGGGCGGCACGTTCCAGGCGAGGGACTCGATGTAGCGCAGCAGCACGCCCTCGCGGAGGGCCCAGGGGGAGACCTCGAGCTCGTCGACGCGCATCGCGGTCATGGCGGTGTGCAGCACGACCGCACCGGCCACGATCTGGAACGTGCGGTCGGGCGTGATGCCCGGCAGTTCCTGGCGGGCGGATGCCGGGATGCGGGCGAGCCGCGGGATCCACTGCCCGAGGGAGGTGCGGGGCAGCAGCATCCGCTGGCTGCCGCTCCACCCGGGGGCGGGGTAGCCGGCGAGCTTCGCGAGCGAGCGGATCGCCTTCGACGAGCCCGCCACGTGGTCGGGCCGCGGCAGGTCCAGGAACCTCTCCGCGACCGGGATCAGCTGCGACAGCGCGTGCTCGCGGAGCATCTCCACCGCGGCCTCGCCGGGCGGGTCGCCGGGGAGGAACTGCACGGTCATGCGGCCGGCGCCGAGGGGGACGGATGCCGCGGCATCCGGAAGCTCGTCCGCGCCGGCGGCGAGCTCGAGCGATCCGCCGCCGATGTCGAACAGCAGGATCTGCCCGGCCGCCCACCCGAACCAGCGCCGCACCGCGAGGAACGTGTACCGCGCCTCGGACTCGCCGCCGAGCACCTGCAGCCCCTGACCGAGCGCCGCCTCGATGCGCGCGATGACATCGGGCCCGTTGGCCGCCTCGCGCACCGCCGAGGTCGCCGTCGCGAGAAGCTCGACCACGTTCTCGTCGTCGGCGACCTGCCGGGCCTCGGCGACGGCGTCCACCAGCGCCCGCACGCCCTCCTCCGAGATCGAGCCGTCGGGCTCGAGGTACCGCATGAGGCGCAGCACCGTGCGCCTGCTCGTGGTCGCGAGGGGCCTGCCACCGGGGTGGACGTCCGCGACGAGCAGATGGACGGTGTTCGATCCGATGTCGAGGACTCCGAGACGCACGTGCCCAGCGTAGCCGCCGCGATCGCGGCGCTCGCGCCGTCTCAGGGCAGGGGCTCGTCGGCCGGGCCGTAACGCGCACCGGGCCGGCCGCTGGTCGCGTAGTCGAGCCGCCGGCGCACGATGCCGGTCGCGGTGAGGTACTCGAGATAGCGACGTGCGCTCACCCGGGACACCCCGGCGACCTCCCCGATGGCGGCCGCCGACGACCACGGCGCGGCGGCGACGGCGGTGCGCACGGCCGCCAGCGTCTCGACGCTGAGGCCCTTGGGGAGCGTGGGCACCGCGGCCGTCGTGCGGATCAGCGTGTCGATCTCGGACTGGTCGAGAGCCCGGTCGCCGGTCGCAGCGAGCTCGCGCGCCACCTCGGCCACGCGCTCGGCGAGATCCGCCGGTGCGAACGGCTTCACGAGATAGTGCCGCACCCCGGCCAGGCGGGCGTCCCGCACGCTCGCGAAGTCCCGCGCCGCCGTCACCGCGATGAACTCCGGCTGGCGGTGGCGTGCGGCGCGCACCGCCCGCAGCACGTCGAGCCCCGACATCCCGGGCAGATAGATGTCCAGCAGCACGAGGTCCGGCTCCGTCTCGGCGATGAGTCCCACGGCGGCCGGGCCCGTGGCGGCCATCCCGACGACGGCGCACGTGCCGTCCGACTCCAGGAAGCGCCGATGCAGCCGGGCCACGGCGGACTCGTCCTCGACGATGACGGTCGTGAGGGTCATGCCGTCGTCTCCGCAGCGGCAGCCGGCGCAGGTGCGGATGCCAGCGGCAGTTCGATGCGCAGGCGTGCTCCGCCGAGCGGCGAGTCGTCCACCGACGCCCGGCCGCCGTGCCGCTGCGCGATGCGCGACACGAGCGCGAGCCCGATGCCGCGGCCGTGCCCCTCGCCGGTGCCGGGGGACTTCGTGCTCACCCCGGACACGAACACGCGCGCCCGCTCGGCGACCGCGATGCCCGGTCCGTCGTCGTCGATGAGCAGGCGCACGAGGCCCGCGGCATCCGCGCCCGGCTCGAACTCGGCGGTGACGCGGATGCGGTCGCCCATGCCGCACGCCTCCATGGCGTTGTCGACGACGTTGCCGACCACCGTGACCAGATCGC
>NZ_DATEJS010000206.1:0-24216 GCF_035277845.1 Microbacterium sp.
CGCAGCCCAGCGCGAGCTCGCCGACGCGCGGCGTCGCACCGACCCCGTAGAGGCGCTGGATGCCGCCCGTCGCGCCATGCGCCATGCGGAGGACGCCCAGGCCCTCGCCGACTACGACCGCCTCGGCCCCGGGCACTGACCGCCCACCGGTCCGCGGCCCGCCGTGCACCGGCCCCGCCGGGGCGAAATCCCAGGGGCGCGCCCCGGCGAGCTCACACCTCTCCTACGGGATCCCCTGAGTACCGTGTTCAGGTGACGGATGTCCTGCCTGTGGAGCCTCCCCCGCGCAGCCCGGCTGTCGGCCGGACGCTGCGGACGCTCTCCCGCACGCGGGTGACCCTGATCTCGGTGGGCGTGCTCCTCTTCGTGGGAGTCGCGACCGGAACGCTGTGGCGTCCATTCTCGATCTCGCCCGCATGGGACAGCATGGCCTACGGCCTGCCGGCGTTCGAAGCCGGCCGGTGGTGGACGGCGGTCACCGGCACGCTCCTCATCTCCCACCCCGCCCTGTTCCCGGTGACGATCCTGTCGTTCCTCGGCATGGCCTACCTCGAGTTCCGGCGCGGGTGGCGCGTCGCGGTTCTGTACTTCTGGGTCGGCCAGCTGTTCGCCGTGTTCGGGGCGGCGCTGCTGCTGTGGCTGCTGTCGATGACGCCGTCGGCCTGGGCGAGCGTGGCCGCCGACCACACCGCCGTAGGCCCCGCCGGCGGTTCCCTGGCATGCATCGCCGCGGGCGTCGGTCTGCTGCCGGCGCCCTGGCGCGTGCGCGCGTGGCTGGCCGTGCTGGCGACGCTGATGGTGACCCTGCTCTTCTGGGGACGCCTCAGCGACGTGCAGAACCTCCTCGCCGTGCTGATGGTGCTGTTCGTCGACCGCACGCTGCGCATCCAGCACACCACGGTGCGCGAGCAGCGGCTCATCGCGTTCGTGTCGCTCATCACCCTCGGCGTCGTCGAGCTCATCGTGCTGCTCGCCCCGACCAACGGCCCCTTCGGCGACAGCGACCCGGCCAGCGGCTCGTGGCTGGACATCGCCAGCGACGTCGTGCTGATCGTCATCGTCGCCAACGCGCTGCGGCGCGGCCGGCGCTGGGCGTGGTGGACCACCCTCGTGCTCGCCCTGGTGAACGTCGTCACCGGCATCCTGCTGGTGCTCGTCATGATCACCGTCGGCGTGCCCGACGCGGCGCGGATCATTCTCGCGAACCCCACCCTGTCGCTGGCGACGTCGGTGATGTGGCTGACGATGGGCGTGTACCTCGTGTGGGTGCGGCACGCGTTCCGCTCGCGCATCGGGCGCCGCGCGCGGCTGGGCACGCAGCCGGCTCCGGATGCCGCCGAGGCGAAGGAGCTCGTGCGCCGCGCCGGCGGCGGCGACCTGTCGTGGGTGGCCACGTGGGACGACAAGCACTTCATGCGCACCGGCGCCGGGATCGTCGCCTACCAGCAGCGCGCCGGCGTGGCCATCGCCCTCGGCGACCCGCTCGGTCCGTCCGCCGGTCGCGCCCAGTCCGTGCGCGAGTTCATCGACGGCGTCGAGCACGCCGGCCTCATCCCGTGCTTCTTCTCCGCGACGGATGCCACCCGCGCCGCCGTGCCGGCATCCTGGCGTTCGCTCGTGGTGGCCGACGACACCATCGTCGACCTCCCCGAGCTGAGCTTCACCGGCAAGCGGTGGAACTCGGTGCGCACCTCGATCAACCGCGCCGCGCGCGAGGGCGTCGTCTTCCGGCTCACCCACCTCAAGGACGAGCCGTGGGGCGTGCAGGCTCAGCTGCAGGCGATCAGCGAGATGTGGGTCGGCGACCGGGGCCTCCCGGAGATGGGCTTCACGCTCGGCACGCTGTCCGAGGCGGAGGATCCCGATGTGCGGCTCGCCGTCGCGGTCTCACCCGACGGCGATGTCGACGGCTTCCTGTCGTGGATGCCGGTCTTCGGCCCGAACGGGGTCGTCGACGGCTGGACCCTCGACCTCATGCGCCGGCGCGAGGGCGGGTTCGGCCCCGTGATGGAGTACCTCATCGCGCAGTCGGCGATGACGTTCCGCGACGAGGGCGCGAAATTCATGTCGCTGTCCGGCGCCCCGCTCGCCCACGACTACCCGCCCGGTGCGGGCACCATGGCCGACCTGGCGGAGTGGCTGTCCGACGCCCTGGAGCCGGTGTACGGTTTCCGGTCGCTGCACCGGTTCAAGAGCAAGTTCCACCCGCGCTACGAGCAGCTTCACCTGCTCTACCGAGACGAGGGCGACCTCACCCGGGTCGCCGGCGCCCTGACCCGCGCGTTCCTGCCGGATGCCACGCTGCGCCAGATCGCGGGCGCCGGCATGGGCATGCTGCGCCCGCCGGTCCGCTGATCCGCGCCCCCACCCGCGCGCCCATCCGGCGTACGGTGGGCCCATGAGGCACGTCGACCTGCGCCCCCTCGACGATGACGACCTGGATGCCGTCTTCGACATGATGCGAGACCCCGAGGCGGTGCGCATGGCGGCGTTCACCGCCGACGACCCGGACGACCGGGAGGCTTTCGACGCCTGGGCCGCGCGCAACCGGGCCGCCGCCGGCGTCTCGCAGTGGGTGGTCACCGAGGACGGCGGCTTCGCAGGCACCGTGGCGGCGTTCGACATCGACGGCGACCGCGAGGTGACCTACTGGATCGCCCGCCACGCCTGGGGGCGGGGCGTCGCCACGGCCGCGCTGCGGATGCTGGTGAGCCGCGAGCCGGTGCGCCCCCTGTTCGCGCGCGCCGCAGCATCGAACGTGGGCTCCATCCGCGTGCTCGCGCACGCCGGGTTCACCGAGGTGTCGCGCATGTCCAGCTACGCGAGCGGTCAGGGCGCCGAGATCGAGGAGATCCTGTTCACTCTCGTGCCCGCCGTCGAGTGAGTGCGGACAGGCGCACGCGGATGACGTCGTGCAGGCTCCGGCCCTCGCGCCATTCCCGCACGGTCAGCACGATGATGATGACGTCGAAGACGCACAGCAGCAGCACCCCGATGGAGAACTTCAGCACCAGGTCCACGATCTGCAGGATCGCCAGCAGGGCGAGCGCCCCCGCCGCCCACGGGTAGATCCGCCGGCTGCCGAGCAGCAGCGCGATCACGATCGCGAGTTTCACGACGCCGTGCACCAGCAGGAAGGCCCCGCCGAGCGCCAGGCCGGCATGGCTGAACTTCGCCGTCTCGCGCAGCAGCAGGTTGGCCCAGAAGTCGTTCGGGTCCTCGGCGAGCTCGCCCGCGGTCAGAGCGCGGGCGAGACCCGAGATCTGGTCAGGGGTGACGAACAGCAGCGGGATGCCGACCACCAACTCGACGAGTCCATCGACGCCCTTGAGCAGCACGCCGATGAGGAACGTCCAATCGAGGACGGCCTCCCGGCGCGGATTCCCGGCTGCAGCGGGCATGCATCCAGCATGGACGAATCCCTGGCGGATGTCTGCCCGCTGCGCGCTCGGTCAGACCCGCATGGCCGCATGGGTCAGCGCGAACGTCACGACCCCCACGATCACGAGGGCCACGATCACGCCGATGACCACGCCGGCCGGGTGGCCGAGGTTCACCGTCCAGCCCACGCCGAACCGGCGCTGCACGAACAGCGCGGGATCGTCGCGGTTCACGTACAGCAGGCCCGCCTTCCAGAACCTGTCGTCATCCGGGGTGTCCACCGTCCCGTGCGCCGCGCGTTCGGCCGCCACGAGCCGCGCATCGCCCACCATGAGGCGGCGCCAGCGCACGATGAACAGCACGATGATGACGAACATCAGCGCGACGACGACGATCGCCCCGGCGGCGGAGGTCCGCGCCAGTTCCGGGAACAGCCGCGGGCCGACCGTGGCCCACGCGAACTCGAGGGAGATGAGGAACATCAGCCGCCCGATCAGCGACGACATCGCCGAGCGCATGTCGTGCTGACGACGCGCGTTGGTCGCGGCATCCGCCCCGGGAAGCGCGCGGATCGGCACGACGCGGCCGAGGAACGACAGCGCGAAGAGCCCCGCGACCACGACCGTCCCGATGAACAGCGGCCCGAAGACCGTCCACGCGTTCTTGTCGGCGTAGACGTCCGGCTGCCCGTCGAACCCCCAGTGGGTGGGCAGTCGCCCGGGCAGCGAGGGGTACAGCAGGATGCCGACGGCATAGGCGACCGCGAGCAGCACGACGGATGCCACGCCCCAGCCGGTCGGCACGGGCGCGGGCTCCGCCGGCGCGGTCACCGAGCCGGCCACGCGCACCGGCACGCCCTCGTACCAGCCGCCGTCGCGCTTGGCGCGCACGATCATGCGCCGGGCGATCACGTACGACGCCAGCTGGGCGATGATGAAGAGGAAGACGCACAGCAGTTCGGCGGGCGCCGCGGCGGTCTGCCCGAGCACCACCAGCAGCGCGACGCAGACGACCCAGGCGATCGCGATCAGCAGACGGAACCGGCCGATGGCCTGCCGGATCACCGGCTCCTCGAGTCGGGATGCCGGGACGCTCACGCCGAGCGGCACCGTGGGCCGCGTGACCGCGGGCAGGGCGCCCAGCAAGACGGCCACGACCGTGAACAGCAGCGCCAGCGGGATGGTGAGTGCCTCAGTGTTCATCTGCGGATCCTCCCTGTGATTTCCGTTCGTCGTTCGCGTGCTGGCGGGATGCCGAGAACGCGTGCAGGGTGGCGTCCACCGTGGCGGTGATCGCGGCATCCTGCTCCCCCTGTGCGACGCCCTCCGCGAGCACGGTCGCGAGCCGTCGGACCCAGGCGTCGCGAGCCGAGCCGTCCCAGGCGCCGACGCCCTCGAGAGCAGCGGGACCCGTGCCCTCGGCGTCGTCGTGCGGGGCCCGGGCGACCACCGAGCCCGACGTGCGGTTGGTGCGCACGAGGCCCTCGCTGCGCAGCAGGTCGTACGCCTTGCCGACGGTGGCGATGTTGATGCCGAACTGTGCGGCAAGGGTCCGCACCGGGGCGAGCTGGTCTCCGACGCGCAGTTCGCCGCCGGCGATGCCCTCGACGACACGATCGCGCAGCTGCTGATAGAGCGCGACATCCGAGAGCGGATCGATCTCGATCTGCATGATGCCTCCTGTATCGCTTGTACTGGTAGTTATAGTACAACTGCTACAAGCGATACGCACCTGGGAAAGTGCGATGTGCGGGTGGATGCCTCCGCGGCATCCAGCATCCTCGCCGGAATCTCGCATTCCGGCGATGACAGGATGGACCGGTGACGGCGAGACTGCGGATGAGGCCGTTCGCGGTGGTCGCCGTCGTGCTGGCCGCCGCGTTCGTGGCCACCTATCTCTTCTTCGTGCGCACGTACGTGGGGCAGATCGTCGATGAGCGCGCGTTCAACGGCGCCGCGGACCAGCATGCTCTGATCCAGCGACTGTCCGCGGTGGTCCTGCGCAACGTCGCCTGGATCGCGATCGGCGGGGGTGTCATCCTCACCCTCCTCATCGGCGGTCTGAACCGGCGCCCGAAGCACATCGTCGCCGCCCTGGTCGCCGGTGCGGCCGCGCTCGGGATGGCGGAGCTCTCGAAGTACGTGTTCCTGAGCCGCGCGCAGACCGGTGCGACGGATGTCTTCAACAACTCGTTCCCGTCCGGCCATGCCACGGTCGCCGCTGCGGCCGCGTTCGCGGTCTTCCTGGTCTCGACGCCGCGCTGGCGTCCGCTGGCGGCGGTGCTCGGCGGCGGGTTCGCGATGCTGACCGGCGTACTCGCGGTGATCAGCCAGTGGCACCGCCCCAGCGACGTGGTCGCGGCGTTCATGCTCGTGGGCGTGTGCGGATCGCTCGCCGGTGTCGCCCTCATCGCCTGGCGCGTTCCGACTGCGCCCGAGCAGGCCGGGCCGCTTCGGGCGATGTGGTGGATCGCCGGCGTCAGCGCGCTGGTGTCGCTCGCCGCATTCATCCTGATCTACGTGTCCGTGCAGGATCACGGCAGCCACCTGCAGGTCGCGTACGCGGGGGGAAGCACCGCGATCGTCGCGGTGGGAAGCGGGTTCGCCGCCGCCGGAAACAGGCTCTTCCGCCGCCTGGCGTGACGCGACTTTTCCGCAAGATCAGCGCAAGACGAAACCCCGGAAAACCGGCCCGCGGAGGCCCACCGACAGGGGTCGCCAAAGGTTCGCTCAAGACTCCCGAAAGTCCCGTATTCCGGCTCTGACAGGGCGCTAGCGTGTGTGCATCAGGGAGCTCCGGCTCCCGAGAATCCTCACCGCCGACACTGATCCCCTGGAGCATCCGATGTCTGTCATGACCTACACGCAGCCCCGTCCCCGCAACGCTTTCGGCAACACCGCTCTGGCCCTGACCTTCGTCGGCGGACTGGCCGTCGCCACCGCGATCCTGCTCTCGCCGTCGGCCCTGTACCTGGCGCTGCCGCTGCTGGCCGCCTCACTGGTGCTGTCGATCGTCGGCCTCACCCGCTCGTCGGCCCCCAAGACCGCTTCCATCGCCGCACTCGTGTTCAGCGTCGTGCTGGCCGCCGCCGCCCCCGTCACCTGGGGCGTCGTCAACATCCTGACGCTCATCCAGCGCTGACCTTCACGGAGCCGTCGGCCGCGGGGGAACCCGGGCAGACCGCGGTCGGCGCCCCCGGCGCCGGCCGCCCAGGCCACCGAACAGGATCAGTCGGACAGGCGGAGGAACAGGAAGGGCCCCATTCGGGGCCCTTCCTTTTTGCGTTCCATCGCCCCGCGGCCCTTACTCATCTTCGCCACCGTCGGTCATCCTGCCTCCCCGCGCATCGGCGAGCGCTCGGCGAGCGCACGCCTCAACCGGCCGTTCTCGTCCTGCAGGTGCATCACCATGGCGATTCCCGCCAGATTGAGGCCGTCCGCGAGCAGGCCGCGGATTCGACGAAGCCGATCCAGATCATCGGCGCTGTAGCGACGGGTCCCGCCGTCCGTGCGGGCGGGTATCAGCAGTCCGCGCGCTTCATACGCCCGCAGATTCTGCACGCCCATTCCCACGAGTTCGGCAGCGACGGAGATGCCGTACACGCCGAGTCCGCTGTCGGTCATGAACCGCCTTCTTTCGTCGCCCCGGATGTCTTGCTTTGGATGTTGACCTGGTGCTATAACAAATCTACCGCGCATGGTACAGATCTCAACGGAGGTCTGAACCGCATGAAGCATCAACAGAGATGAAGTCATGGAGGTGGAAACGATGCTGATGCGCACTGATCCGTTCCGTGAGTTGGATCGACTCACCCAACAGATGTTCGGGACTGAAGGAACCCTCGCCCGCCCGTCCGTGATGCCCATGGATGCCTGGCGCGACGGCGACACCTTCAACGTCGAGTTCGACCTTCCCGGAGTCGATACGCAGTCGATCGACCTCGATGTCGAACGCAATGTGGTCACCGTGAGGGCGGAACGATCGCTCCGGGCCACCGATGCGGAGCTCATCGCCGCCGAGCGTCCGCGAGGGGTGTTCAGCCGGCAGCTGGTTCTCGGGGACAACCTCGACACCGAGCACATCACCGCGGACTACGACTCCGGCGTACTGACCCTGCGGATCCCGGTCGCGGAAGAGGCGAAGCCGCGCAAGATCGCCGTCGGCACAAAAGGCGGCGATCTGCAGGCGATTCGCGCCTGAACCGGAGGCGGTCATGATCGACATGAGCGCACCCGACACCGAGATCGGAGTCGATGAACGGTTCATCGACCTGATGTGCACCATCCAGGCACTCGTGGACGCCGAGTTCGAGGAGCTGGTCTCGAGCGACGGCACGGAATCGGCCACGGTGTCCGCGGGGGACGATGATCGTCCGCGCCACGGCGACCGCGCGAGCTTCCGTACAATCATCGCTTCGGGTCACACCCGAACGGCAAGCGACATAGGCGCGTCCGAGCGCTCACCCCCCTGACCCGCTCCACACCCCAGCCGAGGTGACGGCCATCTCGCCCGCATGCCCGATTCCGGTCGCATTCGCCCGCGGCCGACGCCCGCATCAGCACGCCCTACGCGGGCCGGCTGGTCGCCCTCCTCGGTCAGGGAACCGATGTTCAAAGAGCCGATCGCATCACGCAGAAAGAAGGAGAACGAGAAGATGGCAGTCGACCTGTTGTCCAGAAGGAACGGCCGCTTCGCCCTGCAGCGGATGACCTCGATCGAGTGGATCGTGGTGGACACGTCGCAAAGTCCGGACAGTGGTCATCGCACGGTCGCATGCATCTATGAAGTCGACGAACTCGAGTACGACGTCACCTGGCTGCGCGACCTGGGACTGCCCACCAAGTACATGTCGCCTGCCGACGTTCTCGATGACATCCGCAAGGCGACGGACCGATGGACACGCATCCCGTCACGGAAGCCGATACCGATCCCCCACCGGGCGCCGACGGCCGTCCTGGCGGGATGATGCGAAGGCACGTCCCGGCGTTCCCCACGATTGACCGAATCCACAAAAAAGTCCTGAGCCGCGACTCGTTCGTAAACGATGTCGCGACTCAGGACAATCTGTGCGCGAGGGGGGAGTTGAACCCCCACGCCCTTTCGGGCACTGGCACCTGAAGCCAGCGCGTCTGCCTATTCCGCCACTCGCGCGTGAACCCGGCTTGCGCCGAACTCAACCCGCCGAGCGTATCACGGCGCCCGCGGGTCGGGCGAATCGGCGACGACCCCCGGGACCCTCTGCGGAGCATCCCGAACCCTCGGTCCCGACGGCGTGAGGTGCGCCGCCACCGGCTGGGCCACTGACAGAACACCGGCTCCGACCAGCGAGATTTCAGCGGTCGTCCAAGGGTTGCGGTTAGCATGTAGCGAAATATCAGCCTGCCTGAGGAGTCGCGTGGGACTACTGGACAGCTTCGAGAAGGGTCTCGAGCGCGCCGTCAACGGCGCGTTCGCGCGCACCTTCCGCAGCGGCATTCAGCCGGTCGAGATCGCCTCCGCCCTGCGCAGCGAACTCGACAAGAAGGCTGCCGTCGTCAGCCGTGATCGCATCCTCGTTCCGAACACGCTGACGGTGCACCTCTCCCCGGTCGACGACGACAAGATGGCCGGCCTCGGCTCCGCGCTCACCGACGAGCTGCTGACGGTGGTCGACCAGCACGCGAAATCGCAGCACTACTCCTTCGCCGGTCCGGTCTCGATCACGATCGTGCGCGACGAACAGCTGGGCACCGGAACCCTGCGCGTCGAATCGAACTCCATGCAGAGCCGGGTCACCTGGCAGGGCATGGTGGAGATCAACGGGTCGCGGCATCCGCTGTCCAAGAGCCGCACGGTGATCGGGCGCGGCTCGGATGCCGACATCACCATCGCCGACACCGGCACCAGCCGCAAGCACGTCGAAGTGCTGTGGGACGGCGAGCGCGCCATGGTGCGCGACCTCGGCTCCACGAACGGCACCCAGCTGAACGGTCGTCGCATCGACGAGGCGCAGCTGCTTCCCGACGCGACGTTCCGCATCGGTCGCACCGACATCACCTTCCGCGTCGTGCCGCAGGCACGCCCGGAGCCGACAGTGCCGCAGGCACGCCCCGAACCCTCGCAGCGCCGCGCGGCCGAGCCCCTGATCCCGCCGCGCCCGGCACCGCCCGTCCCGCCGCAGCAGCCGAAGATCCCGCCCCGTCCGACCATGTCGGCGGCGGATGCCACCCGACTGTACGACCACGGCGGAACACTGTGAGCGAGCTCACACTCCTTCTTCTGCGCATCGGCTTCCTCGTGCTGATGTGGTTCTTCGTGTTCGCGGTCGTGTATTCGCTCCGCTCCGACCTGTTCGGGGTCAAGGTGCGCCAACTCGATCCCAGCTCGGCGACTCCGCCCGGCGGAACCCCGGTCGCAGCCTTCGCCGCTGCGCACAGTCCCGCGCCGGCGCCGCCCGCGCCCTCGAAGCCGACGCCCTCCGACGGTCGCGCGACCACGCGCACGGTGTCGCGCATCGTCATCACCTCCGGCCCGAAGGCGGGCCTGGAGCTGCCCCTCGGCGACGAATCCCTCACGATCGGCCGCTCCAGCGAGTCCGGGCTCGTGATCCGCGACGACTACACCTCCAGCCACCATGCCCGCCTCGTCCTGTGGGGCGAGCAGTGGATGATCCAGGATCTCGACTCGACGAACGGCACCTGGCACGACGGCGTGCGCGTGTCCGCCCCCACCCCGGTGACGATCGGCGCGCCGATCAAGGTGGGCGCGACGACGTTCGAGCTCCGGAAGTAACGCCCGCACGTCCATGGTCTTCCAGGGGTCAAGCGCCGCCCTCTCCCACACCGGGAAGGTCCGCTCCAACAATCAGGATTCGGGATATGCCGGATCCAACCTGTTCGTCGTCGCCGACGGCATGGGCGGCCACGCGGGTGGGGATGTGGCATCCAGCCTCGCGATCTCGGAGCTGCAGCCCCTCGACCGGCAGTACGAGAGCACGGCGGACGCCGAACGCACCCTGCGCGGCGCCGTGTCGGATGCCGCCGAGTCTCTGATCGACACGGTGCACGCGCGTCCCGAGCTGGCCGGGATGGGCACCACGGTCAGTGCGATCATCATGGTCGACGACTACGCGGTGATCGCGCACATCGGCGATTCGCGCATCTATCTCTACCGCGACGGCGCCCTGACCCAGATCACGACCGACCACACCTTCGTGCAGCGCCTCGTCGATTCGGGCCGCATCACGCCCGAAGAGGCGCGCTACCACCCCCGCCGCTCCGTGCTCATGCGCGTGCTCGGCGACATGGACCCCAACCCCGAGCTCGACACGTTCATCATGCCGACGCAGCCGGGCGACCGGTGGCTGCTGTGCTCCGACGGCCTGTCCGGCGTCGTGGACGACGTGCACACCGCGAAGGCGCTCGGCGCGGGCTACGCCCCGGGCCGCACCGCCGACACGCTGCTCAGGCAGGCGCTCGACGGCGGCGCCCCCGACAACGTCACGATCGTGATCGTGGACGTCGGCGGGCAGCATCCGCTGCAGTCCGGCACACCGTCGATCGTCGGCGCGGCCTCGACTCCGAAGGGCGTGGAGGTGCCCGCGGCGCGACCCGGCCGCACCTCGTGGCTGCACCCGGCACGCCAGGCGGCGAACGAGCCCACCCACTTCGAGCCGGCCGCCGAGTTCCTCGAGGAGCTCATCGAGGAGGACCGCCGGCGCGCCCGCCGTCGCCGCGTCGGCTGGATCGTCGGGCTGCTGCTCGTGCTCGCGCTCATCGCGGGCGGCCTGTTCGGCGCATACAAGTGGACCCAGACCCGGTACTTCGTCGGCGCCGACGGCGACACGGTCGCGATCTTCCAGGGCATCCCGCCGAGCCTCGGGGGGATCTCGCTGTCGCACGTCTACCGCGACACCCAGGTGCCGCTCGACTCGCTGAGCGAGTTCGACCGTCAGACGGTGGAGGGCACGATCGCCGCGAGCTCCCTCGCGGACGCGCAGGGCATCGTGGCCCGACTCTCGCACGACGACGACGCGGGGCGCACGCCTTCGCCGTCCCCCAGCCCCACCGCGACCACAGGAGGTGGCAACGGATGACGACCACCACCGATCCCGACCAGCTGCACACCGACACCGCGGTGCTGCGCGCCCTGCGCAAGATCCGCCTGCCGCAGAAGCAGCGCAACCGCGAGCTGGGGCTGCTGCTGTTCGCGTTCGTCATCGTCCTGGCCGCCGTGCTGCTCGTGCAGCTGGGCGCGGTCGGCCACGTCGACGCGAAGTTCCTCTACTACGTCGGCGCGTTCTTCGTGCTGGTGCTCGTGCTGCACGTCGTGCTGCGCATCCGGGCGCGGGATGCCGACCCGTTCGTCGTGCCGATCGCGACACTGCTGACCGGCATCGGCATCGCCGAGATCTACCGACTCGACGAGCACTGGGGACGCACCGGCTGGAGCTCGGTCGCGATCCGGCAGCTGGCCTGGGCGGCGATCGCCCTGGTGCTGACGATCCTGCTCGTCTACCTGCTGCGCAACTACCGGGTGCTGTTCCGGTACACGTACATCTTCGGCCTCGCCGGCATCCTGCTCCTCCTCCTCCCCGCCATCCCCGGCCTGCAGACCAAGGGCGCGAACGCCGCGGTGTGGGTGACGATCCCCGGCATCGGCACCTTCCAGCCCGGCGAGATCGCGAAGCTGTGCCTCGCGATCTTCTTCGCCGGGTACCTCGTGCGCACCCGCGAGAGCCTCACCACCACCGGCCGGCGGTTCCTCGGCCTGACCTGGCCGCGCCCGCGCGAACTCGGCCCGGTGCTCGTCTTCTGGCTGCTGTCGCTCGGCATCATCGTGCTGCAGCACGACCTCGGCACCGGCCTTCTCATCTTCGGCATGTTCGTCGCGATGCTCTACGTCGCGACCGGCAAGACCAGTTGGGCCTTCATCGGCGTCGTGCTGCTCGCCGGCGGTGGCTATGCGGCATCCCGCGTGCTGCCGTACGTGAACGGCCGCTTCCAGAACTGGCTCGATCCGTTCAACCCCGACACCATCAACGGCTCCAGCTTCCAGCTCGTGCAGGGGCTGTTCGGGATGAGCCAGGGCGGACTCATCGGCACCGGGCTCGGGCAGGGCAGGCCCTGGCTGACCCCGGTCGCGGAGAGCGACTACATCTTCGCCAGCCTCGGCGAGGAGCTCGGCCTGATCGGCTTGTTCGCGATCCTGGCGCTGTACATGGTGTTCGCGAGCCGCGGCGTGCGCATCGGCCTCGCCGGCCAGGACGACTTCGGCAAGCTGCTGGCCACCGGCCTGTCGTTCACCGTCGCACTGCAGGTGTTCATCATGGTCGGCGGCGTCACCCGCGTCATCCCGCTCACCGGCCTGACGACCCCGTTCCTCGCGGCGGGCGGGTCGTCGCTGATCGCGAACTGGCTGATCGTCGGGCTGCTGCTGCGCATCTCGGACGCCGTGCGCAGCAGGCCGCGGGTGGTGATCGGATGACCCGGGAGCTCAGGCGGCTGAGCCTCATCATGCTCGCCATGTTCCTGGCGCTGTTCGTGTCGGTCAGCGTCATCCAGGTGGTGGAGGCTCCCGCGCTGGCGCAGAACCCGAACAACCGGCGCGCGCTCTACGACTCGTACGAGGTGCAGCGCGGGTCGATCATCGCGTCCGGCTCCGCGATCGCGTCGTCGGTCGCGTCGCAGGATGTCTACAGCTGGCAGCGCGTGTACACCGACCCGCAGATGTGGGCCCCGGTGACCGGCTACATCAACCCGGCACTGGGGTCGGCGACCGGCATCGAGCAGTCGATGAACCAGGAGCTCTCCGGCACCGGCAGCTCGCAGTTCCTCACCCACGTCGAGCAGATCCTGTCGGGGAAGCCGGCACGCGGGTCCAACGTGGTGCTGTCGCTGGATGCCAAGGTGCAGAAGGCCGCGTACGACGCCCTCGGCAAGCTGCAGGGCGCGGTCGTCGCGATCGAGCCGAAGACCGGCCGGGTGCTCGCGATGGTCACGAGCCCGAGCTACAACACCAACGGCGTCGCCACGCACGACACCGGCAAGGCGAACACGTACTACGACTCGCTCGTGAAGAACGCGTCGAATCCGCTCTACAACCGGGCGATCGGCGGCGACCTCAACCCGCCCGGTTCGACGTTCAAGCTCGTGGTGGCCTCGGCGGCTCTCGAGACCGGCCGGTTCACGCCGCAGTCCACGCTGCCGAACCGGTCGTCGTACGTGCTGCCGCAGACCACCACGACGATCCACAACGACACGTTCGGCACATGCGGGCCGGGCGCCACGGTGACGATCGCGGACGCGCTCCGGCTGAGCTGCAACATCCCCATGGCGGAACTCGCGGTCAAGCTCGGCGCCGACACCATCCGGGCCCAGGCGGAGAAGTACGGCTTCAACAAGTCGTTCTCGCTGCCGCTGAACTCGACGGCATCCGTCTACCCGACGGGCCTCGACACCCCGCAGACCGCCCTCACCGGCTTCGGCCAGGGTCAGGTGCTGGCCACCCCGCTGCAGATGGCGATGGTCTCGGCCGGGATCGCGAACGGCGGCGTCGTGATGAATCCGCGGATGGTCGACCAGGTCATCGGCCCCGACCTCTCGGTGCAGCAGACCTACGGGAACACCGAGTTCGGCCGCGCACTGGATGCCCCGAATGATGCCGAAATGGTGCAGATGATGGTCAACAATGTCCGTAGCGGCATCGCGACCAATGCAAGAATTGAGGGGGTCGATGTGGCCGGCAAGACCGGAACCGCTCAGAACGGTTCCAAGCCGTTCACGCTGTGGTTCACGGGGTTCGCCCCCGCAGAAGATCCCCAGGTAGCGGTGGCCGTCGTCGTAGAGAATGGCGGAGGTCAAGGGCAATCGGGCACGGGCAACACCATCGCCACGCCGATTGCGAGAAAGGTCATTGAGGCGGTGCTTAACAAATGAGGCCCACACAGGGTGTGACCTTCGGCGGCCGCTACGAGCTCGAGTCGCGAATCGCGATCGGCGGAATGGGCGAGGTCTGGGAGGCCACCGACCACGTCATCGGCCGCACCGTCGCCATCAAGATCCTCAAAGACGAGTACATGGGCGACCCGGGCTTCCTGGAGCGCTTCCGCGCCGAGGCCCGCCACGCCGCACTCGTCAACCACGAGGGCATCGCCAGCGTCTTCGACTACGGGGAGGAGAACGGCTCCGCGTTCCTCGTGATGGAGCTCGTTCCCGGTGAGGCGCTGTCGACGATCCTCGAGCGCGAGACCTCGCTGTCCAGCGACAAGACGCTCGACGTCGTGGCGCAGACCGCCGCCGCCCTGCAGGCCGCGCACGCCGCCGGTCTCGTGCACCGCGACATCAAGCCCGGCAACCTGCTCATCACGCCCGACGGGCGCGTCAAGATCACCGATTTCGGCATCGCCCGCATCGCCGACCAGGTGCCCCTCACGGCGACCGGTCAGGTGATGGGCACCGTGCAGTACCTCTCGCCGGAGCAGGCGTCCGGTCACCCGGCATCCCCCGCCACCGACATCTACTCGCTCGGCATCGTCGCGTACGAGTGCCTGGCCGGGAAGCGCCCGTTCGCCGGCGAGTCGCAGGTCGCCATCGCGATGGCGCAGATCAACGACACCCCGCCGCCGCTCCCGCCGACCGTCGCCGAGCCGGTGCAGAACCTCGTGATGGCGATGATCGCCAAGAAGCCCGAGGAGCGACCGGCATCCGCGGCGGCCGTCAGCCGCGCCGCGACGGCGCTGCGTCGCGGCGACGTCGCCGGTGCTGGTGCCGCGGTTCCCGCGATCATCGCCGGGATCGGGGCCGCCGAGGCGGCGACGGTGCTGCTGAACACGAACGCGTCGGATGCCACGGCGCTCATCTCGACGGCGGAGCCGCTGGTGCCGCCCGTCGAGGAGAAGGCCAAGCGGAAGCGCAGCCCGTGGACGTGGCCGCTGATCGCGCTCATCGTGCTGCTGATCCTCGTGCTCGGCGGCACGCTGTGGGCGCTGCTCGGCAACGCCACCCCGAAGCCGGCCGCCAGCACCTCCTCCAGCGCACCGGCGCCGAGCCCGACCAAGACGCCCATCGACGTGGCATCCCTGGGGCTCGTCGGCACGTCGTGCGACGCCGCCATGACCGCGGCATCCACCGCCGGACTCGACCCCACCAAGGTCGACGGCGACGCCGCGCCCAGTGCGGACAAGGCCGACACCGTGCAGAGCACCGACCCCTCGGGCGGCAACCTGTTCCGCGGCGACAAGATCACGATCACCTGCTACGGCGCCCAGACGCCGCTCAGCGCGCCGGACTCGCCGTCCATCGTCGGCGACGGCGAGGGCGGCGGGGTGATGGCCGGCGGCAACGCGCAGATCATCGACCTCAGCTACACCTGCCCGGCCGGCACCGGCAACCTCACCGGGTACACCGTCACGGTGACCATGGGCGGCAAGTCCCAGTCCCTGTCGGTCGGCTCGGGTGCCACCGCGCAGGTCGCGGTGCCGCCGGGAACCACCGGTCAGATCACCGCCGCGTACACGGCGACCTGCACCGGCGACAGCGGCTCGCGCACGACGCCGTCGTCGCCGAAGTCGCAGGCCACGATCATCTCCGACCAGCCGTCGCAGAGCCCGAGCCCGTCGCCGTCCATCACCATCGCTCCCTGAGCCCGTCAAGGTGGGTCAGGTAGGCTGACCCAGCACCTGAGGGAGAATCTGTGACCGATCAGCCGCGCGTTCTTGCCGGACGCTATCGCGTCGACGCGCTCATCGGGCACGGTGGAATGGCCGAGGTGTACCGCGGCCGCGACCTGACGCTGGGCCGTGACGTCGCGATCAAGATCCTGAACCGGGAACTCGCGCAGGACGGGACGTTCCGCATGCGGTTCCGCATGGAGGCGCAGGCGGCATCGCGCATGTCCCACCCGGCGATCGTGCGCGTCTACGACGCCGGCGAAGACACCGACACCTCGGGCGACCGCCCGCGCCAGATCCCGTACATCGTCATGGAGCTCGTGCACGGCACGCTGCTGAAGGACGTCATCGCCCGGGGTCCGGCGACGGTGGCGGATGCCGTCCGCTACACCGACGGCATCCTCGAGGCGCTCGAGTACTCGCACCGCGCCGGGGTCGTGCACCGCGACATCAAGCCCGGCAACGTCATGGTCACCCCGGCCGGCCAGATCAAGGTGATGGACTTCGGCATCGCCCGCGCGGTGTCCGACTCGTCGTCCACGGTCGCGGAGACCACGCAGATCATCGGCACGGCCGCGTACTTCTCGCCCGAGCAGGCCAAGGGCGAGGCGGTGGATGCCCGCGCCGACCTGTACTCGACCGGCGTCGTGCTGTTCGAGCTGCTCACCGGCCGGCAGCCGTTCCGCGGCGACAGCCCGGTCGCCGTCGCCTACCAGCACGTGAGCGAGGCGCCCGAGCCGCCGTCGGAGCTCATCGAGTCCATTCCCGCCGGGATCGACGCGGTGGTGCTGCGCGCGCTCGCGAAGGATCCGTTCCAGCGGTTCCCGGATGCCGCGGCGTTCCGCGAGGCGCTGGATGCCGCCACCTCCGGCGCCGCTCCGACGAAGAAGCAGGTCGAGTCGCTCGCGGGCGAGCTGTACGGTCCGGACCCGCAGGCTGCTGCCGAGACCGCGCGCACTCTGCGCCAGCTGAGCGACGACACGACGATGAGCCGCACTCAGGCCGGTCCGCCGGCCGCGTGGATCTGGGCCGGTGTGGCGCTGCTCGCCGTACTGCTCATCTCGGTGTTCATCTGGGTGCTCTCGATGCGCAGCGACGGGACGCTGCCCAACGGGGCGCGACTCGTGCCGGACGTGACGGGCATGGCGTGGGGAAAGGCATCCGGCAAGATCAAGGGCACCGACCTGCTGCCCTCCCGCGTGGACGAGCCCAGCGACTCCGTCGCCAAGGGCGTCGTGATCGACACCGACCCGGGTGCGGGCGTCTCCGTGGCCAAGGGCCAGCAGATCCAGGTGTTCGTCTCGAGCGGTCCGGATTCCACGACGGTGCCGAAGCTCGCGGGGCTCAGCCAGGAGGATGCGACCACCGCCCTGGAGGATGCCGGCCTGACGCTCGGCGCCGTCCGCGAGCAGGACGATCCGAACACCGACCAGGGCATCGTGCTCTCCGCCGATCAGACCAAGGGCGCGTCCGTGCCCAAGGGGACGTCGGTCGACCTCGTGATCGCGACCGGCACGGTGACCGTCGTCGACCTCACCGCCGGGTACTCGCTCGACGATGCCGTCGCGGCGCTCAAGCAGCTCGGCCTGAAGTCCGACGTGCAGGACGACCCGTCGTGCACGAAGAGCGACCCGCGCACCGTGAAGTCGCAGTCCGCCGGACCCGGCGAGGTGCCGATCCACTCCTCGGTCACGCTCGTCAGCTGCTCCGGCTGAGCCCGCCCGCTTAGACTGATCACCATGGCACGATCCCGAAAAGGTGACGACACGCACGTCGAGCGCAGCGAGGGCGACGCCGCCCCCAACCCTGCGTGGTTCAAGCCGATCATGGTCGGGCTCATGCTGGTCGGCCTCGCCTGGGTGCTCGTCTTTTACCTGAGCGGCTCGCTCTACCCGATTCCGGGCATCGGCGCGCTCAACCTCGTCGTCGGCTTCGCGATCGCGTTCGTCGGCTTCCTCATGACCACGCGCTGGCGCTGAGCACTTCCACCACTGTAATTACACCTGTGTAATTCTGTCCCCACTTGGGGATGAACCTGTGGATAACTCTCCACCGCCGGTGTCGACCCGACGGGACCGGGGTCAGGGGAACAGCAGGTCGCGCGCGGCGACCACCGCGCACAGCGCCGCGAAGAGGGCGGCGAGCAGCCACACCTGCGCGGCGCGCCGGCCGCGCGTCCGGGTGCGGGCGAAGATCAGGCCGGCCACCGCGCCGGTGACGAGACCCCCCACGTGCGCCTGCCAGGCGATGTTGGAGCCGGGCAGGAACGTGATCACCAGGTTGATGCCGATCACGATGGCGATACCGCCGATGGGCGCGCCGATGTGCCGGCCGATGATCAGCAGCGCGCCGAACAGCCCGAAGATCGCGCCGGAGGCGCCGACCACGGGCTGCAGGGGAGAGTCGAAGGCGGCGATCGCCGCGGATGCGCCGAACCCGCTCAGCAGGTAGAGCGTGACGAATCGCCAGCGGCCGAGCAGGGGTTCCAGGCTCATCCCGATCATCCACAGCGCGAGCATGTTGAAGCCGATGTGCAGGATGCTCTCGTGCACCAGCAGCACCGTCAGCATGCGCCACGGCTGGAACGGCGCGCCTGTGGACGGCATCACATAGGCGCCGAGGAACCCCAGCCACTCCGTCACCGGCGAACCCGGGATCAGCTGCGTCAGATAGACGACGACCGTGATCGCGATGATCGCGTACGTCGCCCGCGGCCGGTTGTCGTAGACCGACACGGCACGGCGGCGCGGCCACCAGGTGCGGGCGGAGCGCGGGGCGTTCCCGCGCGCCGCCCGATGGGATGCCGCGGCATCCCGACCCTGCTGCTTCATGCATTCCGGGCAGATCACGCCCACGGGGGCCTGGGTCTGACACTCGGTGCAGATGGTGCGCAGGCACCGTTGGCACAGCACGAAGCTCTGCCGGTCGGGATGCCGGTAGCAGTAGTTCTCGCGGTTCCGGGTGAACTCGGCGGATGACACGGGGCTCACCCTCGACCGGGCCGTCAGGCCTGGGCGATGTCGATCGACTCGATGACGACCGGCTCGACGGGGCGGTCGGCGGCGGCCGTCGGCACCTTGCTGATGGCGTCGACGACCTGGCGGGACGCGTCGTCGGCGACCTCGCCGAAGATCGTGTGCTTGCCCTGCAGCCACGGGGTGGGGTCGGTCGTGATGAAGAACTGCGAGCCGTTGGTGCCCTCGGGCTGGCCGGTGAGCGCGTTGCGGCGCAGGCCGGCGTTGGCCATCGCCAGCAGGTAGGGCTTGGCGAAGGTCAGCTCGGGGTGGATCTCGTCGTTGAACGTGTAGCCGGGGCCGCCGGTGCCGAGACCCAGCGGGTCTCCGCCCTGGATCATGAAGCCCGGGATGATGCGGTGGAAGACCACATTGCGGTACAGCGGGCCCTCGCCCGGCTTGCCCGTGGCGGGGTCGGTCCACTCTCCGGAGCCGTCGGCGAGGCCGGTGAAGTTCTGCACCGTGCGAGGTGCGTGGTCGCCGAACAGATTGACGACGATGTCGCCGTGATTGGTGTGGAGCGTCGCGACCGCAGTAGGAGTTGCCATGATCCCATTGTTTCAGAGTTCCTGGCAAGGGCCAGGGAAAGCCGGTGCCCGCCGCGGCACGGTCTGGCAAGATGAGAGGAATCCATCGTCGAGAAGGAGGGGTCCTCGTGAGCCTCACCCGTAAGCGCAAGAAGGAGCTCAAGCGGCTCCAGGATCAGGCGAACAAGCTGTGGTCGGCTCAGCAGGAGCTGGTCGGCGAGGCTGCCACCGTGGCCCGTGAGGCCGGCCGGCAGCTGGGCAACTTCAGCCGTGAAGAGGTGGCGCCCCGAGTCCAGGCGAACTACGACAAGTTCGCCGCCCCCTACGTCGACAAGGGCCTGGAGCTGTCGCACCGGGTCATGAACGACCGGGTCATCCCCGCGGCGGGCGCCGTGGTCGGGTCGGCCCTGTCGGTGTGGGATGCCGCGAACGAGAAGCGGGGCAGCATCAACGCCACGCGCGGCGTGATCGCAGCCCCGGTGCGCCCGAAGAAGGGGATGGGTGCGGGCGGCGTCATCGCGCTGCTGCTCGGCATCGCCGCCGCCGTCGGGGTCGTCTACGCCGCGTGGCAGACCCTGCGTGCCGACGACGAGCTCTGGGTCGCGGACGACCCGCTGCGCGCGCCGGATGCCTGACCAGGCGGATCCCACCGCGCGCGTTCGGCAGGCGGCATCCGCCCGCGACCTGCCGATCGAGATCCGTGAGCGCCCCGCCGCCTCCAGCCTGGCTGAGGCGGCGGGGCTTCTCGGTCTCGAGCCGAGGGACATCGTCAAGACGCTCGTCGTCAAGCGCAGCGACGACACCTACCTGTTCGCCCTGATCCCCGGGGACCGTGCGATCGCGTGGCCGAAGCTCCGGGCGATCGTCGGGGTGAACAAGCTGCAGCTGCCCTCGCCCGAGCACGCGCTCGCGGCCACCGGGTACGAGCGCGGCACCATCGTGCCGATCGGCAGCAGCACGGAGTGGCCGATCTACGCCGACACCGACATCGCCGGCCGCCGTATCGCCATGGGCGCCGGCGCGCACGGCTTCAGTCTGTTCGTGGACGCGGACGACCTGATCTCCGCCTACGGCGCGACCGTCGCCGACATCTCGCAGCCGGTCTCCTGAGGAGAGTTGTCCACAGGGTGTGGATGAATTCCTCCGGCCGGTGGCGACACCCGAAGTGAGCCGGCGACCGGCGCACCGAGCGTAGAGTTCCGCCCGGGGGCACCATGAGCACCGACGAGCACAGCGACCGTCCTGTCGTCGTGCGGGTTCCGACCCGAGGGCAGCTGTGCTGGATCACCATCCTGGTGCTCATCGGGATCGTTCAGATCGTCCGCGCGCAGCTGTTCGACGCGGTGTTCTTCGGTGCGGCCGCGATCGTGACGGTGCTGGATGCGACGGGGTTGCTGCCGGTGGCGCCGGCACGGCGTCGCGTCGCCGGACGCCTGCTCGTCGGCGCCGGGGCGGTCGCGGCGGTCGCTGTCGGGCTGCTGCCGCGGCATCTGCCGGCGATGATCATGGTCATGCTGGTGCTCGGCGCCGCCGTGCTGGTGCTCGTCTGGCCCGGCAGCGGGGAGCGCGCGCCGTGGGGACGGGGCATGCGGCGCCTTGCATGGTGCTGGACGCTGATCGTCGTGGTCGGATGCCTGTGGGAACTGTTCGCGTTCATCGCGGGGCTGGTCGATCCGAGCGCGCCCATCGTCCCGGCACTGAGCGACCTGCTCGATCCGCTGCTGGCGGATCGCGTCGGACAGGCTGTGTTCGCCGTGATCTGGGCGGTGCTCGGAGTCTGGCTCGTCAGGCGGGCGGTGCGGCGATGATCAGCATCCTGTACTTCGGATCCTGCGCTCTCGCGCTGCTGCTCGCGTCCCTCATCGTGCGCGGCGAGCACCCCGAGGCCACCGTGACCGCGCTGTTCGACACGCTCATGGCGGACCACGTGATGCGGATCGCGATCCTCGCGTGCTGGTGGTGGCTGGGCTGGCACTTCCTCGCGGGTCAGACGCTGTGATGCACGGCCGATCCGCGAGACACCGCGCCTTGAATGTGACGATCGGGCGCGCGTCCGGTTGACTGGGAGAATGGCATCCCCACGGCGCATCGTCCTCGTGCTGGACTATTCCCCGGACTACCTCGGGGGAGCCCAGACCGCGTTCGCGTCGCAGGTCGCGCTGCTCGCCCAGAACGATCATGTCGTGCTCGCCGTCACGCCGCCGAGCACGACGTTCGCCGAGCACTGCCGTGCGGTCGGGGCCGAGCACCTCGCGGTGCCGGCCCGATTCACGATTCCCGGCCTGCAGCTGCCGTTCATCCGCAACACGCGCCGTCTGCGCCGACGGCTCACCGCGCTGTTCGACACGTGGCGCCCGGATGCCGTGCACGTGCACTCCGAGTTCGGCCTCGGCGTCGCCGCGGTCCAAGCCGCGAAGACCGCCGGCGTTCCGGTGGTGCACACCGTCCACACGGTGTTCTGGCAGGCGCCCGGGTCGGCGGGGCGGCCCCTCGCAGCCGTCATCCGCGCCGCGCACCGGCTCAACACCGGCCTGCGCAATCCGCCGCGGCCGCACGGCGGCCGACCGGCCGACGACGCCCTGCGCGGCATGACCACCGCCGTCGCCCGGCTCGCCGACGTCGTGGTGTCGCCGTCCGCCCATCAGGGCGACGTGCTGCGCTCGCACGGCGTCGCGGAGGTGCACGTCATCCCCAACAGCGTCGCCGACATCGGCTCGGGGGAACTGCCGGCGCAGCCGCCGCTGCGCCTGCTGTGGGCCGCCCGGTGCGAGCCGGAGAAGCGGCTGCTGGAGTTCCTCGACGCCGTGGCGATCGCCCAGCGAAGCCTCGCCCCCGGTCGTCTGGAGGTCGAGGTCGCCGGCGAGGGCGGTCTGCTGGCCACCGCCCGCCGCCGCGGCGTGCCCGGGACGACGTTCCTCGGCCGCGTCCCGCACGAGCGCATGGGCGAGCTGTTGCGGCGCAACCACCTGCTCGCGGTCACGTCGTACGGCTTCGACAACCAGCCGATGACCATCGTCGAGGCGATCGGCGCCGGCCGCGGCGTGCTGGTGTGCGACCCGCGCCTGCGGGAGGGGCTCAGCCGGGCCGGCTTCCTGTGCGACGCCGATCCCGAGCCCATGGCCGCGGCCATCGTGCGCCTCGCCGAGCAACCGGATACCGTGCGCTCCCTGTGCCTCGCCGCGTCATCCGAGACCGAGTTCTCGCCAGCGGCGTTCCTGCGCCGCCTCGACGACGCGTACGACGCGGCCCGCCGGAAGGTGCACGAGAACTCCTGATCGCGGGGTTGTTCCGCGGCTCGTGCATCGCGTCGTTCCACGTGGAACATGACGGTGTGTGTCGTCATCCTTCGACGGCGTCGCGCCGGAGTGCCTAGGGTGCTGAGAAACCCCAAGCGACAGCCGAGCCCGGCATCCGCTCGAACCAACCGGCCCCTTCCGGGGGCCGCTGATCGAAGGAGCCGTGGTGACTGTTTCCGCGCACCCCTCTGCACCGTTCCCGTCTGCGACCATCCTCGGGTTCCCGCGCATCGGGCCCGACCGCGAACTCAAGAAGGCCGTCGAGGCGTTCTGGGCGGGCTCGCTCACCGAGTCCGAGCTCGAGGACCGCGCCCGCGTTCTGCGCCGGCAGACCCGTGAGCGCCTGGTGGCGCTCGGTCTCGGCGCGGACGACGCGTCGATTGCCGAGTCGTTCTCGTTCTACGACCAGGTGCTCGACGCCGTCGCCACCTTCGGCGCCGTGCCCGAGCGCTTCGAGGATCTCGATCCGGCGACCCTCGCCGGGTACTTCACCCTCGCGCGCGGACGCGCCGCCGACGCCCCGCTCGAGATGACCAAGTGGTTCAACACGAACTACCACAACCTCGTGCCCGAACTCCGACCGGACAGCCGCTTCGCCCTCACGACGCGCCGCATCGTCGACCAGTTCGTCGAGGCCGCGGAGGACGGTTTCGTCACGCGTCCAGTGGTCGTCGGACCGGTCACGTTCCTGCTGCTGAGCAAGCCCGCCGCCGGATCGCCGAGCGACTTCGCACCGCTCGATCTGCTCGACATTCTGATTCCGGCATATGTCGAACTGCTGGCCGGCCTGCGGGCGGCGGGGGCGACCTGGGTGCAGCTCGACGAGCCTGCCCTCGTCTCCGAGAACCTCGGCGTGAGTGCGGCCCAGGTGAATGACGCGGTCCGTCGCGCCTACGCCGTGCTCGGTGCGGCGCCCGAGCGTCCGAGCATCCTCGTCACCTCGCCGTACGGGAGCCTCGGCGACGCGCTGCCGGTGCTGCTCGAGGCTCCGATCGAGGCCGTGCACGTCGACCTCGTCTCCGAGGCGCCGGCATCCATCCCCGCCACCGACAAGACGCTGGTCGCCGGCGTCGTGAACGGCCGCAACATCTGGCGTGCCGACCTCGACGCCGCCCTCACCCGCCTGGAGGAGCTGGCGCGGGTCGCGCCGCAGCTCAGCGTCGCCACTTCGACGTCCCTGCAGCACGTGCCGTACGACCTCGCCCGCGAGCGGACGCTCGACGACCGCCTGCGCTCCTGGCTGGCATTCGCGGACGAGAAGGTGCGCGAGGTCCGCGTGCTCGCCGACGGACTGGCCGGAGGCCGCGACGTGGTGCGCGCCGAGGTGGATGCCGCGACCGCCGCGCTGC
>NZ_DATEJS010000207.1:0-21566 GCF_035277845.1 Microbacterium sp.
CGGGATGGTGATGCGCAGCAGTGCGCCGAAGCGGCTGAGACCGTCGACCATGGCGGCCTCTTCGAGCTCGACCGGGATCGACGAGAAGAAGGCGGTGAGGATCCACACCGAGAAGGCGAGGTTGAATCCCGCGTTGATGAGGATGAGGCTCACGATCGTGGGCAGGCCCAGGTCGATGAACTCGCGCTGCAGACCCACGAGCATCGCCGCCGGCTGGAACATCTGCGTGGCCAGCACGAGCAGCAGGAACAGCGTTCGTCCGCGGAAGCGGCGCCGCGACGAGTAGTACGCCGCCGGCAGGGCGACGAGGAACACCAGCACGGTCGCCCCGCCGGCGACCATGAGCGACGTCTGCAGGTTGCCGCCGAAGCCGGTCGCCCAGATCGAGGTGAAGTTCGAGAAGGTGAAGGTCTTCGGGAAGAGGTTCTGGTCGAGCAGCTCGGCCGGCGTCCTCCCGGCGACGATGAACATCTCGGCATACGGCAGCACGAAGACGATCGCGATGAGATACGCGGCGATCGCGACGATCGTGGTCTTGATCGTGCGCGACCGCGACCGGCGCGAGCGCTGCGGCTCGGTGGTGGGCCGGCTCGTGCCGCGGGCGGCGGTGCGGGGGGATGCGGTGACGGCGGTCATGTCAGTCCACCTGTTCCTTCCAGCGGGTGACACGCAGATAGATGAGCACGATGACGATCACCAGGGCGAAGTTGATGACGGACATCGCCGCGGACTCGCCGACGTCTCCCTGTTTCAGGGCGACCATGAAGGTGGTCGTGGTGCTGGTGGCGTAGCCCGGGCCACCGCCGGTCATCTCCCAGATGATCGGGAACGAGTTGAACACGTTGATGACGTTGATGAGGGTGGCGACGATGATCGCAGGGCGCAGCAGCGGCAGGGTGATGGTCGTGTACCGGCGCCAGCCGTTGGCTCCGTCCAGCGAGGCGGCCTCGTAGATGTCGCTCGGGATCGACTGCAGCCCGGCGAGGATCGCATAGGTCGAGAACGGCAGCGACACGAATACGGCGACCACCATCATCCACAGGAACGCCGTCGCCGGGTTGCCGAGCCAGGACGCCTCGGGGGAGTCGAACGTGTCGAGCAGCCCCAGGTCGTGGAGCACCACGTTGATGGCGCCGGAGTGCGGGTCGAGCATCCAGCGGAAGATGAGGGCGGTCATCATCACCGAGCACGCCCACGGCAGGATGAGCGCCCACCGCGCGACGCGGCGCAGCGGGAACGCCTGGTCGAACAGCTGGGCGAGCGCCAGGGAGAGCAGCATCGTCACGGCGACGACGCCGACCGTCCACAGCACGGTGCGGCCGATCACGCCGACGAAGGCGGGCTCGGCGAACAGCTTCAGGTAGTTGGCGACGCCGTTGAAGCCGGCGACGAATCCCTCGCCGCCGATGTGCTGGATCGACGACTCGAGCATCACGACCACCGGCCACAGCACCACGACGGCGATGAGGGCGATGGCGGGCCCGATCCACAGCGCAGGGGCTGCGGTCTGACGGAGAGACTTCATGGTGTCCTCGGAGGTGTGGGGGTCGTCCCGGGGCCGGGCGGCCCCGGGACGGCGATCATTCCTTACTGACCGGAGGTGGCGACCTTCTGCAGTTGGCCGAGCACCGACTTCGGGTCCTGCGTCACCGCAGTGCCGATGGTCTGCTGGATCTTGGTCTTGGTGTTCGCCCAGGCGGTGTCGCTCGGGTACTGCACGGACTTCGGAAGGGCGGTGAGGAACGGTCCGAACACGGGGTCGGACGACAGCGCCTGCACGGCGGACGTGGTGGCCGGCAGCAGGTCGTACTCCTTGTCGAACTTCAGCTGGTACGCGTCCTGGTAGGCGAAGTCGAGGAACTTCTTGATCTGCGCCTGGTGGCCGTTCGGCTTGAACGCCGCGACGTTGTCGCACACGCCGAGCGTGGTGTCGAGCGCGCCGGTCTTGCCGGGGATCGGCACGGACGCCCAGTCGCTCGCGCCGAGCTTGCCGGCGGACTGGATGATCGGGATGAGCGCGGGCGAGCCGTTGATCATGCCCACCTGGCCCTGGGCGAACTTCTGCCACAGGTCGGTGCGGTTGACGGTGCCCGGGTTGGGCTCGGTCAGGCCCGCGTCGACGAGACCGGTCAGGAACTGGAACGTCTCGACGTTCGCGGCGCTGTCGATCGTGTACTTGCCGGCCGTCTGGTAGCCGCCGCCGTTGCCGAGCATCCACAGCAGCGATTCCGCCTGGGCCTCCTCGGGGCCGAGCGGGAGTCCGAAGCCGGTCGCGCCCTTCGCCTTGATCTTGGCGGCGTCCGCCTTGATGTCGGCCCACGTGGTGGGCGGTGCGGAGATGCCGGCCGCCTGGAACAGCTTCTTGTTGTAGAAGAGCGTGCGTGAGCTGGTCGTGAACGGCATGCCGTACTGCTTCCCGTTGTAGGTGCCCTGTGCCTTGAAGGTGGAGAGCAGATTGCCCGGATTCGTCAGCACCTCATCGGCGGAGTACAGCAGGCCGTCCTGGGCGTAGTTCGAGAAGTAGTCGCCCTCGGTGATGTCCGGGTACTGCTTGTTCTGCACCATCGTCTGCACCTGCTGGTCGAAGCCCGTCCAGGGGATGGACGTGATCTTGACGGTGATGTCGGGGTTCTTCTTGTGGAAGGCGTCCGCGATGCCCTGCCAGTAGGTGGCGGACGCGTTGGACGGCCCGGTGCCGTAGTCGGCGACGACGAGCTTGAGTGTCGTGCTGCCGCCGGAGGATCCTCCGCTGCCGCCGGAGCAGGCGCTCAGAGCCAGGGCCGCGGCGATGCCGACGGCGCCGACAGCGACGATGCGTGAAGTGCGCAATGTATCTCCTAGAGGTCGGACGCGCGGGTGCGCGTCGCTGGTGATGGACGTGGTCATGAGATCCTCAGCTCCGCCGCCAGCACGAGCGCGGTCGCGCCGCGCAGGGCCAGCTGCTCCGGATGGGCGGCGATCGTCATCTGCAGTGCGCTGCTGACGTCGGGCAGGGTGCGCGTGCGGATCGTGGCGAGAGCCGTGTCGAGGAACGGTCCTTCGATCAGGTCGGCGGGGCCGGCGAGCACGATGGCGTTGAGGTTCAGGGCGGCGACGACGGGGGAGAGGGCGACGCCCAGCGAGCGCCCGGCGTCGCGCAGCACCTGCTCGTGATCGCCGGGCTCGGCCGCGAGGCGGCGACGCAGGGACGGCACGGCGATCGCGACCTCGAGGCACCCGCGGCGCCCGCACGCGCACAGCTCGCCGTCGTCGTCGACGATCACATGGCCGATCTCGCCGGCGCTGAATCCGTCGCCCTCGACGAGGGCGTCGCCGATGATGAGGCCCGCGCCCACCCCGTGTTCGATGGCGATGGTGAGCAGGCTCTGCCCCGGTGCGCGACGTTCCGTGTGCACGGCGAGGGCGGCGGCGTTCGCATCGTTGACGATGTGGACGGGAACGTCGATCGCGCGGCGCAGCCGGCCACCGAGATCGAGGTCGTGCCAGCCGAGGTTGGGGGCTTCACGGACGACGCCCGCGTGGTCGATGATGCCGGGGGAGGCGACTCCCACACCCAGCACGCGCACGGTGGAGCGCCGGGCGAGGTCGCGGATGATCGTCGCGGCCAGCGCGACGGCCTCGTCGCCGCGCGCACCGGCGATCGGCTGCGAGATGCGGTGCACGATCTCGCCGCGCAGCGTCGTGATGGCGCCGGTGAATGCGTCGTCCGCCGACAGATCGAGCGCGATGACGTGGTACGCCCGGTCGTCGAGGCCGATGAGCTGCGCGGGCTTTCCGACCCGGGCATCCGTGCGCTGCCCGTGCTCGACGATGAGTCCGTCCGCGGTGAGCTCGGCGATGACGTCCGACACCGTGGCGCGGGTGAGGCCGGACTGGCGGGCGAGGTCGGCGCGACTGAGTTCGTCGGTGTGGAACAGCAGCTGCAGCAGCAGCGAGCGGTTGTGGCGCCGGTTGTGCTCGGGCAGTGACTTGCTGGTCACGCGAAGCTGAGCGGTGGACATCTCACCTCGATCCGTTGTGCGTCGTTGCAGTGGGGAGCGGGATCCGCATCCCGTCAGTTAGTTAGTACAGTATCCTTCCGAATGGTTTGTCAAGCCCTCGCTCATAACTGATCGGTAACGCCGGATCTCCTGGGGATCTACGCGATCATCAGCTCGGGCGCTTGCCTCAGCTCATGTTTGTAAGCTTTACTAACTTGCGTGCTCGAACGGCCGGGCACGCTTCCACGGAGGGCGGACAGTGAGGATCGGTCTCGACATCGGCGGCACCAAGACGGATGCCGTCGCGCTCGCCCCGGACGGGCGGGAACTGGCGCGCGTGCGTCGGCCGTCGGGCTTCGGCGCCGACGAGGTCGTCGCCTCGGCGGACGAAGCGGTGCGCGAGGCCGTGCGCCGTGCGGGCATCGGTCTGGCGGATGTGACGAGCGTCGGCGTCGGCATCCCCGGCGTCGTCGAGGTGTCGACCGGTCGGGTGCGGCACGCGGTCAATCTCGGCGTGGCCGACCTGAATCTCGCTGAACTGCTCTCGCGCCGTCTGGGCGCGGCCGTCCTCGTCGAGAACGACGTCAAGGCCGCGTCCCTGGGCGCCTGGCATCTGCTGGGCTTGTCCGGCTCCGCCGCGCTGCTGAACGTCGGCACCGGTCTGTCGGCGGGCATCGTCGCGAACGGGCGGGTCTGGCGCGGCCCGCGCGGCACTGCGGGCGAGATCGGTCACGTGCCCGTCGATCCCACCGGCCTCGACTGCTCGTGCGGTCAGGTCGGATGCCTCGAGACGCTGGCATCCGGCTCGGCCATCGCACGCCGCTGGACGACGGATGCCGCGCTCCCGGCCGTCGATCTCTTCGACCGTGCCGACGCCGGGGACGACGCGGCGATCCGGGTGCGGGACGTCTTCGTCGACGGCGTCGCGCAGGCGGTGCGGATGCTCGTGCTGTCGGTCGACCCCGAGACGATCGTGGTCGGCGGTGGGCTGAGTGCTCTGGGCGGGCGCCTTCAGGATCGGATGCGGGAGGTGTTCGATCGCTGGGCTGAGGCGTCCGCGTTCCTCGCGTCGCTCGACCTGCCCGGTCGCACCCGCCTGCTGCCCTCAGGCACCCCCGTCGCCGCCGTCGGCGCCGCGATGCTCGGAAGCGTGCCGGCGTTCGCCTGAGACCGTCCGGGTCAGCCGACCCCGACGGTCTCGGCGCGGAGCTCCTCAGGGGACCCCGACGTCGATTCCGGGTTCCTCGGGGCACGCTCGCCGAGGCGCAGCACGATGATGCCGGCGAGCACGAGCGCGCCGCCCAGCACCTGCACGGTCGTCGGGGTCTGCCCGAGCATCATCCACGCGAACGCGACGGCGAAGACGAGCTCGAGGATGCCGGCGAACGACGCCAGCCGTGATCCGAGCCGGCGCACCGCCGCGATGCCGGAGCTGTAGGCGATGCCGCCCGAGATCACGCCGAGGGCGAGGATCGGCACCCACCACGGCACGTCCGCGGAGGCGAACCGCACGGTCACGACTGATGCGCCGAGCGGCAGCATTCCGGTCAGTGCGACCGACAGCAGCATCAGCGCGCCGAGCACGAGGGATGCCGTCGTGAGGGCCGTGGCGGGAACCCGGCTCGGGTGCGCGGCGAGCAGGTAGTAGCCCGCGCCGCCGATCATCGCGGAGAGCGCCCACAGGACGCCGGGAAGGCTGAGGTGGGTGCCGGCGAGCAGGCCGAGAACGAGCACCAGGCCCGTGGCGACGACGACCGCCCCGAGGCCGGTGATGATCGTCGGACGCTCGCCACGGCGCAGCCACAGCCACAGCACGACGGCGGCGGGGGAGGTGTACTCGATGAGCAGCGCCGGTCCGACGGCCATGTGCTGCACGGCGCTGAAGAAGCCGAGCTGCGCGAGTGCCATGCCGAACGCGGCGTACGCGAGCACCAGGCGCCAGTCCTGGACGAGCGTGCGCCACCGTCCCCGCAGGTCCCGCAGCGCGAAGGGGAGCAGGCACCCAGCCCCGATCAGCAGGCGCAGGATGACGACCGTGATCGGGGTCCAGCCGGTGGCGAGCAGCCCGTCGGCCAGCGCACCGGAGAGCCCGAAGGATCCCGCCGCGACGAGCGCGAGCACCAGGCCGATCCCGGCGGTGCGGGATCGAGTGTCATGTGTCAACACGCTCATGGCATATGACTCTACGTGGAGGGGGTGTATGGTGTCAAAGCAATGTTCGCTCCTGACACACGCGCCACCCTGCAGGCGGTCGTCGACCTCGTCAACACCCGTTCCGAGCCCGACACTCTGCGGTCGGTCGGTGACGTCCGCGACTGGGCGACCCGCCACCAGTTCGCTGGTCGGAGCGTCGGATCCGAGGCCGAGCTGCGCGAGATGCGCGAGCTCCGTGCGCCGCTGCGCGAGCTGCTGACGGCATCTCGGGATGCCGCCTCCGCGCGCGTGAACGACATCCTCCGCGACCTCGACGTGCACCCGCAGCTCGTGCGGCACGATGCAGAGGACTGGCACATCCACCTGGTGTCGGCGGATGCGCCGCTGGCGCAGTGGGTGCTCGGGGATGCGGCGTGGGCGATGATCGATCTGATCCGCGAGGACGAGCTGTCGCGCATCGCCGTCTGCGCCGACGACACGTGCGACGGTCTCGTGCTCGATCTCTCCCGCAACCGGTCACGCAAGTTCTGCAGCACGCGCTGCGCGAACCGCAATGCGACCGCGGCGTTCCGCTCTCGCCGACGTGCGACGACCGGCCTCGACTGAGCTCGCCCGCCTGGCCGTCGCGGGTTGATTCACAACCGGCGCATGACGGATGCACAGGAACCCTCCTTCCGAGGTACTGCCGCCCACCCCTAGGCTGTCGTGCGCGATCGCGCGCATAGCAGCCTGCGATCCCGGACAAAGCGAGGTGGGCGTATGTTCTGGCGTGGATTGGTGGCGACGGTCTCGGCGGCCGGATTGGCGGCCGCGGCCCTGTTGGCTCCTGCGGGGGCGGACGTGGGTGCGGTGGTCCACAAACCGCGGATCTCGGCGCATTCGACGGCCGCGGCGGCGACAGGGTGGTCGTCGTCCAACTGGTCCGGATACGCGGTGACCTCGACGGGCACGCCGTTCACCTCGATCACGGGAACATGGAAGGTCCCGGCGGTGTCGCCGACGAAGACCGCGACCTACTCGTCGAACTGGATCGGCATCGACGGGTTCAACAACTCGAGCCTGATCCAGACCGGAACCGAGTCCGACTACTACAGCCGTTCGGCGCACTACGCGGTGTGGTGGGAGATCCTGCCTGCAGCGGAGACGCCCATCACGACCATGACCGTGCACCCCGGCGACGTGATGACCGCGTCGATCACGCGCGGGGTGAACTCCGTCTGGACGATCACCATCGCCGACGCCAGCACCGGACAGTCCTCCACCACGACCCACACGTACACCGGCCCGCTGACGTCGGCCGAGTGGATCGAGGAGGCCCCGACGATCGGTGGCCGCGTCGCGACGCTCGCGCACTACGGCAGCGCCACGTTCGACCCGGGCACCGCGAACGGCATCACCCCGGGCTTCACCGCCGCCGACAGCGGGGCCATGGTGCAGAAGGGCATTCAGGTGTCGACTCCGTCGGTGCCGGATGTCGAGGCCGACGGCTTCAACGTCGCGTACGGCTCGACGGCTCCGTCAGCGCCGTAAGGTCGAGCGGAGGCGGGGAGGCCGGCCCTCGACACGGGTCGACGTCCCCGCCAGACTGAGGGCGCAGAGAGTCAGGAGCGCACATGTCCACCGTCGTCGCGACCATGTCCATCACCCTCGACGGCGTCGGCGCCGGCCACCACGTCACGGAGGACGAGCCCTTCGGCGATCTGCCGGAGTCGACGTTCTTCCGCTGGATGAACGAGACCCCCGATGAGAATCGCGCGGCGTTCGACGCGATCGTCGGCGCGGGCGCCTACATCATGGGCCGTCACATGTTCGGTCCCGTGACGGGGGAGTGGACCGGCGATTGGCGTGGCTGGTGGGGGCCGAATCCGCCGTATCACGCACCCGTGTTCGTGCTGACCCACCACCCCCGGGAGTCGATCGTGATGGAGGGCGGCACGACGTTCCATTTCGTGACGGACGGCATCGAGGCCGCTCTGGCCCGAGCGCGCGAGGCCGCGGGCGACCGCGCGGTCCACATCGCCGGCGGACCGAGCACCACCAACGCCTATCTCGCCGCCGGTCTCGTCGACGAGTTGCGGCTGAACATCAATCCGGTCGTGGCCGGGCGCGGGCTGCGACTGTTCGACGGGGTCGGTCCGCTCCGCCTCGAGCAGATCTTCCTGAAGCGCGCATCACTCGTGACGCACGCGTACTACCGCGTGCTGCACGACGAGTGAGCCGCGTCCGGCGAATGCTGAGCCGACGAAACCGGTGCCCCTGGAGGGACTCGAACCCCCAACCGTTTGCTTAGGACGCAACTGCTCTTCCATTGAGCTACAGAGGCCAGGCCGATCAAGTCTAGCCGGGCGGATCAGCCGTTCACCGCGCGCCCCATGCGGGCGACCGCCTCCCGGAGGATCTCGGGCGACGTGCCGTAATTCAGGCGGGCGTGCCCAGCGCCGCCGGTGCCGTAGACGTGGCCGGAGCTCAGCGCCACGCGCGCCCGGTCGAGGAACATCCGCGCGGGACCGGCGAGGTCGGCGACACCGTGGCATCCGCCGCTTGCGGTCCGCTCATCGGCGAACGGACCGAGCGCGCGGCAGTCGAGCCAGGCGAGGTAGGTGCCCTCCGGCGCGTTCATCCGCACCTCGGGCAGGTGCTCGGCCAGGAGAGTGCGCAGCAGCGTGCGGTTCTCGTCCAGTCCGTCCAGCAGCGCGTCGAGCCACGCACCTCCGTGCGCGAGAGCGGCGGTGTGGGCGATCACGCCGAGGTGGCTGGGGCCGTGCGCCAGGGCGTCGGGGATCGCCGTGAGATCGGCGGCCGCCTCGGCTCCCGCCATCGCGACGGCCGCCTTGAGGCCGGCCAGGTTGAACGCCTTCGACGCGGACGTCAGCGCGAAGGCATCCTCGGCACCCTCGACCGAGAGGTACGGCGTGAACGTCGCCCCCGGCAGCACGAGGGGCGCATGGATCTCATCGGACAGCACCCGCACGCCGTGCCGGCGGGCCAGGGATGCCACGGTCTCGAGCTCTGCGCGGGTGTGCACGGTTCCCGTGGGGTTGTGCGGATTGCACAGCAGAAAGGCGGGATGCCTGCTGCGGCGGGCCGCCAGAGCGAACGCGGCATCCAGAGCGTCGGCGTCGAGACGCATGTCACTGCCGAGCGGGGCTTCCAGGGGCACGCGCCCGGTGTGCTCGATGAACGCGTAGAACGGCGCGTACACGGGGGAGGCGACCACCACGTCGTCCCCGGGCGCGGTGACGATGCGCAGCACCTCGGCGATGCCCGTCATGACATCCGCCACGACGCGGGTGCGTGCCACCTCGAGCCCGTTCCAGTTCCAGCGGGCGTGGGCGAAGCCGGCGAGGGCTTCGGCATATCGGGTGCCGGCCGGGTAGCCGGTGTCTCCCGCGGCGATCGCGCCGTGCAGTGCGTCCGCCACCGCGGGGGCGAGCGGGACGTCCATCTCGGCCACCCACAGCGGGATCACGTCGCACGGATGTGCGATCCACTTCGTGCTCGTCCGCTCCCGCAGCTGTGCGAGCGACAGCTCGCGCAGCGGGTTGCCGACGCGCTCGAGCGTGGATGTGCGGGTCATGCCGCACACACTATTGAGAATCGCGGGCAAGGTGGTTGTCACTTCTCGCACGTGGGCAGACAATGGAGCAATGGAAGTACGGCTGGATGCGATCGACCGCAAGATGCTTGCGATCCTTCAGGATGAAGGCCGCATCACCCTCACCGAACTCGCCGCACGCCTGCCCCTGAGCGTCTCGCGCTGCCAGCGCCGCCTGCGCGAACTCGAGGCGGCCGGCGTGGTCACGGGGTACCGGGCCTCGGTCGACGCCCGCTCGGTCGGCCTCGGATTCGAGGTGCTCGTGTTCGCGACGCTCGGCGATCTGGGTGAGCTCGCCGAGTTCGACCGGATGCTCGCCGCCCTGCCGCACGTCGTGGAGGCGCAGCGTCTGTTCGGCGACCCCGACTATCTCATCCGCATCGTCGCACCCGACCTCACCGTGTACCAGCGGCTGTACGACGAACACCTGACCAGGCTGCCGGGCAAGCCCCGCATGGTCTCGACGATCGTGATGAAGCACGTCGTCGAGGCGCGTGCGCTGCCCCTTTTCGACAAACCCCTGGTACATCAGGACTAAGATGGAACGTTCGTGGCCTGAGAATGCAGTGTCACGGCGGCCCACGGACCCAGACCCGCGAGGACCCATGTCAGACACTGAAGTGAAGAAGCCGCGCACCGGCGCTCACCGTACGGCCGACCCCGTGATGACCCACCGCCAGATCCTCTTCGTGATCTTCGGTCTGATGGCGGGGATGTTCCTCTCGGCTCTGGACCAGACGATCGTCGGAACCGCGATCCGCACGATCGGCGACGACCTGCACGGCCTCAGCGAGCAGGCATGGGTGACCACGGCGTACCTCATCCTGTCCACGATCGCGACGCCGATCTACGGCAAGCTCTCCGACATCTTCGGTCGGCGGCCGCTGTTCATCATCGCGATCGTCGTGTTCGTGGTCGGCTCGGTGCTCGCATCCTTCTCGAACTCGATGATCGAGCTGGCGTTCTTCCGTGCTGTGCAGGGCCTCGGCGCCGGTGGCCTGATGTCCATGCCGCTCGCGATCATGGGCGACATCCTGGCGCCACGCGAACGTGCGAAATACCAGGGCTACTTCCTTGCCGTCTTCGGCATCTCGAGCGTCATCGGTCCGCTCGTGGGCGGGCTGTTCGCCGGCACGAACCAGATCCTGTGGATCGCGGGCTGGCGCTGGGTGTTCCTCGTCAACGTGCCGATCGGCATCATCGCTCTGATCATCGTGCTGATGTTCCTGCACGTGCCGAGGCACTCCAAGCATTCGGTGCGCATCGACTGGTGGGGTGCCACGACGGTCATCGTCGCCCTCGTCCCGCTGCTGCTGGTCGCCGAGCAGGGCCGCGAGTGGGGCTGGGCCTCGACGATCTCGATCGCCTGCTACATCGTGGGCGGCGTGGGCATCATCGCCTTCGTCATCGCCGAGACCCTGATGAAGGATGATGCGCTCATCCCGCTGAAGCTCTTCCGGTCGCCGACGTTCTCGATGGCGACGGTCATCGGCGTGCTGGTCGGCTTCGGCATGTTCGGCGCCATGATGACGCTGCCGCTCTACCTGCAGATCGTGCTCGGATCCAACCCCACCCAGAGCGGCTTCCAGCTCTTCCCGATGATCCTCGGCATGATGATCGCGTCGATCGCCAGCGGCCAGATCATCTCGCGCACCGGGCGCTACCGGATGTTCCCCATCATCGGCACGGCGTTCCTCGTCGGCGGCTACTTCGTGCTGACGCACCTGACGTACAACACGAACTACTGGTTCCTGGCAGGCGCGATGCTGCTGCTCGGCATGGGCCTCGGCCAGCTGATGCAGACCATCACGATCGCCAGCCAGAACTCGGTCGACCCGCGGGACATGGGCGTGGCGACGAGCGCATCCACGTTCTTCCGCCAGATCGGCGGCACGCTGGGCACCGCCGTGCTGCTGTCGCTCATGTTCACGGTGCTCCCCGCAAACTTCAAGACGTCGTTCACGAACACCGACACGCTGACGCAGGCGCTGGATGCGGCCTTCGACCCGGCGGTCTCCTCCGACCCGGCCAACAAGGCGATCATGCACCAGATCTACACGTCGATCACGACGAAGATCAGCACGCAGGTCGCCGACCAGGCGAACGCCGGCATCGCGAAGGCGCGGCAAGCCGCGAAGGCGGCCGTGGACGCGCAGGTCGCGGCCGGCAAGATCCCCGCCGGCGCCCAGCAGCAGGCCGAGCAGCAGGCGGTGCAGCAGGCGACCCAGGCCGCGTCGCAGGCGGTGCAGAAGAACATCCCGGTCGCCAAGATCTCGTCCGACGGCAAGGTCACGCTCGACTTCTCCAATGAGGCGAACCGGAACGCGTTCGTGGACACCCTCGTTCCGGACATGAAGAAGCAGTTCGGCAAGAGCACCGGGTCGACGTCGTCGTTCAATTCGAGCGCGATGAACGACACCTCGTTCCTGAAGGGTGCCGACCCGCGGCTCTCCAAGCCGGTGCTGCAGGCGTTCACCTCGTCGATCGTCACGGTCTACTGGGTGGGCCTCTCCGTCATGGCGCTCGCATTCATCCTGACGCTGTTCTTCAAGACGCCTCCGCTGCGACAGAAGTCCGCGCTGCAGCAGGCAGCCGACGAGGATGCCGCGATCGCCGCGAAGCAGGCCGCCGACACGATGGGCGGCCTCGTGGAGCCGATGACCTCGCCCGTGCACCTGCCGGAGCCGGTGACCGTCACCGCGGCTGCCGACGCCGACGGCGCCCAGCCTGCGACGGTCGCGCTCGCGACGGCGACCGCCCTGGCCGAGCGGGAGGACGAGCCCGACCCCGAGCTGGATGCGGAATTGGAGGCCGCCGCAGCGTTGGATGTCGTGACCGAGCTCGAGCAGTCCGCGGACCCGGTCGCGCCTGCGGTACAGCCCGACGTCCCGGCAGCGCAGGCGGTGCCCGCCGCAGCGCCCGAAGCGACGCTCAAGCCGGTGGCATCCACGTCGGATCTCGCCAAGATCGAGACCGGGCCGCTCGAGATCATCGGCGACGATGGACAGGTTCGCCTCATGACGCGACGCGAGGCGCGCGAGGCCATGGAGGCTCTGCAGAAGAAGAAGCCGCGCAAGCGCTGACGGCCGAAACGGAGAACGACCCCGCCATCGGGCGGGGTCGTTCTCGGTTCGCGGACGGTCAGTGCGCTGCGTCGTACGCTTCCTGCACCGACGCGGGGATGCGCCCGCGCTCGGAAACGGTGAAGCCGTTCTGGTTCGCCCAGGAACGCACGGCCGCGTTGGCCGTGGCGCTGCTGCGGGCGGTGCGACGGCGAGGCACCGCCGTGCGGGCGGCCGACGCCTCACGCCCCACGCTGCGCCCGGCGGCGATGTACGTCGAGAACGAATCGCGCAGAGCAGCGGCGTGCTCGTCGGTCAGGTCGATCTCGTAAGCGCGGCCGTCGAGGGAGAAAAGGACGGTCTCGCCGGCACCGGGCTCGAGAACGCTGCCGTCGAGATCGTCGACGAGCTGATGGATGATTTTCTTCGCCATGCGATTGACCATAGCGAATGGCGGACTCCGGATTCCGCGCGCATTGCACAATGTTTCCCCTGAATCCATTGCGCGCTCATCTCGGACGACGAGTCGACATCATCGGAAGTCGCGTCCGAATGCAAAGGGAATGGGCCGTGATCGTCATTGCGAGATCACGGCCCGCGGGCTGCCTACTCGCCCGCCGCCTGTTCGAGATCGAGCAGATAGCGTTTGACCTCGGGATGCCGGCCGTATTGTCCGATCGACCCATCGGCGCGTACCACGCGGTGCACGGGGATCATGATCGAGATGGGCGTGGCGGCGCACATCGAGCCGACGGCGCGATGTGCTTGCGGCTTGTCGGCGCGGGCCGCGATCTCGCCATACGACGCCGTCTGCCCGTACGGGATCTCGCTGATCTCGGAAAGCACCCGCACACCGAATTCGGTGAAGCCCCGGATGTCGAGGGGCACCTCGAATGCCCGCCGCTGCCCGGCGAAGTATTCGTCGAGCTGCGCCCCTGCTCCCGAAGCCGCGGCTTCGTCGTGATCGACAGGCATCCCGAGCTTCGACTGTGCGCCGAGGAGCAGGGCCGTCACGTCGTCGCCGTCGTCGATGAGGTCGAGCCCGGCGAGCCCGTCAGGCGTGAAGATCAGGAGGGCATCGCCCACAGGAGTCGGATGGATGGCGAAGGCGGCGCGGGTCATGGGTCCATCCTGGCGCGCCCGCACCCCTCGTGAACCCCTCTCGCCGCAGGTGTGCATGAACGGGCCGATACCGCCGTGATACGTCGGCCTGTGGACGAAGATCCCGACCGTGGGCGTCGATCTGCGACGCACGGGAGAGGAATACCGGCGGGAATCGGGACGGCCGCTTAGGCTGGACCGTGTGTGGCGAGCAGAAGGCAGCGCCGTGGCCGGCGACGAAAACCACCTGCCCGACGTGACCCCGGATGCTCTCGGCGTCGCAGAGCCGGGGGTGACAGTGGTCCATGTCGCGGAGACGGAGCGTGAGCGCATCCGAACTCAAGCGCGCGAACTCGGCGGCCCTTCGACGCTTCTGCATTTCGTCGATTCCCCCGATTCCGGAATCGAGATCACCAATGCGCATCCGGGCAGTCTTCCGCAGCTGCTCACCGGAAGATCCACTCTGCTGTCGAATCTGTTCCGCGATGAAGTGGCATTGCGCACCGCCCGGCTCGCCGCCGAGAGACTGACGGCGAAGAATGTCGAACTCCGCACCGCGCGCGGATTGGATGCCGTGCGACTCGGTGTCGGACTCGCATCGTGGACGGCGGAAGACGGGGAATACACCGCCCCGGTGCTGCTTCGGCCGACCGCCATCCGCCGCCACCATCGCGATTTCGAGGTGAAACTCAACGGGTCTTTCACCGTCAATCCGGAACTCGTGCGCATCCTCGCCATGCGGCACGGTGTGCAGCTCGACGGTCAGCGCATCGCGGCGCTCGCCTACGACGGGCGGGTCTTCAAGCCCCAGCCGGTGATCGACTATCTGCGCGCGCTGGCCGGGCACATCCCCGGTTTCACCGTCATCCCGCGGCTCGTCGTGAGCACGTTCGCGGATGTCGGCGCGACCGTGGCGCGCGACCTGCGCGACCTCGATCATCCGGTGCTCAATGCGCTGGCCGGTCACGTGGACGACCGGGCCCGCCTGGCGCTGCGCCGACCGGCGCCGTCGGCGGCCGGACCGGACGAGCGCACCCCGGCCTCCGACAACCTGCTTCTCGACGCCGACGCGGAGCAGGAGGCGGTGCTGGCGCGCATCGTCGACCGCCAGTCGCTCGCCGTGCACACGCCGCCGGGCACCGGCGGAACCCAGACCGTCATCAACGCCCTCGGCGCGCTCATCTCCGACGACAAGCGCGTGCTCGTCGTCAGCGCCCGCCGCGCCACGCTCGACGGCATCCGGCACCGTCTCGCCGGCGTCGGCCTCGAGGGGCTCGCCGTGTCGCCCGCGCATCTGCGCCGCGACCTCATCCGGGCGATCGGCCGAAACGAGAAGGCCGAGCAGCCCAAGGTCGGCGAGATCGACGAAGCCCTGGTGCGTCTGCGCGCCGTGCTGCGCGACTACCGCGGCGCCCTGGCCGAGCCGCAGCGCGGCCTCGGGGTGTCCGCCCTCGACATCGTGCGCCGGCTCGCCGAGCTCACGGCCTCCGAAGAGGTCCCGCCCACTCAGACCCGTTTCGGCATCGAGACCCTGCGGCGGCTGTCCGGCGCCCGACAGGTGGCCGCCGAGAAGCTCGCCGCGGCGGCGCGGCTGGGGGAGTTCCGCTTCGGGCCCGACGACTCGGCGTGGTACGGGGTCTCCTTCGACTCGACCGATCAGGCCCGCAGCGCCCACGGCCTCGCCGGCAAGCTGCATCACCACGACGTGCCCTCGCTGCTCGAGCGCGGCTACGAGCTGATCGCGCAGACACGGCTGCGCCCGTTCCGCAGCCTCGACGAGCTGGGGTCCTATCTGCGGGTGCTGCAGGGCATCCGCGACTCGCTCGACAAGTTCCTGCCGGCCGCGTTCGAGCGGCCGATCGACGATCTGATCCGCGCGCACGGGCCCCGGCGGGATGCCCCGAACCTGACCGGCGCCGACCGCCGCCGGCTGAAGCGGCTCGCGCGCGAGTACGTGCGTCCCGGCGTGCATGTCGCCGACATGCACGAATCCCTGGTGCGCATCGACCAGCAGCGCAAGAAGTGGGCGGAGTACGCCCTCGCGGACATCGCGCCGGAGGTCCCGGTGGGGATGGCCGACGTGCACGTGGCCTGGCAGCACGTCGACGGACAGCTCGCCGACCTCGACGGCATCCTGCGTCGCCCACGCACCCTCTCGGCCCTGCCGGTGCAGGACCTCGTGCGCACCCTCGCCGGGCTGGCGGCGGACTCCGCGTACTTCGAGAACCTGGTCGAGCGCGCGGCCCTGCGCGCGGACCTCGCCGACATGGGGCTGGAGCCGCTGCTGCTCGAACTGTCCGTGCGGCACGTGCCCGAGGCCGACGTCCGGCGGGAGCTGGAGTTCGCGTGGTGGCAGTCCGCGCTGGACCACCTGCTGCGCTCCGAGAAGGCGCTGCTCGGCGCCAACACGTCGGTCGTGGACCGCCTGGAGCGGGACTTCCGCCTCGTCGACGAGGCGCACGCCGCGGCATCCGGCCCCCTGCTCGCGGCGCGACTGGCCACCCAGTGGCGCATCGGCATCGTGGACCACGAGGCCGAGGCCGATCGCCTGAAACGGGCGCTGACGGCGGGCACCGGCAGTGCCCGCGCCGTCGTGAGCGTCGCTCCGACCCTCGTGCGCACGCTGGCGCCGGCGTGGATCGCCTCACCGTACGACGTGCCGCTCATCCCCGAGTCCCTCGAGTTCGACGCCGTGATCATCGCGGATGCCGCCGCACTCTCCCTGGCGGAAGCCGCCCCCGCGCTGCGGCGGGCGAATCAGGTGGTGCTGTTCGGGGACCCGGTCACCCAGAAGCCGACGCCCTTCCGGGTGGCATCCGGGCCCGTGGTCCGGCCCGACCCGGCTGCGGAGGACGAGGAGCCGTTCGACGACGTCAGCGTGTTCGAGCGGCTGGCCGAGCTGCTGCCGGTCGAGACCCTCACCCGGAGCTACCGCGCCGGCGGCGAAGACCTCGCCGAGCTCGTCAACGACGCGTTCTACGGCGGCGAGATCGTCTCGCTGCCGTGGGCCGGCTCGTACCTCGGACGGGGCAGCCTCGGCGTCGACTACGTCGAAGGCGGCACCGGCGTCCCCGACCCCGTCACCGGAGCGGTGGAGAGCCCGGACGCCGAGGTGGCGCGCGTCGTCACGCTCGTGGTCGAGCACGCTCTGAACCGCGGCCGCGAATCGCTGATGGTCGTGACCGCGAGCCGCAAGCACGCCGAGCGCGTGCGTGCCGCTGTCGGGGCCGCGTTCGCCGGACGATCGGATGTCGCCGACTTCGTCGGCCGCGACACCGCCGAGCCGTTCGCCGTGCTCACGCTCGAGGACGCCGTCGCCGAGAGCCGCGACCGGGTGATCTTCTCGCTCGGGTTCGGCCTCACCCGGCACGGGCGCGTGCTCACCGACTTCGGCGACCTGTCGACCCCGGACGGAGAGCGGCTGCTGACCGTCGGGATGACCCGGGCACGCCGGTCCATGGTGATCGTGTCGTCGATCCGCCCGTCCGCATTCGATGAGGGACGCCTCGAGTACGGCGCCGCCACGCTCATGGCGGTGTTGGCCGGCATCGCCGCGCGCGCCCGCGAAGCGCGGCTCGAGGACCTTGCGGACCCGCTGACCCGGGCGCTGGCCCGCGAGCTGAGGCGCCTGGGCGTCTCGGTCGACGTCAACTACCGGGGCCTGCTTCCGCTGGTGGCGCAGCATGACGGCAAGGCGGTGGTCGCGGAGAGCGACCCCGAGACGGTGGGGGAGTCGCTGCGGGAGTCGCTGCGGCTGCGCCCGCAGATCCTGCGGCGCCTCGGCTGGCACTACGTGCGGGTGCACGCCTTCGACCTCTACAGCGACCCGGCGGAGGTGGCGCTGCGCGTCGCCGCCCTGCTCGGCGTCGCCCCCGAGACGCCGACGGCCGACGGTGACACGCAGCCGCTGGATTTCCCGGGGCGATGACCGCTGAGGACGAGCCTCGTCAGCGGGTCGAGAAGGTGCCGGGGTCGCGGCGGGCGCGGCTGACCGCGGCACCGGGGACGACCGCGGAGCCGGCGCCGGCGGATGATGAAGGCGAGACCGCGGCGGGAAAGGACCCCGGCGCCGGCCCGAACGACGAGCGCATGAAGAGAGACGTCCCGCCCCATTACTGAGGCGAGACGTCCCGAGGGCGAGGACTACTTGACGTCGCGCTGGGCGGCGAGCAGGTCGCGGATCTCGGCGAGCAGCTCCGCCTCGGTCGGCGGCACGTCGGGATCGGGCTGACCCGCAGCGGCGCGGGCTGCGGCACGCTCGCGGAAGTGGTTCATGGGAGCCACGAGGAAGAAGTAGACGACCGCGGCGACGGCCAGGAAGTTGATGATCTCACCGATGATCGTGCCGATCTGGAAGGCGGCGTGGCCGCCCCCGAGGGTCGGGACGGTCCAGACCCAGCCGCTCAGGCTGCCGACCTGGAAGATCAGGCCGATGAGCGGATCGATGAAGCCCTTCACCAGGGCGGTGACGATCGCGGTGAAGGCGGTGCCGATGACGACCGCGACGGCGAGGTCGATGACGTTGCCGCGCGAGATGAATTCCTTGAAGCCCTTGAGCATTGGTTTTCCCCCTGGGTGGTCCGGGTCCGACGGATTCGTCGCGACCGAAACCTTACCGGCTCAGGAGGCGGCGGGCGAGGAAGACGATCCCGAAGACGACGTGCCGGAGGCCGAGGAGGCGCCGGAGCCCGACGACCCGGTGCCGCTCGCGGTCGTCGACGCGGTCGATGCTCCGGCACGCGAGTCGGTGCGGTAGAAACCGCTGCCGTTGAAGGTCACGCCGATCGAGCCGTACTCCTTGCGCAGGGCGCCGCCGCAGACGGGGCACTCGGTCAGAGTCGGGTCGGAGAACGACTGCACCTGGTCGAAGCGGTGGCCGCACTCCTTGCAGGCGTACGCGTAGGTCGGCATGAGGGCCTTTCGGGTCAGCGCCGCTCGGGCGCGAGGGTCAGGATGCGGGTCGGGGTGACGATGCCCGTCACGGACTGGTCGAGCTCGTCGGAGGGCACCTCATCGAGCACCTCGCTGTCGTAGACGATCGCGTACACGGGTGGTCGGCGGGCCATCGACCCGAGCGTCTTGTCGAAGTAGCCGCGCCCCCAGCCGAGCCGCATCCCCGTCGGGTCGACGGCGGCGGCCGGGATGAGCATGAGGTCGACGTCGTTCACGGCGATGGGCCCGAGCAGCTCTCCGGTGGGCTCCTCGATGCCGAACGGACCCTCGGTGAACTCGTCGTCGGCGGTCGCGACGGTCCAGTCGAGGAGGCCGTCGCTGCGGCTGATGGGCAGCAGCACCCGGATGCCGCGCTCCAGGGCGGCCGCGACGAACGCGCGGGTGCCCGGCTCGGTCGGAGTCGACAGATAGCACGAGACGGACCGGGCGCGGTGCAGCTCCACCAGCTCGTCGAGCCGCGTGCGGATGCCGGCGGCCGCGGCATCCCGCGACTGCTCGGACATCATGTTGCGACGCTCGCGGAGCTCTGCGCGCAGGGCGCGCTTGTCTGCCTGGATCGCGTCGGACATGGTCTCGATTCTAAATGAGCGGCGAGGGACGTCCGCTGGATGTCAGAACCGATGGATAGCATGGGGCGCATGTCTCACAAGCCCTTCAAAGCGGTGATCCCCGCGGCCGGACTCGGCACGCGCTTCCTTCCGGCCACGAAGGCGATGCCCAAAGAGATGCTTCCGGTCGTCGACAAGCCGGCGATCCAGTACGTCGTCGAAGAAGCGGTGGCGGCCGGCATCGAGGACGTGCTCATCATCACCGGTCGCAACAAGTCCAACATCGCCAACCACTTCGACTCCGTGCCCGAGCTGGAGCACACGCTGCGCACGAAGGGCGACGACGCACGGCTGGCCGCCGTGCTCGAGGCGAGCGACCTCGCGGACATCCACACTCTCCGCCAGGGCGAGCCGAAGGGGCTCGGGCACGCTGTGCTGCGCGCGCAGCGCCATGTGCGCGACCACCCCTTCGCGGTGATGCTCGGCGACGACCTCATCGACGCCCGCGATCCGCTGCTGACCCGGATGCTCGACGAGTACGACCGTCACGGCGCGACGGTGATCGCCCTCATGGAGGTCGACCCGGAGCACATCCACCTGTACGGTGTGGCCGCCGTCGAACCGACCGACGACGGGGATGTCGTCAAGGTCACGGGCCTCGTCGAGAAGCCCTCGGCCGCGGATGCCCCCTCGAACCTCGCCATCATCGGACGATATGTGCTCAACCCGGCCATCTTCGACGTGCTCGAGCACACCGGCCCGGGCAAGGGCGGCGAGATCCAGCTGACCGACGCACTGCAGGAGATCGCGGCCGACCCCGAGCAGGGGGTGTACGGCGTCGTCTTCCGCGGTCGCCGCTACGACACCGGCGATAAGGTGGGCTACATCAAGGCCATCCTGCAGTTGGCGATCGATCGTGACGACCTGAGCGGCGAGCTGCGGCCGTGGCTCCAGGACTTCGCGGCCGACCTCTGACGGCCCGGGAGGGGCATACGTGGATCTGGCCGTTCCCCAGTCGCACGGGAATGTGAGCATCCGGCTCATCCGTTCGAAGGATGCACGCGTGCTCCAGCACGAGCTGATGTCCAACCGCGGCTGGCTGCGCCCGTGGGAGGCGACGAGTCCCGACGGGCCGGTGTCGTTCGACATGCGGCTCGGCGTTCGGCGCCTTCTGCAGCAGTACCGGGACGGCACGGGCGTGCCCTTCGTCATGGAATGGGACGGCGAGGTCGTCGGCCAGCTGAACGTCTGGGGCATCGCGCGCGGCTCCCTCGCGTCGGCGACGATCGGGTACTGGATCAGCGAGAGGTTCGCGGGTCGCAACATCACCCCCACCGCGGTGGCGCTGGCGACCGACATCTGCTTCCGCGAGCTGCGGATCCATCGGATGGAGATCTGCATCCGTCCGGAGAACGTCGCGAGCCTGCGGGTGGTGCAGAAGCTCGGATTCCGGTACGAGGGGCTGCGCCGCCGCTACATCCACATCGACGGCGACTGGCGCGACCACTACGCGTTCGCGCTCGTGCGCGAAGACGTCTACGAGGGGGTGCTGCAGCGGTGGCTGGCCGGCCGCGCACCCGAGAGCGCCGCTGCGATTCCGCCCTCGGACCGGGACCTCTCCAGCGGAGAATCACCTTCATCCTGAAGTTGAGACTCCGACACGCCGCGCAACGCCGGGGCGGGGCTTCGGCCTGCCCTACCGTGGACACATGGGTGGGCAGGTTCTGGGCGGAGGAGTGATCGTCCTCGTCGCCGTCGCGCTGTGGCTGCTGTATCTCCTGCCGTCGTGGAGCCGCCGACACCGGTACCTGACCGCCGAGCGCAACGCGCTGCGGCTGAACCAGGCGTTGCGGGTGCTCGCCGAGACGAGCGAGACCCCCGATGAGGTCACGCTGGAGCTGAACACGCGGACCGTGTTCGCGCAGCAGCGTCTTGCGCGCCGAGCGCAGGCCGCTCGGGAGGCCGAAGCCCGCAAGACGCAGGCGGAGGTCGATCGCGCCGCACAGCGGGCGCAGGCCGAGCGCGACGCCTACGCGAAGAAGTCCCAGGCCGAGCGGGATGCGATCGCCAAGCAGCAGCAGATCGAGCGCGACGAGATCGCCAAGCAGCTGCTCCTCGAGACCGAGCGTGCCCGGCGCGAGCGCGAGCTCGCCGACCTGGAGCGTGTCCGCAT
>NZ_DATEJS010000208.1:0-9490 GCF_035277845.1 Microbacterium sp.
GACGAGGAAGATCTCCGGGCGCACCTCGACGGCGCGGTACGGGTGGGTGCCGGTTGCGCCAGCGCCGTCTCCTTCGGTGATCGTCCACGTGACGAGCCCGTCTGAGAAGGTGTGCACGACGGTCCAGCCGTTCTCGAAGAGCACCTCGAGGGGGGCGGCCTCGAGTTTTGCACTGGCAGGGAGGCTCGGCTCACCGAAGCCGGCCAGCATTGCGGTCACATCCGGCCATTCCTCGGTAGGGACGTAGCCCTGCTTGGTCGGATCGAGCTGCTGCGGGGTGGTCGTGGACATTGGTGTTCCCTTCAATGGAGTCAGGTAGATGGTTGTCGGTAGCAGCTTCGTCAGCTCGCGGCGGCGACGATCTTGTCGAAGTCGACGTTCTTCTTCAGCAGCGGGAGAACCGCTCCGATGGCGAAGAACACGGGGATGAACCAAAGGAGTTCGCGGGCGATGGTGCCGTCGCCGGAGAGCATCGCGTCGTAGTTCACGATCGAGATGACCAGGATGGTGACCATCAGCACAATGGACACGGCCGGCGCCACTCGGGTGGTCCAGAAGCCTCGTTCGAGCTTCTCGCGGAGGAAGAAGACCAGGATGGAGACCGAGGCGAAACCCATCATCACGATGAAGCCGACGGTTCCCAGGGCGACGAACCACGAGAAGACGACCACGATCGGGTCGGCTCCTGCCCACAGGAACGCCATCAGGATGACACCGATGATGATGCTGTTGACGAGGGCCGCGCGGGCGGGAACCTGCGATCGCTTGGACACGTGGTCGAGCTGCTTGGGCAGGGCGCGGGCCCGGCCCAGTGCGTAGACGTAGCGGGCGAACATGTTCTGCACGCCGATGAGCATTGCGATGAAGCTCGAGACGACGAGCACCTGCATGGTGAGGTCGAGCCACGGGCCAACGTACTTCGCAGCGACGTCGAAGATGATGCCGGAGAGGTTGTTGGCTGCTGCCGCCTGGACCTTGTCCGGGCCGACAGCGACGCTCACCGCCCAGGTCGCGAGGGTGTAGAAGACGCCAACGAAGATGATGACCGCGAACAGTGCGCGCGGGATCGTCTTACGGGGCTGACGAGCTTCCTCGCTGAAGACGGTGGTCGCCTCGAACGTCGTGAAGCACGCGAAGACGAAGAGCACAGCGACCCCGAGCCCCGGATTCACCAGCTGCGTGGGCGAGAAGCTGACGACAGAGAGGTCCTTGCCGCCGGATCCGGCGACGACCCCGCCGATGAAGACCGTGATCGCGATGATCTCCAAGATGAGGAGCACACCGAGCACCCGCAGGTTCAAGTTCACGCCGCGCATCGTCAGGGCGGTCGAGATGATCAGGAAGCCAAGGCACCAGACCCACACGGGGAGGTTGAGGCCGAAGATCCGGTGCATGAGCTGCTGAGCGAAGACCCCGAACTGCGCCCAGAGGCCGACCTGCAGAGAGATGTAGGTGACGAGGACGATCCCGGATGCGCCGGTCGCGGCGTGTTTGCCGAGGCCGCGCGCGATGTACGCAACGAAGCCGCCCGCGCTCACGACGTGCCGACTCATCTTCAGGTAGCCGATCGCGAAGATCGCGATAACGAGCGCGACGAGGACGTAGACGATGGGAACACCGGGTCCCATGATCGAGAAGATCACCGGGCTGGCTCCGACGAACGCGGCCATCGGTGCCGCCGCCGAGACGACGAAGAACGCGATACCGATGAATCCCAGGCTGTTGCGCTTCAGATGTGTCTCCGACGCTGGCGTCGGCGTCTCGACACCTTGTTGTGTCCTGCTCACGGGGTCCTCCTTTGGACCGTCCCGGCCGATCGCAACAGTGCGGGCGCGGAAGCTTATTTCGGGTAGTTCGGGCCGGTGAGTGCGAAGACTTACTCGCGAGGGAGCCCTAAGCAGTTGCTTAGTTAGATGGTAGACACGCATCGCGAACGATGTCAAGAGGCAGTTCGAGACTGCGCAGAGGGAGCGCCTATATTGAGGCTGTGAGCAACGAGAGCCGTCCAATCGCCTACGGGGATGGCAGGGAAGCCCTCCTCGCCGCGACGATGCGTGTAACCGCCCGCAAGGGTCTTCGCGGCCTGACCTTCCGTGCCGTCGCCGATGAAGCCGGGGTGAACAACACCCTGATCGCGCACTACTTCCGGAATCGAGACGGACTCCTGTCCGCGGCGCTCGAATGGAGCGCTGATCGGTCCATCGGCGCGGCCGACCTCAGCGAGTACGCCACGGATGCGGACTCGTTCCGCGAGCACCTCGTCCGTAACGTCTTGGGCGACCCAGACATCGAACTGTTCCAGTTCGAGATGATCCTCGAAGCGACGCGGCGCCCCGAGCTACAGCCATCGGTCCGCGAGCTTTACCGCCGATACACCGCCGCTCTCGCAGCTGGTCGAACCTCCCTCGGCGCCGACGACAACCCCGGACTGAACCGTGCCATGTTTGCGGCTCTCGACGGCCTCACCCTTCAATACTTCGCGCGCGCGATCACAGTGGAGGAACTCAGCGAGGCCGTGCAAGCACTCGGCATCGCAGTCGGCACCCCCTCTCGACTGTGACCCTCCTCCCCCAACTCACCACGTGGGGGATGTTAGCCATTCCCGCAGAACACGCCGCCACCGCTCGGGATCGGAGTTCCAGCACATCGTGTGGTCTGCGCGGAAAGTCTCCAAGCGGGACTGCTGCGGTGCCGGCGGGTAGCGTGCTGAGACCGGAGGAAGCCGGCATCGGTTCCCTACCCGCCAGCGCCACACCCGCGAGCACTGGTCAGCCCTCCTGCCCGGGACCGGTTCCGTGGCGAACGGTGCTTTCCAGCCACTCGACGACTTCGTCGAGCACGTACAGCACCGACTTCCCGGCCTTCCGATAGCGCGGGCCGGTGCCGGTGTGACGCCAGTACGCGAGCTTGGCCGTGTTCAGTGTCGGCAGCGCCTCTGCCACCTCGTCGGGCGTCAGGTAACGATGCGCGAGTTGCGTCTCGATGTCGATGTCCATGATTCACCTCCATATGCACAAGCACGTCAATGTTTGACATCGGTCTACCCGTAGTGCTTAACTTTGTCAAGAACAAGCAATGCGTAAGCGTGACGCGGTCAGGCAAACTAAGGAGGTGAAGATCGACGTGCGTACCCCAGAAGGCAACAAGGTGGGCTGGCAGGACGCCACCCACCACATCGGACCCGCGTTGCGCATCGTCCCCCGATTCACGGTGGACGCCGAAGACGACCAGACCGGGCTCGGCAACACTCTCGACGTGGAATACGACCCGGTCGAGGGAAGGTTCGTCATCCGGCAGGCCTCCGTCCGGTCCCTCACCGGAACGGAAATCACCGGCACCGAACTCCGCCAGGTCCGTCTCGCCGAGGCCCTGCAACAGGCATCCCCGCACTGCGTCGCGTTCACCCTCGACGACGACAGCAACACGGCCGTCACCGCCGCGGATGTCGCGGCCGAAGATCAGCGCCTCCTCCCCCAGTGGCTCGCCGCGACGCTCGCCGAACTCCCGGAGGGACGCAACCTGCCGGAGCCGGCACGCACCGAAGCCCGCGAAGCCCGCCTCGATGCCGTCCAGCTCGTCTACGGCGTCGCCGCGCTCACCGGGCAGCCTCCGGCGAAGGCCATCGAACGCGAACTCGGCGTCGCACCCCGCACCGCCGCCCACTGGATCCACCTGGCCCGCCAGGCCGGCCGGCTCGAGGGGCTCGGGTACTCCGCCGGTCGCCCTCCCCGTGGGTAGCATCCAGTCTTACGAGACCAAAGAAGGCAAGCGGTACCTCGTTCGGTACAAGAAGCCCGACGGTTCGCACGGCAACAAGCGCGGCTTCACCCGCAAAGCGGATGCGAAGGAGTTCCTCGCCAGCACGATGGCGTCGATCTCCGAGCGCACGTTCATCGATCCGCGCAGCGGCGACATCCTCGTCCGCACACTCGGTGAAGCCTGGCTCCTCGATCAGCAGACGATCCTGAAGCCGTCCACCCTCCACTCGATCGACTCGTCCTGGCGAGTGCACGTCGAGCCGCGCTGGGGCGCGATCAAGGTCGCCGACGTGCGGCACAGCGACATCCGCGCCTGGGTCGCGCAGCTCGCCACCGATCGCAGCGCGACCACCGTGCTCCGCGCTCACGGCGTCCTGTCCGGAGTCCTCGACGTCGCCGCTCGTGACCGGCGAATCGGCACCAACCCGGCGCTCGGCGTCCCGATGCCGCGCCGCACCCGGAAGCCGCGCGTGTATCTGTCCCATGCGCAGGTCGCCGCGCTCGCCCAGCAGTCCCGATTCCCCGAGATGATCTACTTCCTCACCTACACCGGCGCCCGTTGGGGCGAGGCGATGGGGCTCCGCGTGCGCACCATCGACCTGAACCGCCGTCGCGTCCTCATCGAGGATAACGCGGTCCGCGTCGCCGGTCGGGTAGAGGTCGGCACCCCGAAGACGCACGTGACCCGCAGTGTGCCGATCCCGCCGATGCTGATGCCGTACTTCGACCAGGTGGTCGCGGTGCGCCGCCCCGACAACCTGGTGTTCGGCGACGGGGTCAACCATCTCCTTCCACCCAACTCGAAGAACGGCTGGTTCGCGGCCGCGGTGAAGCGCTGCCAGCGTGCCGACCCGCGCTTCCCGCGGATCACGCCGCACGATCTCCGGCACACCACCGCGAGCCTGGCGATCAGTTCGGGGGCGAACGTGAAGGCCGTCCAACGCCTGCTCGGTCATGCCTCGGCCGCGATGACCCTGGACACCTACGCGGACCTCTTCGAAGACGACCTCGACGCGGTCTCCCTGAGGCTGGAAGCGGCACGGCAGAGCGCCGCCGCGAAACCGTCTACGCGGACTTTTTACCCAATTCTTACCCACGAGGCCCTCTCGCCTCATGACAGAGGCCCCGGCATCCCTTGAAAACACTGGGATGTCGGGGCCTCGCACGGTGGCGGTGGCGGTGACGGTGGGATTTGAACTCTTCTGCAAACGGTGACGTTGGCCAACAATCACGACTGTTTCCTTGACTTCACGCGAGTTTGAGGGACCGCCAAGTCCGCTTCGACGGAGTTGGAGACCGTTCGGCCCCGCAGGTTTCGCTTCGTTCCTACCCACGGATTACCCGGCTACCGCACGAGACACACTCGACCCCTACGACAGCCGGGACCACCGAACTGTGACCGTCAATTGCACTCGGTTCGATCCGCGTCCGAGACATAGCGAGCATCGAAGCTGCTTTCACAGCACCCGTCCATCGACGGCCGATGCAGGCCCGGCGATGCCGAGGAGTACCCGGGCAGCCTGAGTGAACATCCGGACGACAACCTCGCCGTCGAACCCTGGGTTCTCACTCACCTGTTGAAGGACAAGCCCGTCCTCGAGGCCGAGCAACTGGGTGGCGACGTCGGCAGCAGCCTCGGTGACGAAGTCACCGGACGCAATGCCCGCCTCAATGAGATCGACGTACAGCGAGTGCTCGGCAGTCCACAGTCGGGCGAGCAGTCCCGCGTGCTCCGAATTGCGCGCGGTGCGTCCGTGCATTTCGTAGAACAGCCGGATCGTGTCCCGGTCGGCCCACGGCGGAACTCCCGCACGCGCCACGGACGTGATGCGGTCGAACGGTGTCGCGCCCTGTTCGCACGCCAATCGCCGGGTTGCGAGGTAGCGACCGACTGCGTCCTCATGCACCGCCAACAGCAACGCGTCTTGATCAGGGAAGTGGTACAGGACGGCACCGGTCGACAGGCCGGCTTCGGCCGCAACCTGACGGATGCGGATGCCCTCCACCCCTTGGGCCACAACGAGCCGCGCGGTCGCATCGATGATGCTTCGACGGCTCGGTCCTCCGTCACGACTCATCCGATCCTCACCTTCCCCTTGACAAGCATCATCCCATACTTGATCATATGTTCATATTGCACGTTTGTTCAGGTATCCGGACAGAGGAGTCCCCCATGAGCGCATCCGGCATGAGCGCACCCGAACTCGAGACCTCCGACATCCGCACCCAGCACTTCCGCAAGACGCTGGGGCGGATCGACATCATCCTGCTCTCGATCAGCGCGATCATCGCGATCGACACCGTCGCCCAGATCGCGGCCGGCGGCGGGGCGGAGGCATTCACCTGGACGCTGGTGATCGGCATCACGTTCCTGTTCCCGTACGCGCTCATCGTCGCCGAGCTCGGCAGCACGTTCCACGGCGAAGGCGGACCATTCGTGTGGGTGCGGCTCGCCTACGGCAAGCTCGCCGCCGCGATCTCGACGATGTTCTACTGGATCACCAACCCGCTGTGGATGGGCGGGTCGCTGGTGTTCATCGCCGCGCTCACCTGGGACACCTACATCTCGCCGCTGCCGTCGGGCAGTGCCGGCGACTACGTCTTCAAGCTGGTCTTCATCTGGGTGGCGATCGCCACCGCCATCATCGGCCTGCAGTACGGCAAGTACATCGTCGCCGCGGGCGGCATCGTGAAGGTGGCGCTGCTGGTGATCTTCGTCGTCACCGTCGCGATCTACGCGGCCAAGTACGGCGTGCACGGCTACGCGGTCGGCGACTTCTCGCCCACTCTCGGCGGGTTCCTCGCCGTCACCCCCGTCATCCTCTTCGCGGTCGTCGGCTTCGAGGCGCCGAACGGTGCCGCGGAAGAGATGCGCGACCCGCAGAAGGATGTCCCGAAGGCCGTGGCATCCTCGGGTCTCATCTCGATCCTCTGCTACCTGGTGCCGATCTTCGCGATCCTCGCGGTGCTGCCCGCCAGCAAGGTGCAGGGCGCGTCGGGTCTGCTGGACGCCTTCAAAGAGGTGTTCAAGGTCTACGGACCGGCCGCGAGCTCGCTCATGTGGATCGCCGCGGTGCTGTTCATCTTCGTCGTGCTGACCCAGGCGTCGGCGTGGATGATCGCCTCCGACCGGGTGCAGGCCGCGGCCGGCGCCGACGGCGCGTTCTTCCGCTACTTCGGCAAGTTCTCGCCGCGCCTCGGCACTCCGGTGCGCATGAACCTGCTCTCCGGAATCGTCGCGACGGTGTTCTGCGTCGCCGCGACCATGCTGCTCAACGGCAGCACCGCCGACATCTTCACGGTGGTGCTGATCATCGCGATCTCGACCCGGCTGCTGTCGTACCTCATCATCTTCCCGACGGTCATCGCCCTCCGTCGCAAGCACCCCGAGGTGCACCGGCCGTTCCGGGTACCCGGCGGAACCGTGGGACTCTGGATCTGCACCGTCGTCATCTACGCCTGGGTGCTCCTCGGATCATGGGTCGCGGTCTTCCCCGGCACCCTCGAAGGCCTCCTCGGGGTGGACTACAACTTCCACGACACGTGGGGCGTGAGCCGCACCACCTTCGAAGTGTTCACCATCGCCACCCTGCTCGTCATCGCCGCACTCGCCATCGTCGGATACCTCTTCGAGCGTCGCCGCGGTGCGCGCCCGACCAACCTGGACGTCATCAAAGCCACCGCATCGGTCGGCGACTGAGACTTCCCATCACCTGAAGGAGAAAACGTCATGACCATTGAATCCAACGTCGAGAGGCACTACCCAGTGAGCCAGTCCTCGATCACTATCCGCGACGTGCGCGGCCTCGACCCGGCGGACATCGACCTGCCCCGTGGCGACCTCGATGTCGATGCTGCCCTGGCCGTCACTCTCCCGGTGATCCAAGACGTTCGCACTCGAGGCGTCGAAGCACTGATGGACTACGCGGAGCGGTTCGATGGCATCCGGCCCCCGTCGCTTCGCGTCCCCCAACGGGTACTCGACGACGCACTGAGCAACCTGGACCCAGAGGTGAAGGCGGCCCTCGAGGAGACCATTCGACGGGTCCGGGCCGTTCATCATGATCAGAAGCGCAACGAGCACACCACGACGCTGGCACCAGGCGCGACTGTCACGGAACGCTGGATCCCGGTCGACCGTGTCGGGCTCTACGTGCCCGGCGGGCGTGCGGTCTATCCCAGCTCAGTGGTGATGAACGCTGTGGCGGCGCAGGAAGCCGGCGTTCCCTCACTTGCGATCGCCTCTCCTCCCCAGCGTGATCACGGTGGCTGGCCGCACCCGACTATCCTGGCCGCGGCCGCCCTCCTCGGCGTCCCGGAGGTCTACGCCGCGGGCGGCGCTCAGGCAATCGCGATGTTCGCGCACGGCATCCGCAACACAGACGGCAGCTGGATATGTGAACCAGTCGCCATGGTCACTGGTCCCGGCAACATCTATGTCGCCGCCGCGAAACGAGCCCTCCGCGGCCGGGTGGGAATCGATTCCGGGGCCGGCCCGACCGAGGTGGCGATACTCGTCGACGACTCCGCCAACCCTGGTTGGGTGGCCGCGGACTTGATCAGCCAGGCCGAGCATGACGTGATCGCCGCCGCCGTGCTGGTCACCACGAGCGAGACATTCGCTCACGCCGTCGTCGACGAGCTCGAAATCCAGCTCCTGGCCGTCAAGCACGGCGATCGCATCCGCCAAGCGCTGCGCGGGCCACAGTCGGGGATTCTGATCGTCGACGATCTCGATGCGGGAATCCAGGTGGTCGACGCGTACGCCGCCGAGCACCTGGAGATCCACACCCGCGATGCCGCCGCAGTCGCGCGACGGGTAAAGAACGCCGGGGCCATCTTCGTCGGTTCGTACGCGCCGGTCTCACTCGGCGACTACTGTGCCGGGTCCAATCACGTCCTGCCGACCGGTGGCTCGGCTAGACACACGAGCGGACTCTCCGTGCAGACATTCCTTCGCGGCGTACACCTCATCGAGTACGACAAGGAGGCCCTCGCCCAAGTGGAACCGGTCGTCTCAACGCTGGCCAACGCCGAGGATCTGCCAGCGCACGGCTACGCGGCCCGAATCCGGCGCAACGCCTGACGATTCGACCCGCGCAGTCGATGCGCGCAGGAATCACCGACGGCATCACCCCGAAACAGAGGAGAGGATCGATGGCCGACTGGCGCTTACGTGAACTCCACGACGACGATCTCGACGGCATCCTGCACCTGTGGGAAGAACCTCGTCGATCGGAGGTCGAGCCCGTTTACGATCTCAGCGAGGTGATCGCGTCGTCTCAGAAGGACCACGCGATCGTGGCGGTGCACGGCGACGAGGTGATCGGGGCGGTGGTCGGTCGCGCAGCGCACGATCAGGGCTGGATCGTGTTCCTCGCAACGGCGGAGCCGTGGCGGCGGCAGGGGATCGGCACAGCGCTGCTCGCAGCGCTCGAGAAGAGGATGGCGCCGATCGGCCTGGCGAAGCTGTCGGTGCTGATGCCCGATGTCGACACCCGGGTGCAGGCGTTCGCGCATCAGGGGTTCGAGCTCAAGCAGCAGCTGCGGTACTTCGAGCGTCGCATCCCGGTGCAGCGCACCGAGCTCACCTCGTTCGCCGAGCTCGGCGCCCGCCTCATGCCGCGAGACCTGTGCGAGAAGGTCGCGGGGATGCGCCGCGAGAAGGAGATCCTCGAGCAGCGCCTGGTGCTGCCGCTGGCCGAGCCCGACCTCGCCGACCGGTTCGGGGT
>NZ_DATEJS010000209.1:0-5309 GCF_035277845.1 Microbacterium sp.
CGTCATCCTGCGGGGGTAGGGCGAGGATCACTGCGTCGGTGTCGGTGGCTGCGAGGGGCGCGCTGCTTCGCGCGATCTCGGGAAACGGCATGATCGCCATTCTAAGGAGGCACGCGCAGGCCGACGCGGGCCTGTCGGCGCCGTGTTCGCTCTGAGCGGCATCGCGCACGACAGCCGCGCATCACTCGTAGAGTTGAAACGTGCCCAGCCCCGAGTCCCTTTACCGTCGTGAGCCCGCCGCACCCCCGGTGCCGGAGGGGCTGCCGCTGGTGATCGCGCTCAACGGCTTCACGGATGCCGGCGGGGCCGTGTCGCAGGTCATCGACTATCTGCGCGAGGACGTCGACTCGTATCTGCTGGCCACGTTCCTCAACGACGAACTGCTGGACTATCGCGCCCGTCGTCCGATCATCACCTTCGACGGCGACCGGCTCACCGACTTCAGCCCGGCTCGGCTGGAGCTGTCGCTGGCGCGGGATGCCGCCGGTCGCTCGTTCCTGCTGCTTGCGGGATACGAGCCGGACTTCGCCTGGGAATCGTTCGCGGAGGCCGTGATCGACCTCGCCGACGAGTTCTCCGTCTCGACGGTGACCTGGGTGCACGCCATCCCCATGCCGGTGCCGCACACGCGGCCGATCGGCACCACCGTGAGTGGCACCCGCCCCGACATCACCGAGGCGCACTCCGTGTGGCGCCCGCACACGCAGGTGCCCGGCACCGCGGTGCACCTGCTCGAATACCGCTTCGCCGAGGTGGGGGCATCCGTCGCGGGCTTCGTGCTGCTCGTGCCGCACTACCTGGGCGACACCGAGTACCCGGCGGCCGCCCTGGCCGCCCTCGACAGCATCGCCGTGGCCACCGGGCTCGAGTTCGACGGCGACGACCTGCGCCGGCTCAACCGCGAGTTCCTCGACAAGGTCGCCGAGCAGGTCGAGGGCAACGAGGAGCTGTCCCAGATGGTGCAGACGCTCGAGGAGCGCTACGACGACTACATGGCCGGGTCCACGCACGCCACCCCCATCATCCACACCGGCGACCTGCCCAGTGCCGACGAACTGGCGGCCGAACTCGAGCGCTTCCTCGCCAACCGCCCCGGCGACGAGCGCGGTCCGATCGCCTGATCGGGCTGCGGCACCGCGGAATACCGGCACACCGCCGGGCGTTTCACCATGATGTCCGGCGTCGCAGACCCTCGATCGGGATGTGCGACAATGGATCAGCCGACCCGTTGTCATCCTCATGCACGGCGGCGACACCCGTCGCCCCCACGCACCCGGACTTGACAAGGGTCTTACTAGTGTCCGCACACCGACCGGTCGGCCCCGACCGGTGAAAGGCGAAACGTGACCACAGGCACGAAGACCACCGCCCGCTCCGGCGCCACGGGCGCCGACGCAGACGAGACCGTGACGGCGGAGGAATCCGCCGAGGCCGCCACGCCCGCGAAGAAGGCACCTGCCAAGCGCACGGGCGCGAAGAAGTCCGCCGCCGCCGACAAGGCCGCCAAGAAGGCCTCGGGCAAGCGCGGCAAGAAGAAGGACGACGCCGACGAGCCCGACGAGGAGCTCGACGGCGAGGACGTCGAGCTCGACGACGACGCTGCCGAGGGCTCCGACGACGCCGAGGCGGCCACGACCGCCGCAGCCGCCGCCGGGGACGAGGAGGACGACGAGGAGGGCACCGCGACGCCCCCCGCCGAGCCCCTGCCGACCGGCGCGATCGTCATCAGCTCGAAGGATGAGGACGACGTCCCCGTCTACTCCACCCAGATCACGGGTGCCACCGTCGACCCGGTCAAGGACTACCTGAAGCAGATCGGCAAGGTCCCGCTGCTGAACGCGGCCGAAGAGGTCGAGCTCGCGATGCGCATCGAGGCCGGTCTGTTCGCGGAGGAGAAGCTGTCGCACATGTCGGCGGCGGAGAAGTCCACGCAGCTGGGCATGGACCTGCAGTGGGTGGCCCGCGACGGCCAGCGCGCCAAGAGCCACCTGCTCGGAGCCAACCTCCGCCTCGTGGTCTCGCTCGCCAAGCGCTACACCGGTCGCGGCATGCAGTTCCTGGACCTCATCCAGGAGGGCAACCTCGGCCTCATCCGCGCGGTCGAGAAGTTCGACTACACCAAGGGCTTCAAGTTCTCGACGTACGCCACGTGGTGGATCCGTCAGGCGATCACCCGTGCCATGGCCGACCAGGCGCGCACCATCCGCATCCCGGTGCACATGGTCGAGGTCATCAACAAGCTCGCCCGCGTGCAGCGCCAGATGCTGCAGGACCTCGGTCGCGAACCCACGCCCGAGGAACTCAGCCGCGAGCTCGACATGACCCCCGAGAAGGTCATCGAGGTGCAGAAGTACGGCCGTGAGCCGATCTCGCTGCACACCCCGCTCGGCGAGGACGGCGACAGCGAGTTCGGCGACCTCATCGAGGACACCGAGGCCGTGGTCCCGGCCGACGCGGTCGGCTTCACGATGCTGCAGCGCCAGCTCGAGTCTCTGCTGGACTCGCTGTCGGAGCGCGAGGCGGGCGTCATCCGCATGCGCTTCGGTCTCGGCGACGGCCAGCCGAAGACCCTCGACCAGATCGGCGACACGTTCGGGGTCACCCGTGAGCGCATCCGCCAGATCGAGTCGAAGACGATGGCGAAGCTGCGGCATCCGAGCCGGTCCCAGTCGCTGCGGGACTACCTCGAATGACCGGGGCGGCCAACGAGGGCAAGGCCCTGACCGTCGAGATCGACGGCGGCACCGTCCAGCGCATCCCGATCCGCACGCGCGTCGTCATGCCGGGCGACGACCTGGACGCGTTCGTGCGCGAGTACGCATCGGATGTCGTGCAGGACGGCGACATCCTGTTCGTCACCGAGAAGATCGTGGCCATCACGCAGGGGCGCTCGTTCCCCGTGGACGAGATCCAGGCGCGCAGGCTCGCGCACGTCCTGTCCCATTACGTCGTGAAGACGCCGTACGGGATCGGGCTCGGGATGCCCCAGACCATGGAGATGGCGATCCGCGAGGTGGGAACCCCGCGCATCCTGTTCGCCGCCGCCGTGGCTGCGGTCACCAAGGCCTTCGGCCGCAAGGGCGACTTCTACCGGATCGCCGGTGACAGGGCCCGCGCGATCGACGGCCCCACCAAGCACACCATTCCGCCGTACAACCAGGCGGTCGTGCTCGGCCCGCTGCGCCCGCGCGAGGTGTCCCGGCACCTGCAGCAGCTCCTCGGCACGAAGGCCGACGTCGCCGTGGTCGACATCAACGACCTGGGCGGCAACATCCTCGGCTCGACGCTCGACAAGGCCGGCGAGGAGCGCCTCGTGCGCATCCTCAAGGACAACCCGCTCGGGCAGGGGCACGAGTCGACGCCGCTCGGCGTCGTGCGCCCCGCCTGACGGTTGGCCCATCACGCGAAGACCCCGGACTCGACGAGTCCGGGGTCTTCGCGTCGTCAGGGGTGCGTCACCTGACCACGGCTTCGCCGATCGCGTCGCGGTAGCGGTGCAGGAGCCCGGTCCGCACGCCGGAGACCGTCGGCTTCATCTGGAAGACGCTGGAGTTGTGGTTCGCCTCGATGACGGCGGGGCCCTCCGGGGTGACCGCGATGTCCCAGCCGACGTAGGGGATCTGCGGGATGCGGCGCGCCAGCGAATCGACCATCGCGATGATCTCGGCGTAGCGCGGCACCTCGAAGCCCGCGATCGGGGTCCCGGTGACGGGATGCGTGCGGAACACGTGGCTGTGCTTGTCGACGGCCGGGTACAGGGCCGTGCCGTGGTCGTCGAGCATCGTGAACATGCCGCCGCCGGCGAAGTTGTCGATGACGTTGCCGTTGCCGATGCGCAGCACGCCGGCGATGACGTGGAGGATGCCGTTCGGGTCGAGGTACGTGATGAGCCGCACCGTGTTGACGCTGTCCGGATACAGCGACGCCATCGCGGCATCCTGATCGAGCACCTGCTCGACGAGCGTCTGGCCGTCCGCGAGGCGGGCGTCGCGCCATGCGGCGACGTCGTCGATGGCGGCCACGTCGTGCATGGCGATGCCCGAGCCGCCGAGCCCGTCGGGGACCTTGGTGAGCACGCGCCCCCGGCCGTCGAGGAAGGCGGCGAGGTCGTCCGCGCTCGCGGTGCGCGCGTCGATCCACTCGCGGCGGATGACGTCGGCGAAGTCGGTGTAGAAGCGCTGCTTGTCCTCCATGAGCGCTCGCGACTCGGGCGCGTTCAGCGTCTTGTTGAGGCGGAAGGCCTTGGGATGGGTCATCCAGGTGGCGCGCTCGCGCCCCGTCAGCAGCCGGATGTCCCACACCGCGTAGTCGCGGAATCCCATCTCGTAGCGCACCGAGCACCACAGCATGTCGGCGATGATCACCGGCAGGAGCGCCCGGGAGGAGCCCTTGGACTGCTTGGCGAACTCGACGAGGTTGCCGGCCTTCAGGCGGCGGGCGCGATCGCCCAGATAGCGGAGGCGAAGAGCGATCTGACCCATGTTTTCGACGCTATCACGGGGCCCTCGACGCACCCCGGTCGCGTGGTTCCCGGGGCCCTCGGAGGCGGCCCGGATATACTCGCGAACGCTATGCAGATCGATGTGAAAGCCCGTGCCCGCTACGCCGTGAACCGTCTCAAGCGGTTCTCTCCCACCCGCATCTGGGCGCTCGCGCACAAGATCGGCGGCGAGCACCGCAAGTGGACGTTCCCCGTGTTCGTCGACATGCTGTGGTGGGCCGCGTTCCACGACACCGCGTTCATCGACTACTACGAGGCCGACTTCGCCTCGCTCACGCCGAAAGAGCGCAAGACGTTCATGACCTCGCTGATCCAGCACCACATCGCGGTGAGCGTCAACGACGCCGAGGTCGCCGAGCTGTTCGCCGACAAGCGCCGGTTCCTGCGCCGCTTCGCTCCGTACGTGCACCGCGAGTGGATCGACCTCGAGGAGGTCGGCGCGGCGGAGCTGCAGGCGTTCTGCGAGCGGCATCCGATCATCATCGCGAAGGTGCCGATCAGCCGCGAGGGTCACGGCGTCTTCCGCCACGACACGGCCGACGTCGCCGACTGGGACGCCTACCACGCCGAGCTCGTCGGCAACGGGCAGCTGCTGGTCGAGCAGCCCATCGTGCAGCACCCGTATCTCGCGGAGTACTGTGCGGGCACGGTCAACACCACCCGCGTCACCACCTACTTCGACGGCACCACCGTGCATCGCCTGGTGATGGTGCAGAAGTTCGGCCGCGGCTCCGTCTCGGACCAGTTCTCCTGGGGCGGGTTCTTCACCATGCTCGACGACGACGGGCACTCGGTGGTCCGGGGCCAC
>NZ_DATEJS010000210.1:0-3632 GCF_035277845.1 Microbacterium sp.
TCAACGACCCGAGGTGCAGGGCGACCCTTCCGCGACACCCGAGCCGCCATGCACCCGCACCTGTAACCCTCCGGTCGTTGAGCGAGCGAGCGCCAGCGAGCGAGACGAAACGCAGAAACCCCGCGAGGACGACGCGTTTCGTCTCGCTCCGCTCGCTCAACGACCGGGGTGCCCCGGGGGGCGGGTCAGCTGCGGGCGGGGATCTGCTGCAGCGTCCAGCGGTTGCCGTCGGGGTCGGAGAAGGTGACGAACCGCCCCCAGGCCTGGTCGTCGACGTCGCTGGCGTCGACGCCGTTCGAGCGCAGCAGGTCGCGGGCGGCATCCGCATCGTCGATCACGAGCTGCACGCTGCGCTGCGAGCCCACAGGCATGTCGATGAGGCCGCGGCCGAACGCGATGGAGCACGCCGATCCGGGCGGGGTGATCTGCACGAAGCGCAGATCCTCGGTGACCGTGTGGTCGTAGTCGACGTTCCAGCCCAGCTGGTCGCCGTAGAAGTGCTTGGCGCGGTCCACGTCGGACACCGGCACGAACACGAGCTCGATCTTGAAGTCCATGGTCTGTTCCTCTCGTCGGGATGCTGTGCACCCGTATGCCTTCGATGAACCCCACGCTACGGACACATCAGGTCATTTTCTGTCCTGAATGCGAGAGAATCGAGAACATGGCGGATACGGCCTCCCGCGTGCTCGAACTGCTCGCCCTCCTGCAGACCCACCGGGTCTGGCCGGGGCCGCAGCTCGCCGCGCGTCTCGATATCACCGAGCGAACGCTCCGCCGCGACATCGAGCGCCTCCGCGAGCTCGGCTACCGCGTCGAAGCGGAGCGCGGGATCGGCGGCGGCTACCGGCTCGAGGCCGGTTCCCACCTGCCACCGCTGCTGCTGTCCGAGGAGGAGGCGGTGACGATCGCGGTCGGGCTGCGCTCGGCGGTCGCCCAGGGTCTCGTGGACGGCGAGCGCACCACGCTGAGCGCCCTCGCCAAGTTCGAGCAGCTGCTGCCGCCGGCGCTGCGCACACGGACGGATGCCGTCGCGGCGACCCTGCACACGACCCCGCCCCGCGGCATCCCGGTGTCCGCCGAGCTGCTCGGCACCCTCGCCCTCGCCTGCCGCGACCACGAACGCATCCGCTTCGCGTACCGGGCGGCCGACGGCGCCGAGTCCCGCCGCAGCGTCGAGCCGCACGCCGTGGTGTCGCTCGGGCGCAGCTGGATGCTGCTGGCCTGGGACCGCGACCGCGTCGACTGGCGCACCTTCCGCCTCGACCGGATCGAGGACGTCTTCGGCACGCGGGTCGTGTTCCCGCCGCGTCCGGTGCCGGGCGGGGATGCCGCCGCCTACGTGCGGGGCAGCGTCCGCGCCGTCCGCGCGCCGCTGCAGCTCGACGTCCTGCTGCACGAGGACCTCGATCGGATGCGGGTACGACTCGGCGGGTGGGGCGCGGAGCTGCGGGCGGCCGAGGACGGATGCTGCATCTGGCCGCTGCGCGGCGAGAGCGTCGCCCACCTGGTGTCCGCGCTCGCCTGGGTGCCCGCGGACATCGCGTTCGAGCTGCGCGGCGATCCGGTGCTGCTCGCGGACATCGCCGCGGCGGCGGGGCGCCTGCACGCCGGAGCATCCGGCATCTGACAGGCCGGCGTTCCTCCGGCTCAGCTCTGCGTGGTCGTCGGCGCCTTGAGCGTTCCGTACCGCTCCATCCGGTGCCAGCGCAGGCGGGTGCCGGCGAGCGAGGTGAACACGGACTGGATCACGACCAGGTACATGAGCTGCCGGTAGACGACCTGCTGCAGCGGCAGGGTCCACAGCACCCGCGGCGACTCGCCGTCCAATCGGAACGCGTACAGCGCCATGAGCAGCTGCACCAGCAGGAACGCGAGCCACAGTCCGATCACCCGGACGGGATCGAGGAAGATCAGCCCGTAGATCGCGAAGATGTCGACGACCGGCGCGAGCAGCGGCAGCAGCACCTGCAGCACGAGCAGATAGGTCAGGCCGCGGCGCCCGAGCTTGCCGGCCGCGCCCTTCTGGACGAGGGCGCCGCGGTGCTTCCACATCGCCTGCAGGGTGCCGTAGCACCAGCGGTAGCGCTGCTTCCACAGCTCCGCGAGGGTCGCCGGCGCCTCGGTCCAGGCGCGGGCGTCCTCTTCGTAGACGACCCGCCAGCCGTCCCGGCACAGGGCCATGGTGAGGTCGGTGTCCTCGGCGAGCGTCTCGGAGCTCACTCCCCCGATGCGCTGCAGCGCCGACCGGCGGAATCCGCCGATCGCGCCCGGCACCGTCGGCATGCACTCGGCCACGTCGAACAGACGCCGGTCGAGGTTGAACCCGACCACGTACTCGATGTGCTGCCAGGCGCCGAGCAGCCCGCCGCGGTTCGCGACCTTCGTGTTGCCGGACACGGCGCCCACGCGCGGGTCGGCGAACGGCTGCACGAGCCGGCGCACGGTGTCCGGCTCGAAGACGGTGTCGCCGTCGACCATGACGATGAGGTCGTGGGATGCCGCCCGCAGGCCGCGGTTGAGCGCGGCCGGCTTGCCGCCGTTGGACTGCCGGATGACCCGCACGCCGGGCAGGCCGAGCCGTTCGACGATGCCCGCGGTGTCGTCGGTGGAGCCGTCGTCGACCACGATGATCTCGATCGGGTGGTCGGATGCCGCGATCGAACGCTCGGCGGCCTCGATGCCGGCGGCCTCGTTGTAGGCCGGCACGATCACGGTGGCCGGCTCGGTGACGACGGTCGGCAGCAGCCGATCGGCCGCCCGGACGCTGCGGGCGTGCCGGCGGGCGGCGCCCAGCACCAGCAGGGCACGCACGAGGGTCACGATGCCGGCGAGCAGCAGTGCCAAGGTGAGGGCGACGACGACGGCGTCGCTCGCGCGCACCGCCCCGATGAGCGTGGCGCCGACGACCCGGTCCAGCAGCGGCGCCGGATGCATGCTGCCGGTCATGCCCACTGCCTGGCTGACCGTCGTCACCCGGTAGCCCTCGGCATCCAGCTTCGTGAGCAGCCGGTCGAGGGCGGTGACCGTCTCGCTGCGGTTTCCGCCGCCGTCGTGCATGAGCAGCACGTCGCCGTGCGGCGAGTCGGGCAAGGATGCCGATTCGATGTGCGCCGCCCCGAGACGCCTCCAGTCGTCGCTGTCGCGCGTGGTGAGCACGGTGACGTAGCCGTCCGCCGCGGCCGTCTGGATCGACCGCCAGTCGGCGTTCGTCAGGGCGTCGTTCTCGGAGCTGTAGGGCGGGCGAAGCAGGGAGGTCGACATGCCGGTCGCGCCCTCGATGACCTCCTGGGCGGTGCGCAGCTCGAGGTGCTCCTGCCAGGCGGGGAGCAGGCCCAGGTTGGCGTGCGTGAGGGTGTGCACGCCGATCTCATCGCCCTGCGCGACGGCGGCGCGCACCAGCTCCGGGTGCGCGATCACCTCGGTGCCGACCACGAAGAAGGTCGCGTGGACATGGTGCTTGCGCAGCACGGCGAGGATCTCGGGCGTCCACCGCGGATCCGGACCGTCGTCGAAGGTCAGCGCGATGACGCGGTTCTTCGGGCCGGCGGTGCGCGTGCCGTCGCCGCCCGCGGCCACCACCGGACCGCCCGAGGCGATGGCCGCGGGGACGGCGCCGGACGGGCCGACCG
>NZ_DATEJS010000211.1:0-8815 GCF_035277845.1 Microbacterium sp.
GCCGGGACGAGGCATCCGCTCCCTCCGAGCCGTCGCAGCCGCGACAGCGCGCCGTCGAACTCATCACCGAGCCGCAGCGCATCAAGGGCTCGACACGTCTCGAGGCCAAGAAGCAGCGCCGCCGCGACGGCCGCGAGGCCGGCCGGCGCCGCCCGGTGGTCACCGAGGCCGAGTTCCTCGCCCGCCGCGAGGCCGTCGACCGCGTCATGGTCGTGCGCTCCAAGAACGGCCGCATCCAGATCGCCGTGCTCGAGGACAACGTGCTCGTGGAGCATTACGTCGCCCGCAGCCAGGACGCATCCCTCATCGGAAACGTCTACCTCGGCCGCGTGCAGAACGTGCTGCCCAGCATGGAGGCCGCCTTCGTCGACATCGGGCGGGGCCGCAACGCCGTGCTGTACTCCGGCGAGGTCGACTGGGATGCCGTCGAGACCGGCAACCAGCCCCGCCGCATCGAGCTGGCGCTCAAGTCCGGCGACAAGGTGCTCGTGCAGGTCACGAAGGACCCGGTGGGCCACAAGGGTGCGCGCCTGACCAGCCAGATCTCGCTGCCGGGCCGCTACCTCGTCTACGTGCCGGGCGGCGCCATGAACGGCATCTCGCGCAAGCTCCCCGACACGGAGCGCGCGCGCCTGAAGAAGATCCTCAAGGAGGTGCTGCCGGAGTCGTCGGGCGTCATCGTGCGCACCGCGGCCGAGGGCGCCACGGAGGAGCAGCTGACCCGTGACGTGCAGCGGCTCACCTCGCAGTGGGAGCACATCAGCAAGGCCGTGGCATCCACCCCGGCGCCCACCCTGCTGCACTCCGAGCCCGACCTGCTCGTGAAGATCGTCCGCGACGTCTTCAACGAGGATTTCACCAAGATGCTCATCCAGGGCGAGGACGCGCAGCACACCATCTCGAGCTATCTCGAGGCGGTCGCGCCCGACCTGCTCGAACGCGTCGAGCGCTACGAGGGCGACAACGACCCGTTCGACGCCTACCGCGTGACCGAGCAGATCGAGAAGGCCCTCGACCGCAAGGTCTGGCTGCCCTCCGGCGGATCGCTCGTCATCGACCGCACCGAGGCGATGACCGTCGTCGACGTCAACACCGGCAAGTTCGTCGGCACGGGCGGCAACCTCGAGGAGACCGTCACCAAGAACAACCTCGAGGCCGCCGAGGAGATCGTCCGCCAGCTGCGCCTGCGCGACATCGGCGGCATCATCGTCGTCGACTTCATCGACATGGTGCTCGAGTCCAACCGCGACCTCGTGCTGCGCCGGCTCATCGAGTGCCTGAGCCGCGACCGCACCAAGCACCAGGTCGCGGAGGTCACCTCGCTCGGCCTCGTGCAGATGACCCGCAAGAAGCTCGGCCTCGGCCTGCTCGAGACCTTCAGCGAGCCGTGCGAGGTCTGCGCCGGTCGCGGCATCATCGTGCACCACGACCCGCTCGTGAAGCACCGCTCCGCCCAGGCGACCGCCACCGGCACCGGCTCGCGCCGTGGCGGCGGCCGTCAGCAGCAGGCGCCGACGTCGTCGAACGGTGCCGCGCACGGCATCCCCGAGGGGGCGAAGTCCGCTCTCGCCCAGATCGCGGCCTCGACCATCCACCACGAGGAGCACGTCGAGCCCGCGCCGTCCGACGTCCTGCCGCTTCCCGAGCTGGATGCGCCCGCCGAGAGGCCGGCCGACCGGCCCAAGAAGCGCCGCAAGAAGTCGGATGCCGCCAAGGGGCCGAGGAGCGAGAAGGAGATGCTGCTGGACTCCGTGCTCAGCGCCCTGCCCGAGCCCAAGGCTCCCGGCCAGGGCCGCGCCCGGCGCCGTGTGACGACGGCGGCGCTGACCCCCACCCCGATCGTCGCCGACGAATCCTGATCGACGGCACCCGACGGCCCGGCGCTACGGCGTCGGGCCGTCGGCGTCCGCCGGTGGCCGGGATCCCTCGGACATGGCCGGATGCGTGCTCAGGTACCGCTCCACCCGACGGTCCGGCACCAGCCAGATGACCGCCACGACGACGAACGGGATGAGGCCGAGCCACGGCGTGACGAAGGCGAGGCCGATCCCGGCGACGTAGAGCACCGGCGAGATCAGCCCCTTGACGTTGCGGCCGAACGCCTCGCGCAGCCGCTCCCCGCCCGGCAGGTGGGTGATGGCCGCCTGCAGGATGAAGTAGGCGACCCCCGCGGCCAGGAGGTTCAGACCGTAGACGACCGTCGGCACCAGGGACACGCGCGACTCCGTCAGCCAGGCGGTCGTGAACGGGTACAGCGACAGCCAGAAGAGCAGGTGCAGGTTCGCCCACAGCACGCCGCCGCCGACCGGCGGCCGCAGCTGGAACAGGTGGTGGTGGTTGTTCCAGTAGATCCCGATGTACACGAAGCTCAGCAGGTAGGTGAGAAGGCCCAGGCCCGACGTGTGCAGCAGGTCCGTCCACGCGTACCCCTTCGGCACCGCGAGGCCGAGCACCATGACCGTGATGATGATCGCGAGCACCCCGTCGCTGAACGCCTCGAGACGGCCGGAGGTCATCGGGCCGTCCGTTCGACGCGCTCGCGTGCGGTGACGCGCAGTCCCGACGCGATCAGTGCACGGGTGAGCTCCTTGCCGCCGACGTGGTGCGCGCCGCCGTCGACGAGCCGCGGGATCGCGTCCGCCGGCACGTCGTAGTGGTCGAGGTCGAAGGCCCGGCGGGGGATGCCGTGCTCCGCGGCGAAGGCGTGCAGTTCGGCCAGGCTGGCGTCGCTGACGAGGTGGGCCCAGAGGCGGTCGTGGGCAGGCCAGATCGGGTCGTCGACGAGGATCGCCATGTCGCGATCCTAGACGCACGCGACACGCGCCCCGCTCGCTTTTGCGGGCCGGGGGAGCATCCGGTAAAGTAGTCCCTTGGTGCACCGTGCCATCCGCCCCACTCGGATGCTGCGGCTCATGCGAATCGCGTCCGTCATTGCGGTCCCTCTGCTGGCGTGCGAAGCAAGCACAGTCTTCCCGTGTGAATACGGAGCGGCATCCCGCTCCCCAACGAAACAGGTATGAAGTGGTTTACGCAGTAGTGCGCGCCGGTGGTCGGCAGGAGAAGGTCGAGGTCGGCACGGTTGTCGTTCTCGACCGTCAGAAGGCGAATGTGGGCGAGACCATCGAGCTGCCCGCCGTGCTGTTCGTCGACGGCGACGCCGTCACGACCGACGCCGCCAAGCTCGCGAAGGTCACCGTGACCGCCGAGGTCCTCGGTGAGGAGCGCGGCCCCAAGATCGTGATCCAGAAGTTCAAGAACAAGACCGGTTACAAGAAGCGCCAGGGTCACCGTCAGGACCTGACCCGCGTCAAGGTCACCGGCATCAAGTAAGCCACAGGAGACGTAGAGATGGCACACAAAAAGGGCGCAAGCTCCACCCGTAACGGCCGCGACTCCAACGCCCAGCGACTCGGCGTGAAGCGCTTCGGCGGCCAGGTCGTCGGCGCCGGCGAGATCATCGTCCGCCAGCGTGGCACGCACTTCCACCCCGGCACCAACGTGGGCCGTGGCGGCGACGACACGCTGTTCGCGCTGGCCGCGGGCTCGGTCGAGTTCGGCACCAAGGGCGGCCGCAAGGTCGTCAACGTGGTCGAGGCCGCGTAAGGCGCAGGCGGCTCAACCACCGGATCGGTGGTCGCTAGTCTCAGACGAGGGGCGGGCTTCGGCTCGCCCCTCGTTTCCTATTCACCCCTGAACACACTGCCTCGGGAGGCACAGCCATGGTCACCTTCGTCGACCGCGTGACGCTGCATCTGCGCGCCGGAAAGGGTGGCAACGGCTGCGTGTCGGTGCGGCGCGAGAAGTTCAAGCCGCTGGCCGGCCCCGACGGCGGCAACGGCGGCAACGGCGGCGACGTCGTGCTCGTCGCCGATCCGCAGGTGACGACGCTCCTCTCGTACCACCACTCGCCTCACCGGCATGCCGGCAACGGCGGCTTCGGCATGGGCGACAACCGGTCCGGTGCGCTCGGGGAGTCGGTCGAGCTTCCGGTGCCCGTCGGCACGGTGGTGAAGGATGCCGCGGGGGAGACCCTGGCCGATCTCGTCGACCCGGGCACGCGCTTCGTCGTGGCACCCGGTGGCCGCGGCGGGCTCGGCAACGCGGCGCTCGCGACCACGAAGCGCAAGGCCCCAGGCTTCGCGCTCCTCGGCACCCCCGGCTGGGAGGGTGACGTCGTCCTCGAGCTGAAGACCGTCGCCGACGTGGCACTCGTCGGCTTCCCGTCGGCCGGCAAGTCCAGCCTCATCGCCGCGGTCTCCGCGGCGCGCCCCAAGATCGCCGACTACCCGTTCACGACCCTGCACCCGAACCTCGGCGTGGTGGCCGCGGGCGACGTGCGCTTCACGATCGCGGACGTGCCCGGTCTGATCGAGGGCGCGAGCGAAGGGCGCGGCCTCGGCCTGGAGTTCCTCCGGCACGTGGAGCGCTGCTCCGTGCTGGTGCACGTGCTCGACTGCGCCACCCTCGAACCGGGCCGCGACCCGATCAGCGACCTCGAGGTGATCCGGCAGGAGCTGGCCGCCTACCCGGTGCCGGACGGTCAGCTGCCGCTGCTGGACCGCCCGCAGGTGGTCGTGCTCAACAAGATCGACGTCCCCGAGGCCAAAGACCTGGCCGACCTCGTGCGCCCCGACCTCGAGGCCCTCGGTCTGCGCGTGTTCGAGGTGTCGACCGTGGCCCACCAGGGCCTGCGCGAACTGACCTTCGCGCTCGGCGAGCTGGTCGCCGAGCACCGGGTCGCCACGGCATCCGCCGAGACCGGTCCGCGCATCATCATCCGGCCGAAGGGGGCCGAGCGCGAGTTCGAGGTGCGCGTCGAGGGCGGCACCTACGGCCCGATGTACCGCATCCTCGGCGACAAGCCGGTGCGCTGGGTGCAGCAGACCGACTTCCAGAACGACGAGGCCGTCGGCTTCCTCGCCGACCGCCTCGAGCGTCTCGGCGTCGAGGACGAGCTGTTCCGCGCGGGCGCGACCCCGGGGGCGACGGTCGTCATCGGCGACGAGGGCGGCGTCGTGTTCGACTGGCAGCCCGCGCTGAGCTCGGCGGCCGAGCTGATGACCGCGCCGCGCGGCACCGACCCGCGTCTGTACGAGGGTGGACGGCGCACCACCAGCGAGCGCCGGGAGCAGTACCACGAGCGCATGGACGCGAAGGCGGCCGCCCGCGCCGAACTCGAGGCCGAGCGCATCGCCGGCGCGACCTGGGACGAGGACGAGGACGACGAGGCATGACCGCGCACGACCGCCGGGACCTGGCGGCCGCCCGCCGCATCGTCGTCAAGGTCGGCTCCTCCTCGATCTCGGGCGAGAACGCGGGGCAGATCGGTCCCCTCGTCGAAGCCCTGGCGCACGCGCACGCGCGCGGCTGCGAGATCGTGCTGGTGTCCTCCGGCGCGATCGCCACGGGGATGCCGTTCCTCTCGCTCGACGAGCGACCCACCGACCTCGCGACGCAGCAGGCTGCCGCGGCGGTCGGCCAGAACGTGCTCATCTACCGCTACCAGGCGGCGTTGCGGGAGTTCCACATCGTCGCCGGCCAGGTGCTGCTCACCGCCGGCGACCTGGAGAACCACACCCACCGCTCCAACGCCCAGCGCGCCATGGAGCGGCTCCTCGGACTGCGCATCCTCCCGATCGTCAACGAGAACGACACCGTGGCGACGCACGAGATCCGCTTCGGCGACAACGACCGCCTCGCCGCTCTCGTCGCCCAGCTCATCCGGGCGGACGCCCTCGTGCTGCTGAGCGACGTCCCCGCCCTGTACACCGCCCCGCCCGGAACCCCGGGTGCGAGCCCGATCGACACGGTCGCCTACGGCGCGTCGCTCGACGAGTTCGAGTTCGGATCGGTGAAGGTCAACGGCGTCGGCACCGGGGGAGCGGCGACCAAGGCGTCCGCTGCGCGATTGGCGGCGGCATCCGGCACCGGCGTGCTGGTCACCCGCGCCGACCTGGTCGCCGACGCCCTCGCGGGCGCCGGGATCGGCACGTGGTTCGCGCCGAACCCTGCTCCCACGACTCCGGTGCCCGTGCACGCCTCGGTAGACTGAGCGGATGAGTGCGATCGCGTCCGGGGCCCCGTCAGCAGCCACCTCCGCGGGTGCTGCGGCGCCGACAGCGCAGCAGCGGATGCTGCGCGCCAAGGATGCCTCCCGCGCGGTCGGACTGCTCACCGACGCCCGCAAGCGCGAGGCTCTGCTCGCGATCGCGGCTCGCATCGACGCCCACGTCGGCGACGTCGTCGCGGCCAACGCGGTCGACCTGCAGCGCGGGCGTGAGCACGGCCTGTCAGCCGGCCTGCTCGACCGGCTGACCCTGGATGCCGGCCGCGTGGCGGCTCTCGCCGCGGCGGTGCGCGACGTCGCGGACCTGCCCGATCCGGTCGGGCGGGTGCTCGACGAGCGCACGCTGCCCAACGGCATCCGCCTGCAGAAGGTGAGCGTGCCGTTCGGCGTGATCGGGTCGATCTACGAGGCCCGCCCCAACGTCACCGTCGACATCGCCGCGCTGGCGCTGCGCGCCGGCAACGCGGTCGTGCTGCGCGGCGGCAGCGCGGCCCTGGAATCCAACCGGGCCCTCGTGGCCCTCATCCGCGACGCGCTCGCAGCCGTCGGGATCGACCCCGAGGCGGTGCAGACCGTCGACGACTTCGGCCGTGACGGCGCCCGCGCCCTGATGGCCGCTCGCGGCGTCGTCGACGTGCTCGTGCCCCGCGGCAGCGCGCAGCTGATCGAGACCGTCGTCACCGAGTCCGCGGTGCCGGTGATCGAGACCGGCGCCGGCGTCGTGCACATCTTCCTCGACGCGTCCGCCCCGCTCGATCGCGCGCGGGACATCGTCGTGAACGCGAAGGTGCAGCGGCCGAGCGTGTGCAACGCGGTCGAGACGGTGCTGGTGCATCGGGATGCCGCCGACCGCGTGGTCGGTCCGGTGGTCGCGGCGCTGCAGGAGGCCGGGGTCACGGTGCACGGGGACGAGGCGGTCGCCCGGCGGGCGTCGGACGTCGTCCCGGCCGTCGACTCGGACTGGGCGACCGAGCACATGAGCCTCGACCTGTCGATGCGCGTGGTCGCCGATCTCGACGACGCGCTCGAGCACATCCGCCGGTACTCGACGCACCACACCGAGTCGATCATCACCGACGACGACGAGGCCGCGGAGCGGTTCCTCGCCGAGGTGGACTCGGCCGTCGTGATGGCGAACGCCTCGACCCGTTTCACGGATGGCGGCGAGTTCGGCTTCGGCGCGGAGGTCGGGATCTCGACCCAGAAACTGCACGCCCGCGGTCCGATGGGGCTGCCGGAGCTCACCAGCACCAAGTGGCTCGCGCGCGGCACGGGTCAAGTGCGCCCCTGACGGCTACACTGTAAGCTCAGCGCGCTCTGTACGACTGTGCAGACGCGGACCCCGAAACGGAGACCCGATGACCCTGGCCACTCAGCTGATCGCCCTCGCCGCAGCAGAAGGCGAGCACGGCAATGTCATGCTCGAGACCGTGATGTTCCCGATCATCGCCATCTGCGCGTTCGGGGGCCTCGCGCTGGTCACCCGGTCGTATCGTCACGTCGCCAACCGTCATTCGCACAAGGCGGAGGCCTTCGCGCGTGCGCACGAGGGCGACGTCCGGCAGGCGAGCCACGGGCACTGATCTTCCGCATGACGGCGACACGGGCCCCGCGCATCGGGGTCATGGGCGGGACGTTCGATCCCATCCACCACGGGCACCTCGTTGCCGCGAGCGAGGTGGCGCAGTCGTTCGACCTCGACGAGGTCGTCTTCGTGCCGACCGGGCAGCCCTGGCAGAAGTCGCACGTCTCGGAGGGGGAGCACCGGTATCTGATGACCGTCATCGCGACGGCATCCAACCCCCGCTTCACCGTCAGCCGGGTCGACATCGACCGCGACGGCCCCACCTACACGGTCGACACGCTGCGGGATCTGAAGGCGCAGCGCCCCGACGCCGAGCTGTTCTTCATCACCGGCGCGGACGCCGTGGCGCAGATTCTCAGTTGGAGGGAGCATGATGGGCTGTGGGATCTCGCCCACTTCGTCGCGGTCTCCCGGCCGGGCCACGTCCTCACGACCGACGGGCTGCCCTCCGAAGGGGTGAGCCAGCTGGAGGTCCCCGCGCTCGCGATCTCGTCGACCGATTGCCGCGAGCGCGTCAGCAACGGTCATCCCGTGTGGTACCTCGTTCCCGACGGGGTCGTCCAATACATCGCGAAGCATCATCTTTATCGGAGCATGGCATGAGCACACCAGATCAGCCGGAATCTCCTCAGCTCACCCGCAAGCAGCTGCGTGAGCTGCGCAACACAGGGGTCACTCCGGTCATCACCGACCCCGGCACACCCGACGGAGGCAGCGCACCCGACGCGGCTTCCGACGCGCCGTCCACGCCGATCGCGCCGGCCCCGACCGACGACGAGAAGACGCCGCCGCCCGCCGTCCCGAGCGCGGATGCCCCGACCGCGATCATCGCCCCGCTTCCGCGCGCGGCGGAGCCGGTGATCGTCCCGCCCGCGCCGATCGCCGATGCGAGCGTCGACCTCGGCACCGCGCCGCTCACCCGCCGTCAGGCGCGTCAGCAGGAGCGGATCCGCACCGCCTCGGTGCCCGTCATCACGCCCGAGGTGGCCGCCGTCCTCACCCAGGCCGCACCGGTCGTCCGCCCGGTGCCGGTGATCGCCGGCGTGGCCGCTGCGGTCGCGGCGGACGCGGCATCCGGACCCGCCGCATCGGCCTCGGCTCCGACGTGGGCCGGCCCCACGGCGCCGGCACCGGCTCTTCCTGTCGAGGATCCGGCGCATCCG
>NZ_DATEJS010000212.1:0-3707 GCF_035277845.1 Microbacterium sp.
GGCGACCGCGGCGAGGTCCGCCGCCGACGCGCCGCCGAGCACCATGGGCGAGAAGCGCAGCCGCACCGGCAGGTCGCCGTCACTCTCGAGGGCCTCGACGAGCGCCCGGGAGTCGTCGGCGAAGTCCATCACGTGCGTCGAGGCGATGCCGGTCGCGGCCATGCCCAGCAGCACCTCGCGGAACCGCTCCCGGCGCTGTGCCGAGGACTCCGCCGGCAGCGCCCGTACGATGAGGTCGATCGCAGCGAGCTCCACGAGGTAGCCGGTCGGAGCTCCCGAGGCATCCACGTCCACGCGCGACTCGTCGGCGAACACCTCGCGCCCGGTGATCCCCGCGGCATCCAGCGCCGCGCTGTTCACGGCCGCGCTGTGGCCGTCGCGCATGCGCAGGAACATCGGAGCGGACCCCGTGACCTCGTCGAACACGCGCCCGCCGAACCCGATGCCGGTGAAGATGTTCGGGTCGAGGCCCCAGCCGAGCACCCACGAGCCGGGCGCGGCGGTGCGGGCCGCGGCGTGCACCCGCTCCCGCACCGCCGCCATGGGCAGGTCGGTGAGGTCGCTCCCCCGGGTCATCTCGAGGCCGAACACCACGTGGGTGTGGCTGTCGTTCAGCCCCGGGGTGACGACGGCGTCCCCGTAGTCGACCACCTGCGTGTCCGCTGTGCGCAGGGCGTCGAGGTCTGCACGTCGCCCGACGGCCAGGATGCGCCCGCCGCGCACCGCGATGGTGTCGGCGCCTGTCGTCGCGGGATCGAGCGTGTGGATGGATGCCGCACGGATGAGCGTGTCTGCGGTGGCCATAGGGGTCCTTCCCGGGTCAGCGCACGCCGACGCGCGTGGCGACCGTGACGTCCGGCAGCTGCCGGAGGCCGGCGAAGAGGGCGTCGACGCGGCGACGCTCGGCATCCGGCGCGGGCTTGGCGAGGCTCACGACCACGTACACGGCCGTGTTCACGACGAGACCGGCGACGCCGGACGTGAGACCGCCGAGCCACGGGATCGAGTTCGGGTACACGACCTGCAGGATGCCGGCCACGACGATGCCGACGATCATGCCGCTGGTGGCCGCCGTCGCGGTGCCCCGCCGCCAGAAGATGCCGAGCAGCAGTGCGGGCGCGATCTGGCAGATGGCCTGGTACGAGATGATCGCGAGCAGGAAGATGCCCGACACGAGGTTCGCGGTGGACAGGGCGACGATCGCCGAGACGATCGTCACCGCCGCCACGGCGATCTTCGCGCCGCGCGCGGACTGCGTGGGCGAGTCGGGCCGGCCGCCGCCCACGACGTCGTTGGCGATCTGCGTGCCGAGCGCCTGCAGGTTGGCGCCGACGTTTCCCATGGTCGCGGCGACGACGCAGATGCCGGCCGCGGTGACGAGGCCGACGCCGCCGAGGCCGGCCAGCGTGAACCACACGAAGTCGGGTGCCGACGAGACCCCCGGAAGGCTCGTGGCGAGCAGCTCGACGACGACGAGTCCGCCGGAGAACAGCAGCAGGATGGGTGCGGCCTGCACGGCCGAGCGCTGCACGGCCTGCGGGCTGCGGACACTGAACAGGCGCACGAAGACGTCCGGCCACGACCACGCGCCGAGCACCCCGGTGGCGGTGAGTGAGAACAGGTAGAGCGGACCGAAGGGGCTGTCCGGTCCGGGGATCGTCAGCAGGCCGGGTGCGATCCGGTCGAGGCCATGGCCGTTCGTGAGCAGCCAGGTGAGCAGTCCGACGATGATGAGGAAGCCGACGCCGTAGGCGAACAGGCCCTGCACCATGTCGCTGACGATGAGTCCGCGGGTGCCGAGCCGGGTGGTCCAGATCTGGCGGATCGCGATGAACACGACGCCGATGATCGTCGCCGCGATCGGGGTGACGGCGCCGAACGACAGCGCGGTGAAGACCACGCCGAGGGACTGCATGCCGAGCACCACCCACGGGATCGAGGCGATCACGCCGATGACCGCGGCGGTGACCCGCACCGCGCGCGAGCCGTACCGCAGGCCCAGCAGGTCGGCCTGGGTGCGCAGGTCGTGCGCGCGTCCCCACGCGTTGACGGGCTTCGCGAGGAAGAACATGAGCACGACGGCCAGCAGCGAGTACGACAGCGAGTAGAAGCCGGCGACGCCGACCGTGATCGTGAACGAGGCGAAGGCGACGAAGACGCTGCCGGCGAGCCAGGTGTTCAGGAACGACATCGTGCCGAACCACGAGCTGAACGACCGCCCGGCGGCGGCGTACTCGCTGAGGGTGTCGGCACCGCGCTTGCCGCGGCTCATGATGACGATGACGAGCACGGTGAACAGCACCACGCCGCCGTAGCCGATGATCATGCCGGCGTTCATCGCCGCACCTCCTCGATCGGAGCGCCGAGGTCGGCGTCGGCGTCGGTGCGGTCGCGCAGCCCCCAGAGGGCGAAGAGCGAGACGACGACGAGGGCGTTGGCGCCGAGGTAGTACCAGAGACTGGCGGGCCCCGGGGCGATCGCCCACTGCAGGGGCGGGAAGAGCACGAGCACGAAGTCGACGACGAGGATGACGACTCGGGCTCGGCCGCGCGTGGTGGGCGCGAGAGCGGGGTGGGACATCGGATTCCTTCCGAGCGGCGGTGGTCGGGTGATGGTGAGGGATGCTGGAACGTTCCAGCATGATCACCAGTTGTACCACCATCCCGGTGGCGTCGTCAACGGGTGCGCCGCCGGGCCGCTCCTACACTGGAGGGATGAGCACGCCCCGGGCGACCATCATCGACATCGCCGAAGCGGTCGGACTGTCGAAGTCCACCGTCGCGAACGTGCTCAGCGGCACCGGCCGGTTCTCCCCCGCGACGAGCGCCCGGGTGCACGCGGCGGCCGCGAAGCTCGGCTACGTCACCAACCGCGCCGCCCGCAGCCTGCGGTCGGGTCGCGTCGGCAGCTACGGCATCCACCTGCCCACCGTCGCGCGCCGGCTGCCGTTCTACACGGAGTTCGCGCTGGGCGCCGCCGACGGGGCGGATGCAGCCCAGGCCGACCTGACCCTGTTCACGAGCGAGATCGATCCGGCGCGCAGCTTCGCAGTCGACGGTGCGATGGTCGTCGACCCGGAGCCGGATGCCGCCATCGTCGTCGCGCTGGCGCGCGCCGGCATCCCGATCCTCTCGGTCGGGGCGTACCACGGCGTCGGCGAGGCGGATGTCGCCGCGACGCTCGATGCGCGCCACGACGCACTGCAGCGGGAGGCGCTCGATCTGCTGCGCGCCCGCGGCCGGCGCCGGTTCGTGCTGCTGTCGCTTCGCCGCGAACTCGGCTCCGCATGGACGGAGAGCACCGAGCGGACCTTCCACGCCTGGTGCGCGGAGACGGGGTCCGCGGGCGAAGTGCTCGACGTGAGCGCGGACCCGGCGCGCTGGGCGAGCGATGAGCGACTCGCAGGCATCGTCGCGGGCGACCGGACGGATGCCATCGTGTGCGCGGGGCAGGGCACCGCGCACGCCAGCCGGATCATCCTCGAGGCATCCGGCATCCGGATCGGCCAGGACATCGACCTCGCCTCGTTCGCGGCGGCGCCCGACGAGCTGCTCGATCCGCGGCTGACGGTCATCGATCTGGCCCCGACGGCGTACGGACGGCGCGCCGCCGAGCTCCTGACCGCGATCATCGCCGGCGACCCCGACGCGCACAGGCACCACTGGTTCGACGGTGCCCGCGTCCGCGCCGGGGTCTGATCCGGGATC
>NZ_DATEJS010000213.1:0-3118 GCF_035277845.1 Microbacterium sp.
AGGCGCGCGACGTCCTCGAAGTGCAGACCCGTGGTGGGCTCGTCGAGCACGTACACCGAGCGGCCGTTGGAGCGCCGCTGCAGTTCGGTGGCGAGTTTGACGCGCTGCGCCTCGCCGCCGGAGAGCGTCGTCGCAGACTGCCCGAGCCGCACGTAGCCGAGCCCGACGTCGACCAGGGTCTTCAGGTACCGGTGGATCGCCTGGATGGGCTCGAAGAACTCGCTCGCCTCGGCGATCGGCATCTCGAGCACCTCGGCGATGTTCTTGCCCTTGTAGTGCACGGCGAGGGTGTCGCGGTTGTACCGCTTGCCGTGGCAGACCTCGCAGTCGACGTACACGTCGGGCAGGAAGTTCATCTCGATCTTGATGGTGCCGTCGCCGGAGCACGCCTCGCAGCGGCCGCCCTTGACGTTGAAGCTGAACCGCCCGGGCATGTACCCGCGCGCCTTCGCCTCGGGCGTCTCGCTGAAGAGGGTGCGGATGCGGTCGAACACCCCGGTGTACGTCGCCGGGTTCGACCGCGGCGTGCGGCCGATCGGCGCCTGGTCGACGTGCACGACCTTGTCGAGACCGTCGAGGCCGGTGACCCGGGTGTGCTTGCCCGGCACGGTGCGGGCGCCGTTGAGGCGGGAGGCGAGCACCTGGTACAGGATGTCGTTGACCAGCGTCGACTTGCCGGAGCCGCTGACCCCGGTGACGGCGGTCATGACGCCCAGCGGGAAGTCCACGGTGACGTTCTTGAGGTTGTTCTCGCGGGCGCCGACGACCGACAGCTTGCGGCTCTTGTCGATGCGGCGGCGCTTGGCGGGCGTGGTGATCGCCCGGCGCCCGGCGAGGTAGTCGCCGGTGAGCGAGCCCCGGTCTTCGAGCAGCTCGCCGAGCGGGCCGGAATGCACGACGTTGCCGCCGTCGACGCCGGCGCGCGGGCCGATGTCGACGATCCAGTCCGCCGCGTGGATGGTCTCCTCGTCGTGCTCGACGACGATGAGCGTGTTGCCGAGGTCGCGCAGCGCGACGAGCGTCTCGATGAGGCGGCGGTTGTCGCGCTGGTGCAACCCGATCGACGGCTCGTCGAGCACGTACAGCACCCCGGTGAGCCCCGAGCCGATCTGGGTCGCGAGCCGGATGCGCTGCGCCTCGCCGCCGGAGAGCGACCCGGCCGAGCGGCCGAGGGACAGGTAGCTGAGGCCGACCTGGGTGAGGAAGTCGAGGCGCAGCCGGATCTCGCGCAGCACCTGCGCCGCGATCTTCGCCTCACGGTCGGTGAGCTGGAGCTTCGCGAAGTACGTCTGCGCGTCGGCGAGGCTCAGCCGCGAAGCATCCGCGATGGAGTGACCGTGCACCTGCACCGCGAGCACCTCGGGCTTGAGGCGCGCGCCGTCGCAGACGGGGCACGGCACCTCGCGCAGGTACTCCGCCCAGCGCTGCCGCTGCGAGTCGGACTCGGCCTGCAGGTACTGCCGTTCGATGTAGGGCACGACGCCCTCGAACCCCGACGTATAGCGCATCTCGCGCCCGTAGCGGTTCTTCCACCGCACGTTGACCTTGAAGTTCTCGCCGTGCAGCACCGCCTCGCGCACCGCGGCGGGGAGCTTGCGCCACGGGGTGTCGAGCGAGAAGCCGAGGTCGTCGGCGAGTCCCTGGAGCAGCCGCTCGTAGTACTGGAACAGCCCCTTGCCCTGCGTCGTCCACGGGATCACGACGCCCTCGTTGATCGAGAGGTCCTCGTCGGCGAGCATGAGGTCGACGTCGACCGACATGCGCGTGCCGAGACCGGAACACGCGGGACAGGCCCCGAAGGGCGCGTTGAACGAGAACGTGCGCGGCTCGATCTCGGTCAGCTGCAGCGGATGCCCGTTGGGGCACGCCAGCTTCTCGGAGAACGACTGCCAGGCGGCATCCCCCTCCTCGTCGACGAAATTCGCCTGCACCACGCCGCCGGCGAGGCTGAGGGCCGTCTCGACGGAGTCGGTGATGCGGTCGAGGATGCCGGGCGCCGCGACCAGGCGATCGACGACGACGGCGATGTCGTGCTTGTAGCTCTTCTTCAGCGTGGGCGGCTCGGACAGCTGGATGAGGTCGCCGTCGACCACCGCACGCGCGAAGCCCTTGGCGCTGAGCTCCTTGAAGAGGTCGACGAACTCGCCCTTCTTCTGCGACACCACCGGCGCCACGATCTGGTACCGGGTGCGTTCGGGCAGCTCCATCAGCTGGTCGGCGATCTGCTGCACGGTCTGGCGCTGGATGACCTCGCCGCACTCCGGGCAGTGCGGCACCCCGATGCGCGCCCAGAGGAGCCGCATGTAGTCGTGGATCTCGGTGATCGTGCCGACCGTCGACCGCGGGTTGCGGTTGGTCGATTTCTGGTCGATCGAGACGGCGGGGCTGAGGCCCTCGATGAAGTCGACGTCGGGCCGGTCGACCTGACCGAGGAACTGGCGCGCGTAGGCGCTCAGCGACTCGACGTAGCGGCGCTGCCCCTCGGCGAAGATGGTGTCGAAGGCGAGGCTGGACTTGCCGGACCCGGACAGCCCGGTGAACACGACCAGGGAATCGCGCGGGATGTCGAGATCGACGTTCTTCAGATTGTGGACTCGGGCGCCGCGGACGCTGAGCTTTCCACTGGGATGACCGACGGCGGAGACGGGGACGATGGGCACCCGACAAGTCTAGGAGTGGCCAGCATCACTGCGGCTCGCTGCGCTCGCTCAGCGCATCGCAGCGGCTCCGGGAGCCCGGCCGAGGTCAGCGGCGCGGGGTCGCGAGGCGCACCACGATCACCGCGACCGCGCACAGGCACACCCCGGCGACGACCGCGAGCACGCCGCCGTCGCCGGTGAGCGGCAGGCGGGGCACGGCGAGCACGACGGTGAGCAGCGCCTGCGCGGGCAGCTGGATCCACAGCCAGCGCAGGAGCGCACGTCGCAGCGTCCGCAGCTGCATCGCGCCGCGCGTGTCCAGGAACATGGCGAAGCCGCCGAGCACGTGGAGCAGGTGGACGACGGCGAGCGCGACGTGGACCCGCCAGTCGCCGGCGACCGCGGGATGGGCGAGCTGTCCCACCCCGGTCACGAGCGCCGCACCCCAGGCTCCGAGGCTCGTGGGCACCAGCGCCGAC
>NZ_DATEJS010000214.1:0-8656 GCF_035277845.1 Microbacterium sp.
GCCCGCGGCATCCTGACCCGACACGGCGCGCGCGGGCCGCGCGACCACGCAGTCGCCGACCTTCAGTGCGACCGCCGCGACCTTCTGCTGTGCCGTGAATCTGGTCGCCGACGTCCAGGTGACCGCGGTCTGCGACGAGACCCCCTGCACCTGCGCGGTCGAGCCGCTGACGGCTGCTACCGTGCCCGCCGCGCCCGGGAACGCGCCGCCGGGCGTCCCTCCGAACCGGCTGTTCGGGTTGCCCGTCGACGACGCCGCCGGAGCCGGCGTGCCGCCGTTCGAGGCACTGCAGGCGGCGAGGCCGAGCACGGCCACGACCGCGATGGCCGCCGTGGCGATGATCTGTGAGCGCTTCATGTCATTCCGTCCTCAGGGCGTCGATGGGGGCCAGGCGCGCGGCGCGGTTGGCGGGGTACACGCCCGCGATCATGCCGATCGCGAGCGAGACGAGCAGGGCGCCGACCGTGGCCAGCGGAGAGATGACCAGCGGGAATCCGAGCACGCCCGGCAGCAGCAGGGCGCCGAGCGCGCCGAGGGCGATGCCGAGCACACCGCCGATGAGGCCCAGGATGCTGGCCTCGACGAGGAACTGCCGGAGGATCACGCCGGGGGTCGCTCCCAGCGCTTTGCGCAGACCGATCTCGCGGATCCGCTCGGTCACCGACACGAGCATGATGTTCATCACCCCGATGCCGCCCACGAGCAGCGAGATCGCCGCGATGCCCCCGAGCAGCACGGTGAGGATCTGCGTGGTGGTGGTCGCGGTCTGCACGAGGGACGCCTGGCTCGACACGGTGAAGTCGGCCGTGGCGGCCGTGTCCCCGTGCTGGGTGAGCAGGGCGTTCTGCGCCTCCTGGTAGGCGGCCGACAGGTCGGCGGCGCTGCGCGCCTCGAGGTAGATCGTCGAGATCGAGGCGGCCGATCCGGATGCCGCGGCCCACGTCGTCGCGGGCACGACGATCTGGTCGTCCTGGTCGCCGCCGATGGTGGAGCCGGCCGCGTTCAGCTCGCCGATGACCGTGAACGCCTCGTCGCCGATGGTCACCTGCTGACCGACCGGGTCGCGCAGCCCGAACAGCTCCTGCGCGGTCGTCGAGCCGATCACCGCCACCGGAGCAGAGGAGTTCACGTCCTGCTGCGTGAAGAAACGGCCCTCCGTCACGGTGCGCGCGCGCACGCCGAGCCAGTCCGGGGTCGTGCCGACGATCGAGGTCGTCCAGTTGTTCGTGCCGGCGACGACGTTCTCGCTGCCCTGCGACACCGGCGCGACGGCGGCCACGTCGGGTGCGACCTGCGGGTCGGCGAGGGTCGCGGCATCCGTCGCGGTCAGCGTCGTGGCCGATCCCCGCCCGCCCCGCAGGCCCGTCGTCGAGGTCGTCGACCCGGGGCTCACCACCAGCAGATTGGAGCCCAGCGAGTCGATCTGCTCGGTCACCTTCTGCTGGGCGCCCTGGCCGAGGCCGACCGTGAGCATGACCGCCGCGATTCCGATGAGGACGCCGAGCACCGTCAGCGCCGAGCGCATCCGGCGGGTGCGGATGGCGTCGAACGCGGTGCGGACCGTCTCCGCCGCGTTCATCGGAGGCCTCCCGCGAGCGCATCGAGCATGGCGCCACGGTGCAGGTCGTCGACGAGCTCGCCATCTCGGATCACGAGCGTGTGCGCGGCCTCGGCCGCCACGTCGTGCTCGTGGGTGATGAGCACGATCGTGCGGCCCTGGCCGTGCAGCTCGGCGAACAGGTCCAGCACGTCGCGGGTCGACGTGGAGTCGAGGTTTCCGGTCGGCTCGTCGGCGAGGATGAGACTCGGCTCGGTGACGAGGGCCCGCGCCACGGCGACCCGCTGCTGCTGCCCGCCGGACAGCTCACCGGGCTTGTGCTCCACGCGATCCGCGAGGCCCACCCGTTCGAGCGCGGCGATGGCGCGCGCCCGGCGCTCGTGGCGGGGGACTCCGGCGTAGATGAGGGGGAGTTCGACGTTGCGCCAGGCCGAGACGGTGGTGAGCAGGTTGAACTGCTGGAACACGAAGCCGATCCGGCGATTGCGGATGTCGGCGAGGCGACGCTCGTCGAAGGTCGAGACATCCTCACCGGCCAGCAGATAGGTGCCGGCGGTGGGCACGTCGAGGCATCCGATGATGTGCATGAGGGTCGATTTGCCCGACCCCGACGGACCCATGATCGCGACGTAGTCGCCGTCTTCGACCTGCATGTCGATGCCGCGCAGGGCGTCGACCTCCAAGGTGCCCGTGCGGTATGTCTTGCGGACGCCGCTGAGTTCGAGGACCGCGCTCATCCGTTCGCGCCCGTGTTCGTCTGGGTGCCGCCGCCCGTGCCGGTGCCGCCGTTGCGGCCGCCGAATCCGCCGCCGCCGAATCCTCCTCCGCCGAAGCCGCCGCCCCCGAAGCCGCGGGTTCCCGTGCGGGTTCCGGTTCCGGTGGTGCCGGTGGGCGTGAAGACGGGGACGACCACCTGGTCGCCGGACTTCAGCCCGGCGGTGATCTGCGTGCGGGTGCCGAAGATCGAGCCGATGGTCACCGGAGTCTGCACGCGCCTGCCGTTGTGCATCACGGTCACCTCCGTCTTGCCGTTGGTCGTGTGCACGGCGAGGGTGGGCACGACGAGCACGTTCTGCAGCTGCTTGACGACGATGCTGACCGTGGCGTCGGTGCCGGAGTACAGGCCGGCGGGGGAGCCGGTCACGGCGATCACCACCGGGAACTGGGCGCTGCCGGTGTTCGTGCCGCTGCTGGACTGCGCCACGACGCCGATCGACTGCACGGTGCCGAACACCGGCGTGGTCGACCCGCTCAGCGTGATGGTGGCCTCGAGCCCCTTCTTCAGCGAGGCGAGGTCGGCGCTGCCGACCGTGGCATCCACCACCCACGACGACGTCGAGATGACCGAGATCGCGGTGCTCGAGGATCCGCTCCCGGTGCTGCCGGTGCCGGTGCTGCCGGTGCCGGACCCTCCGGAGGCGCCCGAGCGACCGGTGCCGGTGCCCGACGAGCCGGATCCGACCTGGTCGCCGACCGCGATGTTCACGGCCGCGACCACCCCGCTGATCGGGGACCTCATGGTGGCATCCGCCAGGGCCGCCTTCGCGGACGCCAGCGACGCGTCGGCCGAGGCGAGCTGCGCGTTCGCGGATGCCTGCTGCGCCGACGTTCCGCCGGCATCCACCGCCGCCTGCGCCTGGTCCACCTGCGCCTGCGCGACGGCGACCGCGCTCGACAGCTGCGTGGTGTCGATGGTCGCGAGCGCCTGGCCCTTCGAGACCCTCTGCCCGACCGTCACGTCGACCGCGGTGACGGTGCCCGCCGACCCGAAGCTCAGGTCGGCCTCGTCGGCCGAGGCGACCGTGCCGGATGCCGACACCGTCTGCTGCATCGTGGTGGTCGTGGCGGCCACGGTCTGCAGCGTGGGCTGCGCGTTCGCGCGGGCCCGGATCACGAGTCCGCCGGCGACGACGGCGACCACGACGACCCCGGCGACCACGAAGGTGACCGGGCGCCGCCACCAGGGACGATGCTTCTGCGACAACGTCGGCTCCTCTGCTGCCCACGCACTGTCCGCCGGGCTCCGACTGGGAGGCTAGGAGCATCCCATGGAGGCACCGCATGCCCCGGGTACACAGTCCGTTAGCGCCTCCTATGAATCTGCGAAGGATGCCGGCATCCGGCTTCGCGCCTCACGCGGAGATGTACGCATCGTGCGGCCTGACTCCCTCGGATAGGCCGCACCAGGTGCACAAATCCGCACCGATGTGCGCGGGATCGGTTCGTCCACAACGGGCAGGGGAGTGCCCCATGGCATGGGATTCTCCACAGATCACGGAGGGCTCGCCCGCCGGAGCAGACGCCCGGGGCATCGTGGCCGGATGGATCACGACGACGCCATCCGCCTGGTACGCGACCGTGGCGGGGTGATTCCGGCTGCGGACCTGAAGGCACGCGGCGCCTCGCGGCGCGACATAGACGGCCTCATCGCACGAGGAGCTCTGGTGCGGCCCGCCCGCGCGTGGGTCGCAGTGCCGGATGCGGATGCCTTCCTGAAGAGGGCTGCGGCGGCCGGAGTCGTGCTCACCTGCGTCACGCAGGCGAAGCGACTGGGGCTGTGGACCCTGCCCGTCGGATCGGCGCACGTCGCAGCATCCCCGAACGCGCATCCGCGGCCGGGCGGCGCCGTTGTCCATTGGCACACCCCGCCGGTAGGGCGGCGCCCCGGGGAGCTGGTGGACCCGATCGAGAACGTGCTGGATGCCGTGGCCCGCTGCCAGCCCGATGAGGAGGCGATGGTCATCTGGGAGTCGGCGTTCAACAAGCGGCTGGTCGACAGGCAGGTCTTCGCTCGCATGCCGCTCTCGGTGCAGGCGCGCGCACTCCTGCAGGTCGCGACCTCATGGCCCGACTCGGGGCTCGAGACGATCTTCATGACCCGACTGAGCTGGATCGGTGTGCCGATCGTGCCGCAGGTCTGGATCGCGGGACACCGGATCGACATCCTCATCGGCGACGGACTCGCGGTGCAGATCGACGGAGCACACCACGTCGGTCCACAGCGCGAGAGCGACATCGCCCACGACGCCGTGTTGATGCAGCTGGGTTACCACGTGCTGCGGTTCGGATACTTCCAGATCATCGACGACTGGCCCATGGTGCAGACCACGATCATGCGCGCGGTGGCCATGGGCTTGCATCATCGCGCGGCATGAACAGGGTGCAGGTCTTGCCCGACGCGCGATTCATAGGGCCGGCCCGTCGCACTCCGTTCATCGTTCAGTACCTGCGGATCTGGGCAGCTCATGCGGCCAGGATGCCGCTCCCCGGGCCGCAGGAGCTGCACAAAGCCGCACGAGGTGCCCGGGGCGCCGGGCGTCGCGGCCTGGCGCGCGGGCACCTGGCATCCTTGATCTGTGGCGCGAGTGCTGATCATCGACAACTTCGACTCGTTCACGAACAACATCGCGGATGCCGTCGCCGGGGTCACCGGCACGGCGCCGATCGTGGTCGACAACCGGATGCCGTTCGACGAGCTGCCGTGGGCCGAGGTGGATGCCGTCATCATCGGGCCCGGGCCGGGGCATCCGGCGATCCCGGCGGACTTCGGGGTGTGCCGTGAGGTCATCGAGCGCGCCCCGTACCCGATCCTCGGGGTGTGCCTCGGGCACCAGGGCATCGCGCAGATCTTCGGCGGCACCGTCGACCGGGCGCCGGCGCCGGCCCACGGCCTGGTCCACGAGATCGTGCACGACGGCACCGGGCTGTTCGCCGGCATCCCGAGCCCGTTCCCCGTGGTGCGATACCACTCGCTGGCCGTCACCGCCGTGCCGGACGTGCTGCGGGTCACAGCGCGCACCGACGACGGCGTGGTCATGGCCCTCGAGCACCGCAGTCTGCCGATCTGGGGCGTGCAGTTCCACCCCGAGTCGGTCGCGGGCGGGCACGGTGCCGACCTGCTGCGCCGGTTCACCGCGCTCGCCGACGAGTACAACGCGTCCCGGCACGCGGCGGTGGCACAGGCGTTCACCGCGGTGGGCGGGGTGCTCGCCGGCGTCCCGCACGTCGAGGAGCTGCCGTGGCCGGACGATCCCGCCGCGCTGTATGCCGACCAGGTGGGGGACGCGGACGGCTTCTGGCTCGACAGCTCCCAGCCGGAACATCCGGATGCCGGCGTCTCGGTCATGGGCGCCGCCGCCGTCACGCTGACCTACCGTCTGAGCGACCGGACGCTCACCCTCCGCGGGCCGCTGGGGGAGCGCGCGGTCGCTGGAGACGCGTTCACCCTGCTCGGAGAGCTGCTCGATCACCTGGACTGGCCGGGCGCCGGGCCGTTCACCGCCGGACTCGCCGGGTACCTCGGGTACGAGCTGAAGGCGCTGTGCGGTGCGTCTGAGACGTACGAGAGCGCAACGCCGGATGCCGCGTTCGTGTGGCCGGCGGCGTTCGTCGTGCTCGACCACCGCACCCACCGCGCCTTCCGCCACACGCTGGCCCCGGTCGGCCCCCCGGTCGTTGAGCGAGCGGAGCGAGACGAAACGCAGCGAGCCGACGGGAGCGCACCAGGCGTTTCGTCTCGCTCGCTGGCGCTCGCTCGCTCAACGACCGGGGGTGGTGTGGCTGGGGGCGCCTACAGCCCCGGGGCGGTGGCTGAGCGGGAGCTCGTGCTGCGGGACGAGCGGGAGGCGTACCTCGGCAAGATCGCGCGGGCACAGGCGCACATCCTCGACGGGGACTCGTACGAGGTCTGCCTCACCGATTCCGCGGCCGTGTCCGCGCCCCACGACCCGTTCGCCGCGTATCTCGAGATGCGGCGGATCAGCCCGGTGCCGTACGGCGCCTACCTGCGGCTGGGCGAGCTGGCCGTGCTCAGCGCGTCGCCGGAGACCTTCCTGCGCGTCGAGCGCGACGGGCGCATCACGACGCGCCCGATCAAAGGAACCCGCCCGCGCGGCGCGACCCCCGAAGCCGATGCCGCCCTCGAGCACGAACTCGCCACGAGCACGAAGGATCGCGCAGAGAACCTCATGATCGTGGACCTCTCCCGGCACGACCTCGGCGGCGTGTGCGAGCCGGGCACGGTGGACGTGCCCGAGCTGTTCGCGGTGCAGTCGTTCTCGTCGGTGCATCAGCTGGTGTCGACGATCACGGGGCGGCGGCGCACCGGCATCCACACCCTCGACGTCGTGCGGGCGTGCTTCCCTCCCGGGTCGATGACCGGCGCGCCGAAGCGCCGCACGATGGAGATCATCGACGAGCTCGAGGGCGCCGCGCGCGGACCCTACGCCGGGGCGCTGGGCTGGCTGGATGCCTCCGGCGCCGCCGCCCTCAGCGTCGTCATCCGCACCCTCGTCGTCGACGGCGCGCAGGCGTCGTTCGGGGTGGGCGGCGCGATCACGGCGCTCTCCGACCCGGAGGACGAATTCACGGAGATCCTCGTGAAGGCGAGCGTCCCGCACCACATCGCCCGCTGACGATCGGTGCCGACCGGCGTCAGTGCGCGGACTCGCCCGGCGTGACGACGGCCTTGACGGTCTTGATGAGGATCGCGAGATCGCCGATCAGCGACCAGTTCTCCACGTAGTAGAGGTCCAGCCGCACGGTGTCGTCCCAGCTGAGGGTCGACCGTCCGCTCACCTGCCACAGCCCCGAGATGCCGGGACGCGTCAGCAGGCGGCGCATCGCGGCGTCGGAGTACAGCGCCACTTCTGCATCGATCTGCGGCCGCGGGCCGACGAGGCTCATCGATCCCCCCAGCACGTTGAACAGCTGCGGCAGCTCGTCGAGCGAGTACTTGCGCAGCACGCGTCCGACGGGTGTGATGCGGGGGTCGTCCTTGATCTTGAACAGGGGGGTCTGCGAGGTGCCCTGCGACTCCAGCAGCAGCGCCAGCTCCCGGTCGGCGCCCTGACGCATCGACCGGAACTTGTACATCTTGAAGGGGTGCCCGTGCAGCCCGATGCGCTCGTGGCTGTAGAACACCGGGCCGCGCCCGCTGGCCTTCACAAGGATCGCCACGACCAGGAACACCGGGGACAGCAGCACCACGAGCGCCGTCGTCACGATCAGGTCGAACATGCGCTTGACGAACCGCTGACCGGCCGAGAACCGAGGCGTCTCGACGTGCATGAGCGGAAGGCCCGCGACCGGACGGGTGTGGATGCGCGGGCCGGCGACGTCCATGATGCTCGGCGCGAGCACGAGGTGCTGCTTGCCGCTCTCCAGCGCCCATGAGATCGCCTTGACGCGTGCCGGCGGCAGGTGGTCGGTGCTGGTGATGGTCACCGTGTCGGTGCGGGTCTCGCGCAGCACCCGCTCGACGTCGGCGACGTCGCCGAGCACCGGGATGTCGTCGAGCGACGTGCCGGCGCGGCCGCCCGGCACACAGGCGCCCACGACGCGATAGCCCGCGTCGGGAAGCCGGTGCAGCTCGTCGGCGGTGCGCACCACCGACGAAGCGGCGCCCACCAGCAGCACGCGGGCGCAGAACTCCCCGTTACGGCGCTGGCGGACGAGCCACTGACGCCACAGCCAGCGCTCGGCCAGCAGCAGCACGATGCCCGCCGGCAGGCTGATCAGCAGGTAGCCACGGGCGATGTCGACGCGCAGGATGAAGGCGAAGATCGCGATGACGCCGAACACCTGCACGCTCGCGCGCATCACGCGGACGTATTCGGTGCTGCCCGTGCCGATCACCCGGTGCGTGCGCGAGTCGATGAGGCTGAGGGCCAGCATCCAGGCGACCACGAGACCCGTCGAGAAGGCCCAGTACGGGACGGTGCCGAGGCCGCTGCCCGACGGCGTGGACACCGCTTTGTCCACGCCCAGCCACAGGACCTGCGTGCCGAACACCACACTCACGAGCACGAGGAAGTCCGAGATCGCGAGGCGACGCTCATAGCGGCGGCGCCAGGGCGCACGACGCCGGGACGGGGATGCCGCCGGCGGATGAGGTCGGCCAGAGCCGAGACCGAGATCGTCGATCGCGCCTGTCGGCTGCGACCCGATGAACTCATCGATCGCCATAGCGCTGCTCGTCTCCCCCCGGCATGTGGCACAGGTGACCCGGCGTGCCTAGCGCCCGATCACCTGGATGCACCGTTGAACATCATAGCCGACGAGGAGTCTCCTCCCAGGGAACCGACGCGTGCTCCAAGG
>NZ_DATEJS010000215.1:0-2336 GCF_035277845.1 Microbacterium sp.
CGGTTGAAGACCTTCACCAGCAGGTGGTTCTTCTGGTCGAGGGCGCCCTCGACCTTCTGGCGCAGGATGTTCTCGTCGAAGAGGTCCTGCACGCGGATGCCGACGCGGTTGATCTTGTCGGCGTACGCCGGACCGATGCCGCGACCTGTGGTGCCGATGTTGCGCTTGCCGAGGAAGCGCTCGGTCACCTTGTCGAGGGTGCGGTGGTACTGCGTGATGATGTGCGCGTTCGCACTGATGCGCAGCCGCGACGTGTCGATGCCGCGGGCGTTCAGCGCCTCGATCTCGTTGAACAGCACCTCGAGGTCGACGACGACCCCGTTGCCGATCACCGGCGTCACGCCGGGCGACAGGATGCCCGACGGCAGCAGGTGCAGCGCGTACTTCTCGTCGCCGATGACGACGGTGTGGCCGGCGTTGTTGCCGCCGTTGAACTTGACGACCAGATCGGTGCGCTCACCGAGAAGATCGGTGGCTTTGCCTTTGCCCTCGTCCCCCCACTGAACTCCGACGATGACGATGCCTGGCATTTCAGCCCCCCGGGTGGTCTCGAACGGGTTACACCCCACCCTATCGTGAAGCCCCGAGCCGACCCTGGACGTCGGCTGGCCTGTGACGTCAGGCGACGGGGGTGGCGGGGACATTGCTCACGCGACGGGCGGCTCGCCCGGGCGCAGCCAGTCGCCGGACTTGCCGCCGGACTTCGCGACGATCCGCACGTCCGAGATCGACGTGCCCTTGTCGAGACCCTTGACCATGTCGACGACGGCGAGCGCCGCGACGCTGACCGCGGTCATCGCCTCCATCTCGACGCCGGTGCGGTCGGCGGTGCGCACCGTCGCCTCGATCGCGATCCCGGCATCCTCGATGCGCAGGTCGACGGTCGCGCCGTGCACGCCGATGATGTGCGCGAGCGGCAGCAGCTCGGGGGTGCGCTTGGCGCCCGCGATGCCCGCGATCCGCGCCACGGCGAGCACGTCGCCCTTCGGCACCGAGCCGTCGCGCAGCGCGGCGACGACGTGCGGGGCGCAGTTCACGAACCCGCGCGCGGTCGCCTGCCGCACGGTGGGCTGCTTCTCGGTGACATCCACCATGCGGGCGTTGCCTGCGGCATCCAGGTGCGTGAAGCTCATAGAGCAAGTGTGACGGATGCCGGAGGAGACGAACATGCGTGCTGCCGTGGTGACGGTGTCGGACAGGTCGAGCAGCGGCGCGCGGCCGGATGCCTCGGGGCCGGTCGCCGTCGAGGCCCTGCGCGAGGCGGGCTGGTCGTGCGACGATGCCGTCGTCGTGCCGGACGGCGCGGACAGCGTGGCTGCGGCGCTGCGCGCGGCGGAGGATGCCGGCGCCCGGCTGATCGTCACCTCCGGCGGCACCGGGGTGGGTCCGCGGGATTCGACCCCGGAGGGCACCCGCCAGGTGATCGAGCGGGAGCTGCCCGGGATCATGGAGGAGCTGCGCCGAGCCGGGGCATCCGACACCCCCATGGCGCTGCTGACCCGCGGCGTCGCCGGGGTGGCCGGTCGGGCCCTCGTGGTGAACCTGCCGGGGTCGCCCCGCGGGGTGGCATCCGGGATGCCCCTGGTGCTGCAGCTCGCCGGGCACGTGATCTCCCAGCTCGACGGCGGCGACCACTGACCCCGCCCCGCAGGCGCCGCGCCCCGGGCTTCATCCGCCGTTCAAGGGTCACGATCTGCGGGTGCGGCCAGCACATCGTGACCCTTGAACATCACCTGTTCAGGGGTCACGATCTGTCGGTACAGGCAGCAAGTCGTGACCCTTGAGCATTCGTTGCGCTCACGGTGACGACACTCTGCTGTGTTCAAGGGTCACGAAATGTGGGTGCGGGCAGCAGATCGTGACCCTTGAACAGAAGAGGGGTGGGATGCCGGAGCGGAATGCGGGGCGGGATGCGGGGCGGGATGCCGGGGACCGCGGGATTCGCGGGAGCGCCGGCCGCGCGGGGGGGCGCGGAGTTCGGCGGGAACACGCGGATCGGTAGGCTGGAGGGCATGTCCAAAGTCCTCCAGTCCCTGCCCGTCGGCGAGCGCGTCGGCATCGCCTTCTCCGGTGGCCTCGACACCTCCGTCGCGGTCGCGTGGATGCGCGACAAGGGTGCCATCCCCTGCACCTACACGGGCGACCTCGGACAGCCGGACGAGACCGACATCGAGGCGATCCCGGGCCGCGCCGCGCAGTACGGCGCCGAGGTGTCACGACTCGTGGACTGCAAGCCGATGCTCGTCGAAGAGGGCTTCGGCGCCCTCGCGTGCGGCGCGTTCCACATCCGCTCCGGCGGCCGCACCTACTTCAACACCACGCCCATCGGCCGCGCC
>NZ_DATEJS010000216.1:0-5939 GCF_035277845.1 Microbacterium sp.
CCGGCGTGAGCAGGCGCACCGTACGCAGTCCCGCCCGCTGCGCCAGCAGCTCCACCGGGCGGTATCCGCGACGGCGCATCGCGGCCCGTGAGGCCGGCACGCACACCACCGTCCAGCCGCCGGGCGGAGGCACCCCGGAGGCGTCCCCCACCGCGGCCGCCGCGGCGCCGCGCAACGCGTGCGAGAGCGGCCGTGCGAGACCCGTGCGGCCCTCCTCCTTGAAGGCGCGGATGACCCGTGCCCGCACGCCGGTGAAGGGCAGCCCGGCGTACACGGCGAACCCCGCGACGGGCCGGCGCACCACGTGCGGCGTCAGGGCCGTGCGGCATCCGTCGCAGAGGCCCGTGCCGTCGGTCCCGCAGCCCGCACACCGCACCGGAAGGATCAGCGCCAGAGCTTCGGAGGCGGCTCGGCGTGCCGGATGCGGCGTCATCCCCCGATCGTGCGGCGACGCCTCGCCGAGCGCCATCCGCGCGGCGGCCATGTGGAGATGCCGCCCGGCCACCGCCGCCTGTGGACGAAGCGCCACCGGGGAATGCCCGCTGCCGGAGAACGCCGAGCGCTATCGGGGAATGCCCTGCACGGTGCCGAGCACGCGGATGCCGTCGGCCGCGAGCTCCCAGTTCGAGCCGCGCTGGTTGTACATCGCGCCGTCGCTGGTGCGCACGCGCACCACTGTGCCGGTCGACCCGGCGATGGTGGTCGTTCCCGCGGGGCCCGCGGTCTCCGACCCCGGACCGCCGACGGTCTGTGCGATCACGCCGATCCCGTCGGAGCTGTGCGCCAGCACGCCCACCGTCGTGTCGTCGAGCCAGGTCAGGTCGATGCCCGCGCCGGGCAGCGTGGCGAGCACGGCCGGCTGGCCGAGACTCTGCGGCGCCCCGTCCGAGGCGCGGACGACAGCGGCGATGTCCAGCTGGAACTGGCCGCCGGCAGTGACGAGCGCGGCGAGGCGGGTGCCGTCGCGGGAGAGCGCCATCGCCGTGATGCGGGATGCCTCCGGCCACGCGCCCGCCACGGAGATCGGGCGTCCGACCGGGCTGTACGCGGACACGTCCGACGGTGAGCCGGCCGGCACGCTCCAGACGTACCCTCGGGTGTCGATCTGCGGCGCGATCAACCCGCTGCGCCGGTCGAGCATCAACGGCTGCCCCTTCGCCGAGATGCGCTGCACGTCGCCGTGGGCATCGCGCACCGCGGCCGCGGTGTGGTCGGCGGACAGCTGCATCGCCGTCGGTGCGGCGCGCGCGATGGCATCCGAGAGGCCGGTGATCGGGTCGACCCCGCTCCCGTCGGAGCGCAGCAGCCCGACCTGTCTGCCCGCCTCGACGAACGACTGGGGCGGGATGCGCGTGGACGCCGTGCTCAGCGTGTGCGCGGCCAGGGTGGTGCCGGCCGACGTCATCGACACCGCGTTCACCCCGGCTGTCGCGAGACTGGCCTGCAGCTGCGTCTGCATCCGGTCGAGCGTCGTCTGCTGCGCGGTCAGCGCTCCGCCCGACAACGGCACCCGCGCGATCCCGCTGTCCACGGCCACCGACGGCACATCCATCGACACGTTGTCGGGGAAGGCGCTGGACACCGCGCCGGACAGCCACGCGCTCGGCTTGCCGTCGATCAGCTCCTTGGAGATCTGCGTGACCGCGTTCGTCGCCGGGAACCAGCGCACGTCCGGCACCAGGTACGTCCAGGTCGGGTCGTAGTACATCAGCGCGTACTGCCGGTAGACGCTGCCGAACTGGTCGTCGCCGAGCACCACCCCCTGGGGCGCCTTCGCGATGCGCCACTGCTTGTCCACCTTCACGAGCGTGAACGGCAGCGGCGTCTGCCCTCCCCCGGACGGCGTGTACGCCCCGGTGGCATCCACCGCCGCCGTCGGGCTGACGTCCATCGTCACGTGCGCGGTCTCGGGGCTCGCGTACCGACGCAGCGACCGGTCGTCCACCGTGACGCTCGCGCGCGGATCCCATTTGTCCCGGAAGCCGGGTGCGAGATACAGCCGGGCGGTCGCCCAGTTGTCCTCCGGGCCGGAGCCCGCATCGATGAAGCCCTGCACGATCTGCTCGGGCGACGCGCCATCCTGCGGCTTCTGGGGCGTGAACGTGAAGTCCGGCGGCGCGACCGCCCCGGGACGCAGGCCCGCCTGCACCGGACCGCTGACGGGCAGTCCGGTGCAGGCGGCGAGCGCCGCGAGCAGCACGGCGAGGAGGGTCAGGAAGCCGCCCCGCCGGACCGCGGTCGATTGCCCGCGCATCACGACTCGGCCCCCGCCTTCGGCAGCACGATCGGCTGGGTGACCCCGAGGCTCTCGAACGAGCTCTCGTCGCCGGGGTCGGTCGGGATCGGCGAGCGGCCGTCGAACGGCTGGCCCGGACGCGGCAGCGTGAGCACGAAGTTCGTGCCTCGGCCCTGCTGCGACCACACGGTGAGCGTGCCGCCGTGCAGGTGCGCGTCGCCGAGCGAGATCGACAGCCCGAGGCCGGTGCCGCCGATCGTGCGTTTGCGGGACGGGTCCGCGCGCCAGAACCGGTCGAACACGCGCTCGCTGTCGGCCGGCGCCATTCCGAGCCCGAAGTCGCGCACCCCGAGCGCCACCGCCTGCTGGTTGCTGTCGACGGTCACGACGATGGGCCGGCCCTCGCCGTGCTCGATCGCGTTGCCGAGGAGGTTGCGCACGATCCGCCGGATGCGGCGCGGATCCATGTCCACCGGCGAATACCCGCCGGGCGCGACGAGGCGCACATCCGTGCCGAACTGCTCGGCGAGCTGGCTCATCGACCCGATGACGTCTTCGGCGAGGTGCGCGAGGCTCGTCGGCTCGAGTTCCAGCTGCACCGATCCGGCGTCGTAGCGGCTGATCTCGAGCAGATCGGTCAGCAGCACCTCGAAGCGCTGCACCTGCGTGTGCAGCAGCTCCGCGGATCGCGACATCGCCGGGTCGAATTCACCGCGATGGTCGTTGAGCATGTCCGAGGCGAGCTTGATCGTGGTCAGCGGCGTGCGCAGCTCGTGCGAGACATCCGACACGAACCTCTGCTGCACGAGCGACAGGTCGCCGAGCTCCTTGATCTGCGCCTGGATGCTGTCGGCCATCGCGTTGAACGAGCGGCCGAGCGTCGCCATCTCGTCGTCGCCGTGCACGGCCAGCCGCACGTCGAGGTTTCCGGCCGCGAGCTCGGCGCTGGTGTCGGCCGCCTCCCGGATCGGTGTGGTCACCGATCTCAGCACGAACCACGAGATCGCCGCGATGAGCAGCACGAGGGCCGTGCCGACGATCCACAGCGTCGCCTGCACGAACGAGAGCGTCTGGGACGCCACCTCCAGGTCGAAGGCCAGGTAGAGCTCGTACGGCCCGACGTCGGGCATCACGAGCTGCTGGCCGACCACGATGCCGGGCGTCACCCGGCCGTTGCCGCTCGGCAGGCCCACCGACTGCCACCACTGGGTGTCCGCACTCGACGATCCCTCCACGTGGCGGCGCAGCTCCGGGGTGATCAGGTCGGGGTTGAGGCCGTCGGTGTGCGAGCCCTGGGGGGCCAGCTGCGAGGGCGTCGTGTTGATGCGGATGACGGCGATCCGGTCGGTCGAGGACTGCTGCGCGAGCGACGACACGACGCTGTTGAGCAGGTTCTGCATCTGCACGGGATCGCTCTGCACGACGGCGTCGTCGAGCGTGGTCTGGGCCGTGTCGGCGGCACGGCGCGAGTCGGCGAGCACCTGGTCGCGGCGGGAGTTGAAGAGGTTGTTCTGGATCGCGAGGGCCATCGAGATGCACGCGACGAGGATCGTCAGCGCCGTGAGCGCCAGGGCGACGAGCACCGTGCGGAAGCGCAGCGACCGCCGCCACAGCTGCGCGACGGTGTCCGGCCAGGACCGCCAGTCCCGCCAGGAGCGCAGGCGCACGGCATCCGGGGGCGGCGCAGCGGGGTGCGGCATCCTCAGCATGCCGTCACCTGCCGTCCGCTCCGACGCATGGGACCGCTACCGCGTCTTGCCGGCGCGGTAGCCGACACCGCGCACGGTGGTGATGATGCGGGGGTTGTCCGGGTCGGCCTCGACCTTGGCGCGCAGCCGCTGCACGTGCACGTTCACCAGCCGCGTGTCGGCCTTGTAGTGGTAGCCCCACACCTGCTCCAGCAGCGCCTCGCGTGAGAACACCTGCTGGGGCTTCGACGCCAGCGCCACGAGCAGGTCGAACTCGAGGGGGGTGAGCGGGATCACCTCGACGCCGCGTCGCACCTCGTGTCCGGACACGTCCACCACGAGGTCGCCGATGGCCATCGCCTCCGGCTGGGCGGCCACCGCCGGGCGCAGGCGGGTGCGGATGCGGGCGACCAGCTCCTTCGGGTTGAAGGGCTTCACGATGTAGTCGTCGGCGCCGGCCTCCAGGCCGGCCACCACGTCCTCCGCGTCGGAGCGCGCAGTGAGCATGATGATCGGAACGCCGGACTCGGCGCGCACGCGCCGGCAGATCTCGATGCCGTCCATGCCGGGCAGCATGAGGTCGAGGAGGATGAGGTCCGGGTCCTCGCCGCGCCAGGTCGCGAGCGCTTCGGCGCCGTCGGCGCAGAACACGGCTTCGAAGCCCTCGGTCTCGAGCACGATGCCGATCATCTCTGCCAGGGCCGTATCGTCGTCGACCACCAGGATCCGTGAAGTCATGGCTGTGGGTACACATCCTTCGTCCGTCGGGGCGCACGCGGATAGCGATCCCCAAGATTCCGCCATATCAGGCTAGTCCAGGCACCCGCCGACACGGGTGAGGACGCCGCGCGGCGCCGTCCGGGTCCGGTGTCGGGGGCGTGTGCCACGATGGACGCACCGATCCTTCAAAGGAGCCGCCATGAGCGCATACCCGGCCTGGACCCCGGCCTCCCGTCCGGGGATCGTGCCGCTGCATCCGCTCGGGTTCGGACTGCTGCTGGGGCGCTCCTTCGCGGCGCTGAGGCACAACCCGCGCGTTCTGCTCGGGTTCGCGCTCGCCGTGCAGGGCGTCGCGTACATCGTCACCGTCGTCGTGGTCGGCTTCGTCTCGTTCGCGCTCTTCTCCCGCCTCGACAACGTGCCGCCGGGATCGTCCGACTACGACCAGCTGATGGCCGGATCCGTCGGCTTCACGGTGCTCGTGGGCGTCGTGCTGAGTCTCGTCGTCGGCGCCTTCAGCGTGCTGGTGCAGGCGGTCGTGGTGGTCGACGTCGCGCGGGGCGTACTGGCCGAGCGCCCCACGCTGCGCGAGATCTGGGCCCAGGTGCGGCCGGTCGCGTGGCGGCTCATCGGCTACGCGGCCCTGCTCATCGCCGCCCTCGTCGTCGCGATCGCCGTGGCCGCGGGCATCGCGATCGCGCTGGGCGTGGCCAACTGGGCGGTCGGGGTCATCGTCGCGGTGTTCGCGCTGCTCGCGAGCATCCCGCTGTGGCTGTGGCTGAGCACGAAGCTGGTGCTGACCCCGGCCGTGATCCTGCTGGAGAACGCCACGATCCGCGCGGGCATCGCCCGGTCATGGCGCCTCACGCGCGGCCGGTTCTGGCCGATCCTCGGGGTGATCGTGGTCATCCAACTGGCGTTCGCCGCACTCGGTCAGGCGATCGCCGTGCCGTTCTCCGTGCTCGGCGGCCTCACCAGCGCGATCGTGGCTCCGACCGGCGGCGACTCGCAGGATCTCGTCGTGCAGTTCGTCTTTGCCGCGGTCGTGCAGATGCTCGTGCTGCTCATCCAAGTCGTCGGCTCCATCGTGCAGGCCACGGCATCCTGTCTGATGTACGCCGACTGCCGCATGCGGCACGAGGGGCTCGACCTGGATCTGCTCGCCTATGTGGAGCGGCGGGACGCCGGTGAAACCGGCCTGCCCGACCCCTTCACCGTGGGCATCGGGCGCGCCGCGGCACCGAGATTCCCGGTCCCGCAGCAGTATCCGCAGTGGACGCCTGCGCAGCCGGCTG
>NZ_DATEJS010000217.1:0-3358 GCF_035277845.1 Microbacterium sp.
GTCGACGACCACGCGGCCGCCGAGGTCGGGGGCGTAGGCGATGCGCACGCCGGTGAGGTCGCGCCGCCGCAGGTTCTGCAGCGCGGCGCGGTCCAGTTCGGGGGCGCACGGCACGTCGGGGGTCTCGCCGTTGATGACCGACAGCAGCAGGGCGGCGTCCTCGACGGTGCGGCCCATCGGGCCGGCGGTGCCGAGCGGGTCGAACACGTTCGGGCTGTCGGCGTTGGGGACGACGCCGGGCGTCGGGCGCATGCCCACGACGCCGCAGAAGCCGGCCGGATTGCGCAGGGACCCGCCCATGTCGCTGCCGTCGGCGATGGCCGTGAAGTCGGCGGCGAGGGCGGCCGCCGCTCCCCCGCTGGAGCCGCCGGCCGAGCGGGACGGGTCGTGCGGGTTGCGGGTGACGCCGTAGACCTTGTTGACGCTGTGCGACCCGGCGGCGAGCTCGGGGATGTTGGTCTTGCCGTAGAAGACGGCGCCCGCGGCGCGCATGCGGCCGATGTGCAGGTCGTCGTGGTCGGAGATCGAGCCTGCGAAGTGCCGGTGGCCGAGCGTGTTCGGGAAGCCGGTGACGTGACCGTAGTCCTTGACCGCAGTGGGAATGCCGTGCAGCACGCCGCGCTGCTCGGCGGGGGTCGCGTCGACGCGGCGCGCGTGGTCGTGCGCGAGCTGCTCGTCGAGGCCGACCACGGCGTTGATCTCGCCGTTGCGGCGGGACACCTCGGCGAGGTGTGCGTCGAGGAGCTCGACCGCGGTGAGCTCACCGGCGCGCGCAAGCCGCGCCTGCTCCTTCGCGCTCATCGTGATGATCTCGCGGGACTCGACCACTTCTTCTCCATTCCGCACCGCTGTGTGCCACATCGCGTGCATCGATGCACTGTTTGAGCCAGGGTACCGGCTCTCGGCGACGGATGTAAAGACTTCTCGACGAAATGGTGCACGAAACGTGCCTCAGTCACCGCCGAGCGCGCGCGGAATGAGCCACCCTCGCGGGCGGCATGGCGGAATGGTTCAGGCTTCCTGGACGCGGACGCCGCTGCGCTTGTAGGCCGCGACGACCGAGGCCGCCCGCATCCCGTCGACGTCGGCCGACCACGGGCTCTCCGTGAGGAAGCGGCGCAGCTCCGTCACGGTGGGCGCGGCGACGTCGACGAGGATCTGCTCGTCGGACAGCGTGAACGCCGCATATCGCACGTACGGGGATGCCTGCAGGCCGGCGGACACGGCGGCCACCGCGCCGGGGCGGACGCGCAGCCAGACGAAGGCCGCGATCGGCAGCCCGACGGTCGCCGGAGCCACGATCGCGCGCACCTCCACCACGTCGCCGAGGAGCACCCCGAGCCGCCGGCGCACCGCGGACTCGCTGAGCCCCACGCTGCCGGCGATGTCGATCGCGGCGGCGCGGGCGTCGGCTTCGAGCGCGGCGAGGATCGCCTCGTCGCCGGCATCCAGTTCGGGCACGGGCTGGTCGATCCGGGGCGGCAGGCCGAACGCGGGGTTCAGGGCCTGCGCCTCTTCGGGGGTCAGCTGACCCGGCATCCAGCTCGTGAGCGTCCGGTAGTACTCCAGCACCGGGATCAGCGCGACCCCCGTCACGCCCGGGATCGAGGGGATGTCGTGCAGCATGAGGTCGGCGTTCTCCGCCGGCTCGTGCTCCTCGACGAGGATGCGCACCGGCGAGCCGAGCACGTAGACGAAGATGCTGGTCTCGCGTGCGGCGAGGGCGCGGGCGACGGCATCCACGTCCGCGGCGGCGGCCTGCACCTCCAGCAGCACGGTGCGCGTGGAGTGCACCAGACCGACGCGGATGGCGCGGGAACTCAGCAGCGCATTGCCGCGTCGCACGACCGTGCGCACGGGCACGTCGATGACTCCGGCGATGCGGCGCCAGGACGCCCGGCCGTCGACCTGCAGCGCACCCACGATCCGACGGTCGATCTCGTCCAAGGCCATGGGCCAAGTATGCCGGGTGACCGCGGCCGCCACCGGGTCACCGCATGCTTGCCTAAAACGTTTTAGGTGTCTACCGTCTGACGGGCACCCCTGATCGATCGAGGAAGACGGGTCATGAAGCTGCAGACGGCCACCATCGACGCACTGTCCCCCGCCGAGCGCGGACGCCTGCTCGGCACGCGTTTCGGCGGCCAGTTCCGCGAGAGCGCGCGCCTGTACGACGAGCACTTCGCCGAGCTCGGCATCGACGCGCAGACGGTGCGCGACGTCACGGCGGGCTGCGTCGATCGGCTCGCCGGCTGGGCCCCGAACCAGGTCGCCGAGTTCACCGCGATCGCCGCGGCGGCGCAGGTCGACCCGCAGCGGCTGTTCGCAGTGGTCGCCCGCACCGAGGTGCTCGCGGTCGCCCCGGCGCAGGGCGAAGGCGAATGCTCCACCGCGGTGCACGTCGGCGCCGGCATCCCGGCCGAGACCGTGCAGACGTGGGACTGGCACGACCACCTCGTGCCCGAGGGGCTGCTGGCATCCTTCGTCTCGGACGCCGGCCTGCGGGTGAAGATGTTCACCGAGTTCGGCACCGCCGCGAAGCTCGGCGTGAACAGCGCCCGCATCGGACTGCACTTCAACATCCTGCGTCACGTCTCCGATCGCGGATTCGACGGGGTGCCGGTGCACTCCGTCGCCCGCCGCGTGCTCGACGAAGCCCGCTCGCTCGACGAGGCCGAGCAGATCGCCGCGAGCGCGGACGTCGCGGCGTCGACCGTGCTGACGGTGTTCCAGACGACGGATGCCGGATCCGACGCCCGCGGCTTCGAGCTGTCGCCCGCAGGGCTCGGCATCCTGCGCCCCGGTCTCGACGCCGACGGCGGCGACGGCTGGCTGCTGCACACGAACCACTTCCTCGACCCGGAGCTCAGTGCGGGCGACTGCATCGACCCGGCGTCCACCACCGCCGAGCGCTACGAGCACCTGCGGGCGGTTCGCGGCGACCTGGCCGGCCACTCCCCCGTCGAGCGCGCCCGGCGGGCCTGCGGCGGCGACGGGGCGGATGCCGTCATCTGCATGCGCCCCGATGAGTCGCTGCCCCGGATCGCGCAGTGGGCGACCCTGCTGACGGTGGGCATCGACACCGTCGGCACCGCTCTCGAGTACCACCCGGGAACGCCGGATGCCGCGGCATCCGCGGGCCTTCGCACCTTCTGACCCCTTCTCGCCGGTGCTCAGATGCCGACGGCGCAGCTCCGCCGGGAACCCCGCGCGCAGAGTGTCCGGGTGTCAGCTGGTCAGCGAATCCACGTAGGACTTGTTCTGATCCATCCACTTCTTCACGATCGCCGGGTACTCGCTCTGCGCGTGGTTCGTGCGGAACAGTGCGTCCTCCAGCGAGAACAGGTGCTTCGAGTCC
>NZ_DATEJS010000218.1:0-12606 GCF_035277845.1 Microbacterium sp.
CCCGGATCTGCGCACCAGCATCGAGGCCGCGGTCACCCTGGCGGAGGCCGGCGCCGACATCCTCGAGCTCGGCCCGCCGTACTCCGACCCGGTGATGGACGGCGCGATCATCCAGGAGGCCACGCAGACCGCGCTCGCCAACGGCTTCCGGCTGCGCGACCTGTTCCCCGCGGTGCGGGAGATCGCCGAGCGCACCGGGGTGCCGGTGCTGGTGATGACGTACTGGAACCCGGTTGTGCAATACGGCGTGGACCGCTATGCCGACGATCTGGCCGCGGCCGGCGGGGCCGGGCTGATCACCCCGGACATCACCCCGGATGCCGCGGCGGAGTGGATCGCGGCCTCCGAGCGCACGGGCCTCGACCGCATCTTCCTGGCCGCACCAACCTCCACGGACGAGCGCCTGGACCTCATCGTGCGCTCCAGCACCGGGTTCGTGTACACGGTCTCCACGATGGGCATCACGGGGGAGCGGGCCCAGCTGGATGCCGCCGCCCGCACCCTCGTGGCGCGGCTTCGCGACCACGGCTGCGAACGGGCGTGCGTCGGCATCGGCATCTCGACCGCCGACCAGGTCGCCGGTGTCCTCGACTACGCCGACGGCGCGATCGTCGGCACCGCGCTCGTCCGGGCGCTGCGCGACGGCGGTCTCGACGGCCTCGCGGCCACCGCCCGCGCGCTCGCGTCCGGCACGGTCGCGTGATCCGGACCGCCTAGACTCGAGATCATGACGTTCGCCCCCATGAGTGCGCTCTCCGGCGTGTTCGCCAGCATCCCGAGCCCGTCGGTCAACGCCTTCTCCATCGGGCCGATCCCGATCCGCTATTACGCGCTGTGCATCATCGCCGGCATCATCGTGGCGACGCTCATGACCAATCACCGGCTGAACAAGCGCGGCGCGGAGCGGTGGATCGTCGTCGACATCGCGGTGCCCGCGGTGGTCCTGGCGCTCATCGGCGCGCGGATCTTCCACGTGCTGACGCACTGGTCCTTCTACGTCGGCCCGGGCAAGAACACGTGGAACCCGTTCGAACCGGGATCCGTGTGGGCGATCTGGGAGGGCGGCATCGCCATCTTCGGCGCGCTCATCGGCGGCGCGATCGGCGCCTGGATCGGCTGCCGCTGGCGCGGACTGCGGTTCTGGGTGTTCGCCGACGCGCTCGCCCCCGGGCTGATCATCGCGCAGGCCATGGGGCGTCTCGGCAACTACTTCAACAACGAGCTGTTCGGCCTCCCCACGAACCTGCCGTGGGGCCTGCAGATCCAGTCCACGAATCCGGCCTTCCCGGCCGGCCTCGCCCCGGGCACCCTGTTCCAGCCGACCTTCCTCTACGAGATCATCTGGAACCTGATCGGTGCCGCCGTGCTGCTGTGGGCCGGCCGCCGCTTCGTGCTGCAGTGGGGACGCCAGTTCGGCCTGTACCTCGTCTGGTACGGTGCCGGGCGCATCGTCTGGGAATCGATCCGCATCGACCCGAGCGACGTGTTCCTGGGGCTCCGCACCAACGTGTGGGCGGCGATCTTCGCGGTGGTGGTCGGACTCGTCATCATGATCGTCCAGAAGCGCCGCCACCCGGGCTTCGAACGGTCCCCCTACGTGCCCGGACGTGAGCCGGGGCGAAAAGGGACGCTAGAATCGCAGAACACCCCCGAGTACGTGGACGTGAGCGAGCCTCCGTCCGATGAGGCAGAGGTGCGCGCAGCCACAAGCGCCGCCGCTCCGTGATCTGCTTCAAGTCCCACTGGGCCGATGGCGTCCCATTTGAATGATCAATATGAGGACGGTACCCATGGCACCCAGTCCCGGCGACTCCACGTCGTTCTCGGCTGCGCAAGCCTCCGCCCCCGCCAAGCAGGGCATGTACAACCCGGCATTCGAGAAGGATGCCTGTGGTCTGGCGATGGTCGCGACGCTGCGCGGCACCGCGGGCCACGACATCATCGAGCTGGCGCTGACGGCGCTGCGCAACCTCGAGCACCGCGGTGCGATCGGTTCGGATGCCGGAACCGGTGACGGCGCCGGCATCCTGACCCAGATGCCCGACGAGTTCCTCCGCGCCGTCGTCGACTTCGACCTGCCGCCGGTGGGGGAGTACGCGGCCGGCATGATCTTCCTGCCGCGCGACGACGCCGCCCGCCAGGCACAGAAGCAAGGCGTCGAGCGCCTCGCCCGCAGCGAGAACCTCACCGTCCTCGGCTGGCGCGAGGTGCCCACCGAGGACGACCACCTCGGCAAGCTCGCGCACGACGCACGGCCCGCGTTCGAGCAGCTGTTCGTCTCGCGCCCGGGGGAGGGCGTCGAGCCGGCGCTGTCCGGCATCGCCCTCGACCGCCGCGTGTACCGCCTGCGCGTGCGGGCCCGCAACGAGCTCGACGCCTACTTCGTGTCCCTCTCCAGCCGCACGCTCGGCTACAAGGGCATGGTCACGACTCTGCAGCTCGAGCCGTTCTACCCCGACCTGCAGGACGAGCGCTTCGCCTCGGAGCTCGCCGTCGTGCACTCGCGCTACTCGACGAACACCTTCCCGTCGTGGCCGCTCGCGCAGCCGCTGCGCATGCTCGCGCACAACGGCGAGATCAACACCGTCGGAGGAAACCGCAACTGGATGCGGGCGCGCCAGTCGCAGCTCGCCAGCGATCTGCTCGGCGAGATCGAGCCGCTGCTGCCGATCTGCACGCCGGGCGCGAGCGACTCGGCGTCGTTCGACGAGGTGCTGGAGCTGCTCACGCTCACCGGCCGGAGCCTGCCGCACGCGATCATGATGATGGTGCCGGAGGCCTACGAGAAGCAGGCCGACATCGCGCCCGACCTGCGCGCGTTCTACGACTACCACTCGATGCAGATGGAGCCGTGGGACGGCCCGGCCGCCCTCATCTTCACGGACGGCACCGTGGTCGGTGCGACGCTGGACCGCAACGGCCTGCGCCCGGGACGCTGGACCGAGACCACCGACGGCCTCATCGTCATCGGCAGCGAGACCGGCGTGCTCGACTTCGAGCCCTCGCGCATCAAGCGGCGCGGGCGCCTGCGTCCCGGCCGCATGTTCCTCGTGGACACCGCGCAGGGCCGCATCGTCGGCGACGACGAGATCAAGCGCGACCTCGCCTCCCTGCACCCGTGGCAGGACTGGCTGGATGCCGGCAGCGTGCGCCTGCGCGACCTGCCCGAGCGCGAGCACATCGTGCACCCCATCGCCTCGATCACGCGGCGTCAGCGCACCTTCGGCTACACCGAGGAAGACGTGCGCATCATGCTCACCCCGATGGGGCAGACCGGCGCGGAGCCGCTCGGCGCCATGGGCAGCGACACCCCGGTCGCGGTGCTCAGCGACCGGCCGCGGTTGCTGTTCGACTACTTCACGCAGCAGTTCGCGCAGGTCACGAACCCGCCGCTGGACTCCATCCGCGAAGAGGTCGTCACGTCGCTCAGCATCGGTCTCGGTCCGGAGCGGAACCTGCTCGCGTGGGGTCCCGACCACACGCGCAACGTGACGCTCGACTTCCCGGTGATCGACAACGACGAGCTCGCCAAGATCCAGCACATCCACACGTCGCTGTCCGGCCGCTCGTCGGTCACCATCCGCGGCCTCTACCGCGTCGAGTCCGGCGCCGCGGGCATGAAGCGACGCCTCGAGCAGATGTGCCGGGAGGTCGACCAGGCCATCGAGGACGGCGCCGAGTTCATCGTGCTCAGCGACCGCGACTCCAACAAGGACCTGGCGCCGATCCCGTCGCTGCTCATGGTCGCCGCGGTGAACCACCACCTCGTGCGCAAGCAGACGCGCATGAACTGCGGCCTGATCGTCGAGGCCGGTGACGTGCGCGAGGTGCACCATGTCGCGACGCTGCTCGGCTACGGCGCCTTCGCCGTCAACCCGTATCTGGCGATGGAGACCGTCGAGTACCTCGTGCGCGCCGGCTACATCACCGACGTGACGCCCGAGAAGGCGGTCCGGAACCTGATCTACGCGCTCGGCAAGGGCGTGCTGAAGATCATGTCCAAGATGGGCATCTCGACGGTGTCGTCCTACGCGGGCGCCCAGGTCTTCGAGGCGATCGGCCTGTCCGAGGAGTTCATCGACGCGTACTTCACCGGAACCGAGTCCAAGCTCGGCGGTGTGGGCCTCGACGTCATCGCGGCCGAGAATGCCGCGCGGCACGCCTACGCCTACCCGGAGGATGCCGCAGTGCGGGCCCACGAGCGGCTGTGGACGGGCGGCGAGTACCAGTGGCGCCGTGACGGCTCCCCGCACCTGTTCAACCCGGACACGGTGTTCCGCCTGCAGCACTCGACCCGCACGCGCCGGTACGACATCTTCCGCGAATACACGAAGCTCGTCGACGACCAGGCCGCCGACCTCAAGACGCTCCGCGGCCTGTTCCGCCTGCGCACCGGGGTCCGCCGGCCGGTGCCGATCGACGAGGTCGAGTCCGTCGCGTCGATCGTGAAGCGGTTCTCGACGGGAGCCATGAGCTACGGCTCGATCTCGCGCGAGGCGCACGAGACCCTCGCCATCGCGATGAACCGGATCGGCGGCAAGTCGAACACGGGCGAGGGCGGCGAAGACGTCGACCGCCTGCTCGACCCGGAACGTCGCAGCTCCATCAAGCAGGTGGCATCGGGCCGGTTCGGCGTGACGAGCCTGTACCTCACCGAGGCCGACGACCTGCAGATCAAGCTCGCGCAGGGCGCCAAGCCCGGCGAGGGCGGGCAGCTGCCGCCGACGAAGGTGTACCCGTGGGTCGCGCGCACCCGCCACGCGACCGCGGGCGTGGGCCTCATCTCGCCGCCGCCGCACCACGACATCTACTCGATCGAGGATCTCAAGCAGCTGATCTTCGACCTGAAGCGCGCCAACCCCTCGGCGCGGGTGCACGTGAAGCTCGTCAGCCAGTCCGGCATCGGCGCGGTCGCGGCGGGCACGGCGAAGGCCCTGGCCGACGTCATCCTGGTCTCCGGCCATGACGGCGGCACCGGCGCCAGCCCGCTCAACTCGCTCAAGCATGCGGGCACGCCGTGGGAGCTGGGCCTCGCCGAGACGCAGCAGACGCTGATGCTCAACAACATGCGCGACCGGGTGGTCGTGCAGGTCGACGGCCAGCTGAAGACCGGCCGCGACGTCGTCATCGGCGCGCTGCTGGGCGCCGAGGAGTTCGGCTTCGCCACGGCGCCGCTCGTCGTGTCGGGCTGCATCATGATGCGCGTCTGCCACCTCGACACCTGCCCCGTCGGCGTCGCCACGCAGAACCCGATGCTGCGGCAGCGCTTCACCGGCAAGCCGGAGTTCGTGGTGAACTTCATGGAGTTCATCGCCGAAGAGGTGCGCGAGTACCTCGCCGAGCTGGGCTTCCGCTCGCTCGACGAGGCGGTGGGCCACAACGAGCTGCTGGACACGATGGACGCCGTGGCGCACTGGAAGGCGAAGGGCCTCGACCTGACGCCGATCCTCGACGGTCCGCGGTTCTCCGACGACGAGCCGCGTCGCAACCTGCGCCCGCAGGAGCACGAGCTCGACAAGCACTTCGACGTGCAGCTGATCGAGCGCGCGCAGGACGTCATCCAGACCGGTGGCCACGTGCGCATCGCCCTGCCGATCCGCAACACCGAGCGGGCGGTCGGCACCATGCTCGGCCACCACGTCACGAAGGCGCGCGGTGAGAACGGGCTGCCGACCGGGTCGATCGAGATCGACCTGACCGGCTCGGCGGGCCAGTCGTTCGGCGCGTTCCTGCCGGCCGGCATCACGCTGCGCCTCGAGGGCGACTCGAACGACTACGTCGGCAAGGGCCTGTCCGGCGGCAGCATCTCCATCCGCCCGTCGCGGGATGCCACCTTCCCGGCATCCGAGAACGTCATCGCCGGCAACGTCATCGGCTACGGCGCCACCCAGGGCACGCTCTTCCTCTCCGGTGTGGTGGGGGAGCGCTTCCTGGTTCGCAACTCCGGCGCGACCGCGGTCGTGGAGGGCGTCGGCGACCACGCCCTCGAGTACATGACCGGCGGCCTGGCCGTGATCCTCGGCGAGACGGGCCGCAACCTCGGCGCCGGCATGTCCGGCGGCACGGCATACGTGTACCGCCTCGACCGCGAGCGCGTGAACCGGGAGGGCCTGGCGTCCGGCGAACTGCAGCTGGGCGAGCTCGGCGCCTCCGACGCGGAGATCCTCCGCGACCTGCTCTCGCGGCACGTCGAGGAGACCGGGTCGGAGCTGGCGGCATCTCTGCTCGCCGACTTCGACGTCGAAGTGGATCGTTTCGTGCGCGTGCTCCCGCGCGACTACGCCGCCGTGCTGGAGACCCGGCAGACGGCACTCGAACAAGGACTGGACCCCGACGGCGACGTCGTCTGGAACCGCATTCTGGAGGTGACGGGTGGCTGACCCGAAGGGCTTTCTGAAGGTGACCGAGCGGGAGCTGCCCGCCCGGCGCCCCGTGCCCGTGCGCATCCTCGACTGGAAGGAGGTGTACGAGCCGGGCGATTCGGCCGTGCTCCGCCGCCAGGCGAGCCGCTGCATGGACTGCGGCATCCCGTTCTGCCACAAGGGATGCCCCCTCGGCAACCTGATCCCGGAGTGGAACGACCTCACCTGGCGCGGCGAAGGCCGCTCCGCCAGCGAGCGTCTGCACGCGACGAACAACTTCCCGGAGTTCACCGGCCGGCTGTGCCCGGCGCCGTGCGAGAGCTCGTGCGTGCTGGGGATCAACCAGCCCGCCGTCACGATCAAGCAGATCGAGGTCTCGATCGTCGACGAGGCGTTCGGCAACGGCTGGATCGAGCCGGAGCCCCCCGGGCGCCTGACCGGCAAGACCGTCGCCGTGGTGGGATCGGGGCCCGCGGGCCTCGCCGCCGCCCAGCAGCTGACCCGTGCCGGGCACACCGTCGCCGTCTTCGAACGGGACGACCGCATCGGCGGCCTGCTGCGCTACGGCATCCCGGACTTCAAGATGGAGAAGCGCCACATCGACGCGCGCCTTCGCCAGATGCAGGATGAGGGCACCCGTTTCCGGGCCGGGGTCGAGATCGGCACCGACATCTCGTGGAGCGACCTGCGGGCCCGCTACGACGCGGTGATCGTGGCCACCGGCGCCACCGTGCCGCGCGACCTCCCGATCCCGGGCCGCGACCACGACGGCGTCCACTTCGCCATGGAGTACCTCGTCGAGTCGAACCGAGCCACGGCCGGCACGCACGTGCCGAACCAGATCACCGCGCAGGGCAAGCACGTCGTCGTCATCGGCGGCGGCGACACCGGCGCCGACTGCATCGGCACCGCGCACCGGCAGGGGGCCCTGAGCGTCACGAACCTGGCCATCGGCCGGCAGCCGGCGGCGGACCGCCCGGCGCACCAGCCCTGGCCGATGATGCCGACCGTGTTCGAGGTGCAGTCCGCACACGAGGAGGGCGGTGAGCGCACCTATCTGGCGTCCACGGTCGAGTTCCTCGCGAACGACGCCGGCGAGGTGCGCGCCCTGCGGGTCGCCGAGACGGAGTTCGTGGACGGCCGCCGCGTGCCCAAGAGCGGCACCGAACGGGAGATCCCGGCCGACCTCGTGCTCATCGCGATGGGCTTCACCGGCCCGGAGCGCACCACCATCGACGGTCAGCTCGGCTCGGTGTTCACCGACCGCGGCAACGTTCAGCGGGATGCCGACTACCAGTCGACGACCCCCGGCGTGTTCGTCGCCGGTGACGCCGGTCGCGGGCAGTCGCTCATCGTGTGGGCGATCGCCGAGGGCCGGTCCGCGGCCGCCGCGGTCGACCGCTACCTGATGGGCGAGACGTCGCTGCCGTCCCCGGTCGCCCCCACCGACCTCGCCATCGGATTGCAGCCTGCGTAGGCTGAACCCGGCAAATCTTCTCTGCCCCTTCTGAACCAACCCCCTGGAGCACCCGGATGAGACGCGCGAAAATCGTCGCCACCCTCGGCCCCGCAACCGACACCTACGAGATGGTCCGCGCGATCATCGACGCAGGTGTCGATGTGACCCGATTCAACCTCAGCCACGGCGACTACTCCGTGCATGAGAACAACTTCCAGAACGTCCGCAAGGCGGCGGCGGAGGCCGGCAAGCCGGTCGCGATCCTCGTCGACCTGCAGGGCCCGAAGATCCGCCTCGGCAAGTTCGCCAAGGGCCCGCACGAGCTCGCGGCCGGCGACATCTTCAAGATCACGATCGAGGACATCCCCGGCACCAAGGAGATCTGCTCCACGACGTTCAAGGGGCTGCCCCACGACGTCAAGCCCGGCGACTTCCTGCTGATCGACGACGGCAAGGTGCGCGTCAGGGTCATCGACTCCGACGACACCGTCGTGACCACCGAGGTCGTCGTGGGCGGTCCGGTCTCGAACAACAAGGGCATCAACCTGCCCGGCGTCGCCGTCAACGTGCCCGCCCTCAGCGAGAAGGACGAGCAGGACCTGCGCTGGGCGCTCGGCGCGGGCGCCGACATCATCGCGCTCTCGTTCGTACGCGACGCCAAGGACGTGCAGCGCGTGCACGTGATCATGGCCGAAGAGGGCCGCCACATCCCGGTCATCGCGAAGATCGAGAAGCCGCAGGCCGTCGACAACCTCGAGGACATCATCGACGCCTTCGACGGCATCATGGTCGCCCGCGGCGACCTCGGCGTCGAACTGCCGCTCGAGGCCGTGCCGATCGTGCAGAAGCGCGCGGTGGAGCTGTGCCGCCGCATGGCGAAGCCCGTCATCGTGGCCACGCAGATGCTGGAGTCGATGATCGAGAACCCGGTGCCGACGCGCGCCGAGACGAGCGACGTCGCCAACGCGGTGCTCGACGGCGCGGACGCCGTCATGCTCTCCGGCGAGACCAGCGTCGGCAAGTACCCGGTGGTCGTGGTCGAGACCATGGCGCGCATCATCGAGTCCACCGAGGATCACGGTCTCGACCGCATCCACCCGCTCGACACCAAGCCGCGCACGCAGGGTGGCGCGATCACCCTCGCCGCGATGGAGGTCGCGGAGTTCATCGAGGCGAAGTATCTCTGCGTGTTCACCGAGTCGGGCGACTCCGCCCGCCGCATGTCGCGCCTGCGTCCGAAGATCCCGATGATCGCCTTCTCGCCGCTGGAGGAGACCCTCCGCCGCATGTCGCTGACGTGGGGCATCCACTCGACGTTCGCCGAGCACGTCCCGCACACCGACCGCATGTTCATCCAGGTCGACGACTATCTCATGTCGCACGACCTCGCCGACGTGGGAGACAAGGTCGTCGTCATCTCGGGTTCCCCTCCCGGGATCATCGGCTCGACCAACGACGTGCGCATCCACCGGGTGGGCGACGCGGTGCACGGCGCCGCCCCCATCTACCGCGCCGACGCCTAGGTCGAAGCTCCGTCGGAAACGGGGATGCCGCACATCGCGGCATCCCCGTTTTCGTCGTCCAGCGCGCCTCCCATACATGTGACAGTTGTGATTTATGAGAATATTGTGCGGCGTGTCGCCTATTCTGCTATCTTGACTGCAGCGTCGCTGGGGATAGACGAAGAGCCATCTGTGGGATTTGTGGGGGGAAATGCGTCAGTCGCGACGTCGCGCCGTCAGCGCGCTTGCTGTCATCGCCATCGTTCTGGGTGGCTTCATCGCCGGGGCGCTTCCCGCCCAGGCACTCACCTGGTACGGCACCATGTGCAAGGGCTTCACCGCCTGCACCACGGCCGGCTACAGCAATGCCGGGTACTCGGCCGTGTACACGCAGAGCTTCTGGTACATGTACAGCGGTCACAACTGCACCAACTACGCCGCCTACCGGCTGCAGCAGCGGGGCATCGCCGACTTCATCACCGCGGGGCACGGCAACGCCACCGATTGGGGCTCGCAGGCGAGCGCCAAGGGCATCGCCGTGGACATGAACACCCCGCAGCCCGGTGACATCGCCTGGTGGGACTCGAGCAAGATCGCTCCGGTCGGCCACGTGGCGTACGTCGAGTCGGTCAACGTCTCGGCGGGCACCTTCGTCGTCTCCGAAGACAACAGCAGCAGCGACTTCGACTGGCGCACCTACCGGCTCTCGGAGGTGTCCGGCTTCATCCACACCAGCACCATGGGCACGATCCCGAACGGCGCCTTCATCGCGTACAACGGTGCCGTGTACCGCATGGTCGGCGGAGCGCCCCTGTACGTGCGCAGCTGGAGCGCGTACGGCGGCACGCAGCCGTACATCCGGGTCACCGCGACCCAGTTCAACGCGATGCGGTCCGTGCCCGTCGACGGCACGTACATCACCAGCCAGCAGACCGGCGACATCTACGTCATCGCCGGCGGGGCCCCCTTGTACGTGACCTCCTGGAGCGCGGTGGGCGGTGCCCGCCCGGCGCTGGGCGTCGACGAGACAGCGATCAGCGGCGCGGGCGGTGCCGGCGTCCTGTCGCACCTGGCCGCCTACCCGGCCAACGGCACCTACGTGTACGAGTACGCGAACCGCCGCACCTACCGGATCGTCGGCGGTGCACCGCTGTACCTGAGCACCTGGGCCGCCGTCGGCGGCCGCGCTCCGGCCCAGCCGATCGACGGCGCGGCGATCGAGGGCGCCGGCGGCGCGGGGCCGTGGTCCCACCTGCGCCAATATCCGGTCGACGGCTCCCGGGTCATCGACCAGACCGGCGCGGCCTCCGTCTTCGTCGGGGGAGCACCGCTGCGCGTCACGTCGCTGGCGGACATCGGCGCCACCACCGCGACCCGGATCGACAACGCGGTGTTCGCCCACGCGGACACGGCGATCATGCCCTGGAAGAACGTGCGCAGCCACCCGGCGGACGGCGCCTACCTGGCGGTGCCGGGTGCGGCGTACCGGACCGTCGGCGGAGCCGCGATGCGCCTGTCGACCTGGAGCGCCGTCGGCGGACCCCAGCCGTACACGCGTGTGAGCACCGCCACGCTCGCCAACGCCGGAGGCACCGGCACGTGGGGCTTCCTGCTCGCCAAGCCCTCCGACGGCGCGATGATCGAGACCATGCCGTCAGCGTCCTTCTACACCTACGTCGGCGGGTTCTGGTACCAGACCGCGCCCGCGGACGGCGCCGTCATCCTCGCCGATTCGACGGCTTTGCCCTCCACCGCACGCTCCGCCAAGCCGGTGATCACCGGCACCGTGGCGGTCGGCCAGGTGGTGACGGTCAAGGACGGCTCCTGGGCCCCCGCACCGATCACGATCACCCACCAGTGGTTCCGCAACGGCGAGGCGATCGCCGGTGAGACCGGAACGACGCACAAGATCGTGGCGGCCGACGCCGGCCAGCAGCTGACCGTCGTGTCGACGGGCGGACGCGCCGGTCTCATCTCGGCCGCGGCGACCAGTGCCGCCGTGACGGTGCCGAAGATGCTGACCGCCACGCCGACGCCGAAGATCAGCGGCACGCCCGTGCCGGGCGCGACGCTCACGGCCTCCGCGGGCACGTGGTCGCCGGCACCGGTCGCGCTCAAATACCAGTGGTACCGCGCGGGTTCGCCGATCACGGGCGCCACCACGACGACATACAAGCCGCTGACCACGGACGTCGGCGCGTCGATCACCGTGCGGGTCACGGGCAGCAAGTCCGGCTACACGAGCATCACCCGCACGAGCGCCGGGGTCGTCGTGAAGCTGGCGCTCACCGCCACGCCGACGCCGACGATCTCCGGCACCGCCACCGCGGGGTCCGTCCTGACCGCGACGCCCGGAACGTGGACCCCCGGCCCCGTGACGCTGTCCTACCAGTGGTACCGGTCGGGCACGCCGATCGCCGGCGCGACGGCGGCCACGTACACGCTGACCACCACCGACCGCGGCACGTCGATCACCGTCGTCGTCACGGGCTCCAAGTCGGGGTACCTCACGGTGGCGCGGCGGAGCGCGGCGCTGGCCATCCCGAGGGTGCTCACGGCGGCGCCGACGCCCGTGATCACGGGGGCGGCGACTGCGGGGGCCACCCTCACGGCCAAGCCCGGAACGTGGTCGCCGGCACCGGTCACCCTGGCCTACCGCTGGTACCGCAACGGCGTCGCCCTCACCGGCGCGACCGCCGCCACGTACACGCTCACGACGGCCGACCGCGGCACCGCGATCACCGTGGTCGTCACGGGCTCCAAGTCGGGCTACCTCACCGTGAGCCGCAGAAGCGCCGCGTTCGCGGTGCCCAACGTGCTCACGGCGACTCCGACACCCGTGATCGCGGGCGCGGCGACGGTCGGCACCACCCTGACCGCACAGCCCGGCAGCTGGACGCCGGCGCCGGTGACGCTCGCGTACCAGTGGTACCGGAACGGAGCGGCGATCGCCGGCGCGACCGCCGCCACCTACACGCTGGTCGCCGCCGACCACGGCACCGCGATCACGGTGCGGGTCACCGGCTCCAAGACGGGGTACCTGACCGTCGTCAAAGCGAGCGCGGCGACCGCCCTGGTGCAGTGACGCAGAAGAGGGATGCCCCGCGGGGCATCCCTCTTCCACTGCGTACCGGTGATGGGAGTCGAACCCACACGCCCTTGCGGGCAACCGAGTTTGAGTCGGTCGCGTCTGCCATTCCGCCACACCGGCGTGCCAGCATCCGACACTACCGCACGCACGATCGCCCGCGGCATCGGCGGACGGTGCACGCCCCGGCCGCGA